>JAQGKX010000194.1 GCA_028289885.1 Sphingomonadales bacterium
ATCCATATACTTGCACTTGATGCATGCGTCGGTAACGACGTAAGTCATGTCGGTAGGAACTCCGGGTTAATGCCGGTCCGTTAGGTTTCCGGGACGGACTCGTCAATCACAGAGCCACTTTCCCGTCGGCAATCAAATCTGTGTAACAACGTTGTGCTTCGGGTGCCGGTCCCCTGCGCGACGGCAGGGCTTCGATTCGCAGCACCCTGACGTTGGGTCCCTGAGGAAAGGCGATGACCTGTCCGGTGCGGATTGCCGCATGGGCGCGATCGATGGGGCGGCTGTCGATGCGGAGATGGCCGCTCGCCGCGATCGCCTGCGCCGCACTGCGCGTCTTGGCGAGGCGCGCGAACCACAGGAATTTGTCGAGGCGCATCTGGGCGTCAGACACGGCGTGCCCATCCCTCCAGCGCGGCGAAGTGTGGCGATTGGGGTGTCGCTTTCGACGGCGCCGCGCGGGGGCGACTGCGCCAGACCCAGTTGCCGCCATTTTCCGCACGAAATCCACAGGCTCGCAGGATATGCTCGAATGTCGCGGCATCGACACCGAACGACGTGGCCAGCGCGGGATCGGGAACGAAGGGCAGTTTGGCCTGCCTGCGGTCATGCAACGCGCGCGCGATCCGTTCGATCAGGTCGATCCGCACTTGTTTGGCACCGACTTTTCGAAAGCCTGGCAATGCACCGGGCGCTTCGGTCACAGTCGCACCGGGTGCAGGCAGGGCCGGCATAGGCGACTTGGCTCTGACGGCACTTAACGCTGCGACCAGCCGCATCGGCTCGGGCTTCAGCAATCGCGAGTCGTAGAGGTCCAGCGTCCCGACCGTCAGCCCCGCCGCCCGTAAAATGCGTCGATCATCGGAGTCGAGTGCATTCAAGGGTCCCTCCATCCCGGAGCGGTCCATAGTGCCGCCGCCCGCAGCCAGCGGGGCCAGCAATGCACGAACCCGGGGTGGCGTGAACAGGTCGCCACCCGTGGCAGCCATCGCGAACAACGGCTTCAGGTGGCGGGTCAGCGTGCCAGCCAGCCAGTTTTCGATGCGCTGGCCGACCCGTTCACGGTCGATCACGCTCAGCAGCCCGATGGCTGGATCGGGGATGATCCGCGGCTCCAGCAACGTCCGCCCCGGAGCGAGCCGTGCCACCATGACCCCGCGCCACGCTATCCCTATGGGGTCGGACATCAGCGCGAAGTCCATGTCCGGCGAGTCAACCAGCGCCTGCGCCCGCCGCGCGCGTTCCTTTGGCAAGCGCCGTTCCGCTGCCGCCAGCAGACGCTTGCGCTCGCCAACCCGCGCGGACGGATCAACGGTGAAGGCAAAGCCGTCGAGCCGACCGATCGGCTCATCCTCGACGCTGACAATGCCATCCTCGGCGACCGCGACGTCGAGCATCGCCGGGTCGGCCCCGATTTCGCGCATCAGCACCGTTGTCCGCCGATCGACGAACCGCTCGGTCAATTTCTTGTGGAGCGCGTCGGACAGTTTCTCTTCCAGCGCCTCGGTTCGCGCCGCCCAGTGCTTCGGATCGGCCAGCCAGTCCGCCCGGTGCGCGATATACGCCCATGTTCGCGCCGCCGCGATCCGGCCGCCCAGCGCCGGGATATCGCCACCTACTTCATCGAGCCGCGCGATTTCACCGGCGAACCAGTCGGTCGGGATATGCCCCGAACCCTCGGTCAGATGGCGATAGACGCGCTGCACCGTCCGGGCATGATGTTCGGGGCCGACCTTGCGGAAATCGGGCAGTCCGCAGGCCTCCCACAACCGTGCCACCCGCGAGGGATGTCGCGCGCGTTCGATCACCAACGGGTCGTCCGCCAGCCGCTTCAGCACGGCGAGATCGACCGCTTCGGGTGCCGCGCGCAGTTCGAAACGGTCCGGCTTGGCCTCCAGCGCCGCGATCAGCGCAGGCAGGCTCGACACGTCGGGATTGCCGTCACGCCAGTACAGATGTTCGATGCGTGGAAAGCGATGCTCCTCGATCGCCTCGATCTCTTCGGGCCGGAACATCTCCTCGCCGCCGAGCGAGCCAAACGTCCCGTCGCGCTGGTGCCGCCCTGCCCGTCCCGCGATCTGCGCCATTTCGCCAACCGTCAGCCGTCGCTGGCGATGCCCGTCGAACTTGCTCAGGGAGGCAAAGGCGACATGGTTCAGGTCCATGTTAAGCCCCATGCCGATCGCGTCGGTGGCGACAAGATAATCGACCTCGCCCGCCTGGAACATAGCGACCTGCGCGTTGCGGGTGCGCGGGCTGAGCGCCCCCATCACCACCGCAGCGCCACCCCGCGCGCGCCGGAGCATTTCGGCAACGGCGTATACCTCCTCCGCGCTGAACGCGACGATTGCCGAGCGTTTGGGAAGGCGGGACAGCTTCTTCGCGCCCGCGTAGCTTAGGGTCGAAAACCTTGGCCGCCTGGTGATCTCAGCCTTGGGCATCAATGCGCGGACCATGCCTCCCAGCGCCTCCGACCCCAGAATCATGGTCTCCTCACGACCCCGCGCGTGGAGCATCCGGTCGGTAAAAACATGGCCGCGCTCCGGGTCCGCGCCGATCTGCGCCTCGTCCAGTGCCAGAAAGGCAACGTCGCGATCCATCGGCATCGATTCGGCGGTACACAACAGCCAGCGCGCCTTGGGCGGCAGGATTTTCTCCTCGCCGGTTATCAGCCCGACCTCGCCTGCGCCCTTGATCGCGACGACCCGGTCGTAAACCTCACGCGCCAGCAGCCGTAGCGGAAAACCAATCATGCCGCTGGAATGCGCGCACATCCGCTCGATCGCGAGGTGCGTCTTGCCTGTGTTCGTAGGCCCGAGGACAGCGACCAGCTTCGAATCCATCCCCTTAAGATGGCGCGAAATCGCCCGGTTGCAAGCCGGAGAATCAAAGCAGTTAGTTTGACATTAACGAAATCTGTCCACAGTGCATCAACCCGGGATGGCGGCAACGTCGTGCGTGGGTGGCACTCGAGCGCAGGGGCGCACAGACTTGTATCGACGCAGCGACGTGGAGTTCGGCAGTTTCGGTGGCACCGCCGCGCTTTCGCTCGGCCACGCAATATCCGCCGAACCACGAGTCGCGCCACAATTCGGCCGTGCCGCTCCCGCTGTCCCGACAGATTTTTTCTACCGTTTCGAATTTGCCCCCGACCTCGGCGCGGACATTGGTTCCCGTAAATGGTGGCGCGGCTTTGCAACCTGCATCGCCTTGTGTGCGGCCACCTATGCCCTGTCGCCGAGTTATCGCGCCCTGCCCGCTTCGACACCCGCTGCGATGGGAGCCGACGCCTGGGAAGAAGCCCGCGCGCAATCGATCACACCGCTTGCATGGGGCGCCGATACGGGGAGCCGCATGGGACCGACGAAGGCCGTCCAGACACTTACCGGAACGCCCGAACGCCCGACGCTGCAACTGACCGCCTCCATCGGACAGGGCGACGGTTTCGCGCGCGCCCTCGAGCGCGCTGGAGTTGGATCGGCGGAGGCAGCACAGGTCGTGCAAATGACATCTGCGGTCGTCGATCCCTCACAGATTGCGCCCGGCACCGCGCTTGGCCTGACGCTGGGTCGTCGAGCCAGTCTCAACAACGCGCGGCAGCTTAACGACCTGAGCTTCCGCGCGCGTTTCGATATGCGCCTATCATTCAGTCGCGTCGGCAACAGCCTGACGATGCTGCGCCAGCCCATTGCGGTGGATCATACCCCGATGCGCATCGGCGGCACGATATCCAACGGCATTTATGTGTCCGCGACCGGGGCCGGAGCACCGCCGAAAGCGGTTGAAACCTATCTCCGCGCCATCACGTCGAAGGTTCAGCTTGGCGATCTGGAGAACGGCGCACGTTTCGACATGGTGGTCGAACGCGCCCGCGCTGCCACGGGCGAGATTCAGTTCGGCAAGCTGCTTTACGCCGGGCTGACCAACGGCAACCAGGCCACGCGGATGATCCAGTGGACCATCGGCGGCCGCACCGAATGGTATGATGCCGCAGGCGTCGGCCAGCAGCGCGCGGGCTTTGCCGTGCCAGTCGCCGGCCACCAGACCAGCGGTTACGGCATGCGGTTCCACCCGTTGCTCGGCTACACGCGCATGCATCAGGGCGTCGATTACGGCGCTGTTACGGGCACACCGATCCACGCGGCTACCGATGGCATTGTGTCGTTCGCGGGCTGGCACGGCGGCCATGGCAACATGGTCAAGTTGAACCATGCGGGCGGCCTCGGCACCGGTTACGCGCACATGAGCCGCATCGCCGTCGCACCCGGCGCGCGCGTTTCGCAGGGGGATGTGATCGGCTATGTCGGATCGACGGGGCTATCGACAGGCCCACATCTGCACTTCGAAGTTTACCGCAACGGGGCGGTCGTCAATCCGGCATCGGTGAGTTTCTCCGCGACATCGCTGCTCAGCGGCAACGAACTGATCGCGTTCAACAACCGCCTGAAAGAATTTACCGCGACGCGTTAGGCTTGGGGTTGCGGGTTGCGCTCCGCCAAACGCTGCAAACGAAGCTCTTCACCCTTGAACCCTTGCGCTACGACATACCATTCGGACGATTCCTTGCGGCTGGCGTTCGGTTTGGCGTGTTTCACCGTCGTGAAATTTCGCTTCAGATCGGCGACCATCGCGCTGTCCGCGCCGCCCGCGAAGACCTTGGCAACGAACGTGCCGCCGGGCTTCAG
>JAQGKX010000009.1 GCA_028289885.1 Sphingomonadales bacterium
GACGATCAGTTCGGCCTGAAAAACCTTGAATACATGAACCCGAAGATGGTCTGCTACGAAGCGGATTATCCACATTCGGATACATTGTGGCCGAACTGCCCCGAATTTCTATGGGCATCGCTGCTCGGCCAGCCCGAGGACGTGATCAACGACATTTCGCATAAGAATGCGATGCGGTTGTACAATTTTGACCCCTTCGCCGCGCTTGGTGGCCGTGAAAATTGCACCGTTAAGGCCCTGCGTTACCTGGGTCGCGACGTTGATATCAGCCCGCGCGAAAATCTGGGTGGCCTGCGGACCGAGAGCATGAACCTTGTCGGTGATGCACGTCGTCCGGTTACTTCGGGCGAAATCATGAAGATGTTTGCCTCCGCATAAGCGAACATGGAGGGGGTTGCCCGACAGGCACCTGCTCCATCAAATTTGCTAGTTGACACTTAAGTGTCAAACCGACATGATCGCCCCATGTTGGACAACGCGAATCAATTTATCCAATTCCTCGATGAGATCGCGCGTGCGCGTGGACGCACGACTGCGGTCTTTCGCGATATCCGGATCATGCACGGACTGACCGAGGTCGAGAATGTAGTGCTGACCGCAGTCACTGGCGCATCCCACCCGCCCACCGTGCCGCAGATCGGCCGGAGTCTTGGGCATCCCCGCCAGGTCATTCAACGCGCTGCCGATGCGCTGGTCGTTCGTGGGCTGATCGGATGGCGCGACAATCCCGATCATAAACGTGCCCGCCTGCTGGTAGCGACTGCGGAGGGCGAACGCCTGCGCCACCTGGCAGACGTCGCCGGAGAGGAACGCGCCGCGCTGTTTTCCGCCGGGATCGACCCCGAACTGCTGGCGGCAACCGTCGCCGGGCTGCGCACGATCCGCGAATCCATCGAAACGAATCTCCGGGTAATCGGCGAACAAGCCGAGCCCGACGAACGGGAGGAAGCATGACCGACACCGAAGGGCTTTACGATATCGAGCGGCTGACCGCCTGGCTCGATGCCAACATTCCGAGCCTCGGCGATGGACCGCTGAAGGCCGCGAAGATCCATGGCGGCACCAGCAACGTCATCCTGTCGCTCGACCGAGGCGGCCAAACGATGGTCCTGCGCCGCCCACCCGCCGTCCCGCCACCGGGCAGCGAAAAGACCGTGCTTCGTGAAGCGCGCGTGCTGACCGCGCTCAACGGCACGCCCGTCCCGCATCCGGTCTGCCGGGGGAGTTGCGCGGATACCGACGTCATCGGAGCGCCATTTTATGTCATGGACATGGTCGAGGGCTGGGCCGCGACGATCATCGACGAACATATCTACCACAAGGCACCCTTCGATAAGCCACCCTACGAATACGGCATTGCCTATGCGATGGTCGACGGCCTCGTCGCGCTGGCGAATGTCGATTACAAGGCGGTCGGGCTGGAGGGTTTCGGCAAGCCGGACAACTATCTGGAACGCCAGGTCGATCGCTGGGAGGGGCAACTTCTCAGCTACAAGGAACTGTACGACTATCCGGGGCGCGACCTGCCGGGTTATGAACTGACGCGCGACTGGTTGCGCGCCAACCTGCCCTCGGGCTTTCACGCGGGGATCATCCACGGCGATGTCGGTACGCCGAACGCGCTGTTTGCCGATGGGCCCCCTGCCCGCCTCAACGCGCTGATCGACTGGGAATTGTCGACGATCGGCGACCCGCTGCTCGATCTTGCCAGCTTCACCAATGCGATGCGCGATGAAACCGCACCCGACGTCCTGCCGTCGAAGCGGCTTTACAACAGTGAGAACTGGCCGACCCGTCAGGAAATGGCGCGTTACTATGCGGCGGGCACCGGGCGCGAAGTGTCGAATTTCGATTATTACGCCATCCTCTCCATGTTCAAGGGTGGCTGCATCCTCGAATATAAAGTCGCGCAAGCCGCTCAGGGCACGCTGTCGAAAGAGACCGGCGTATTTTTCTCGCGCCTCGTACTCGAAAGCTTCGCCAACGCCGAAGCCCTTATTCGCCGCATCGGCTGACCATTTTTCCAAGGAGAATTCTCATGGATTTCACTATCGAACCCGAATTTCAGGCCAAGCTCGACTGGATGCGCGACTTCGTGAAGAACGAATGCGAGCCGATCGACATATTGTTTCCTCATCACGGCGACCCTTACGACACCAAGAATGCCAAGGCGCGCGCGGTGATCGCGCCGCTGCAGGAGGCGGTGAAGGCGCAAGGGCTGTGGGCCTGTCATCTCGACCCGCATCTCGGCGGCAAGGGCTATGGCCAGCTAAAGCTTGCCTATATGAACGAGATCCTGGGCCGGTCCTACTGGGCACCGACGATCTTCGGGACTGCCGCCCCCGATACCGGCAATGCGGAGATCCTCGCGATGTTCGGCACCGAGGAGCAAAAGGCGCGCTATCTCCAGCCATTGCTCGACGGCGACATTGTATCGACATTCTCGATGACCGAACCACAGGCGGGAGCCGATCCGAAAGAGTTCGTATGTCGTGCGACCCGCGACGGCGACGAATGGGTGATCGAGGGCGAGAAGTGGTTTTCCTCCAACGCCCGCTATGCCGCATTCCTTATAATCATGGCGGTCACCGATCTTGACGCGCCCGCACATTCGCGCATGTCGATGCTCGTCGTCCCCACCGACACCCCGGGCATCGAGATCGTCCGTGGCGTAGCTCCGTGGGGGTATCCCGAAGCTGAAGCGACGCACTGCTACGTGCGGTACCACGACGTCCGCATCCCGGCCTCGTACCTGCTGGGGGGACGTGGCGGCGGCTTCCGGGTGGCCCAGACGCGGCTCGGCGGCGGCCGGGTTCATCACGCGATGCGCGCGGTGGGAGTCGCCCAGCGCGC
>JAQGKX010000011.1 GCA_028289885.1 Sphingomonadales bacterium
TCGAGCATCTCGATCGGCTCGTTGCTGTTGGCGTCTTCGTCGATGGTGGTCACTCTCATGTCCGTACGGGTGACGCGGAGTCGCCGAGCGCGCAAGCACCCCGCCCACGATAGCTGTGGATAGAATCAGCTATTGGCTTTGGCTTCCAGCGCGTCGAGCCGCAATTTCAGGGCGTCAGCCTCGTCGCGGGCGGCGGCGGCCATCGCCTTGACGGCTTCGAATTCGTCGCGGCTGACGAACTCCAGTCCACCGATCCATTCCTTGGCTTTTTCGCGGACACCCGCTTCGGCCTCACGCGTCATGCCGGCGACGGTTCCTGCGGCACCGTTGAAAAACTTGGAAATGTCGTCAAAGAATTTGTTCTCGGTCTGCATGGCTGCACCCTTTGCGAAAATGTCAGAGCTCTATTTGGGTATGCGAGGCCGTCGGCACAAGCGTTTCCGCGCGCGGGTTGAGTTGATGGACCTGCCAGTTCAGGATCGCCGCAAAACACAGCCAGCCGATATAGGGGACCATCAGCCATGCAGCCGCAGTCCGGACGCGCCCGAATGCGAAGGTCGTCGCAATGGCCAGAGCGAGGATGATAACGATCAGCACGAACGCTGGAAAAACTTGATGCGCTGCAAAAAATAGCGGTGACCAGCCGAGGTTCGCAATGAACTGGCCTGCGAAAAGCGCGATTGCAATTCCGCGATATCGCGCGCCCCTGGCATTCAGGATCATAGCGAGCGCCACGCCCATCAGGATATAGAGCAGCGTCCAGGCCAAACCGAAAGCCCAGCCCGGCGGCATCGCGGCGGGCTGGGCAAGCGCGGAAAACCATCGATTTCCAGAGCTGGAACCCGCGACCCGCCCCGAAAGGAATCCGAGAAACACGAGCAACGGCACCGTAAACAGCGCCCATCGCACAAACGACATACGCAATTGATCGCGCGAAGCCAGTTCACCCATGGGTGTGTTCTAGTGTTGCTTTTGCCGCGCGGTCAAACCTTCGCATGTGCCGCAATCAGGAATTCAACATTTCCCTCTGGACCGGTGATCGGGCTTTCGACGATCCCCTCGACGTGCCAGCCTTGCGCCGTCACCCAATCGGCGACCCCTGCGCAGGCAGAACGGTGCAATTCGGGGTCGCGAACAACCCCGCCCTTGCCCACCGCATCGCGTCCGACCTCGAACTGTGGCTTGATGAGCGCCATCAATCTGGCATCCGGCTTCGCAAAAGTGAGCGGGCGTTCGAGCACCTTTGCCAGCCCGATGAAACTTGCATCGCAAACGATGATATCCACCTGCTCGGGAATATGCACCGGCGTCAATATCCTCGCGCTGGTTTGTTCGAGCACGACCACGCGCGGGTCCTGTCGCATCTTCCACGCCAGCTGGTTCGTCCCCGAATCGACGGCATAAACTTTCGTCGCGCCCTTGGTCAGCAGCACGTCGGTAAACCCCCCGGTCGATGATCCCACGTCCATCGCGACAATGCCCGCGACGTCCCAGCCGAAATGGTCGAGGCCATGTGCGAGTTTCACCCCTCCCCGCGAAACCCAGGGATGATCGCGGCCGCGCACGTCGAACAGGACATCGTCGGCGACGGGCTGCCCCGCCTTCTCCACCCGCCGTTCACCGATGAACACGTTGCCCGACAGGATCAACGCCTGCGCCCGCGCGCGGCTTTCTGCGAGGCCAAGATCGACAAGGCGCTGGTCGGCACGGAGACGTTTCATGGGGCACTCCTTACGCTGAAAGATGCCCTTGGCGCGTCCCTAAAATAACTGTTCGTCTTCGCGATTGCACACTGATCTAGTGGGAATATGATCGATCGGGCCGGCAAGTTGAGTCGCGCGGTGCCTGCTGCTCCCCAGTATCGCCGCGCGGCTCGTTTTTTTCCGAACCACATGAGGGACCGCCCATGACGCCAACTCGATCATCCGGACCTCTCGTGCTGACCCTTCCCGGCCTCGGCAACAGTGGCCCCGACCATTGGCAAACGCATTGGGAGGCAACGCAGCCGGATATTTCACGGGTCGATCTCGGCATGTGGAATGCCCCGCTTCGCAACCCCTGGGTTACAAAGCTCGAACAGTCGATCCGCAATGCCGACGAACCGGTTGTCCTCGTCGCGCACAGTCTCGGTTGTCTGGCGGTCGCATGGTGGGCGACACTGGCGTTTCCATTGTGGGGCACACCCGTCGCGGGTGCGTTGCTGGTCGCGCCGCCACATCTTGAGCCAGAATCTTTCCCGGTCCTGACCCGCGAGTTCGGACGTTTGCCGCAATTACCCTTGCCCTTCCCAACGATCGTCGTCGCCAGCCACGACGACCCCTACGCAAGTTTCGGTCAGGTCTCTGCGCTGGCGCGGGACTGGGGAGCCGCGCTGGTCGATGCGGGGGCCGTCGGACATATCAACGCGGCGTCAGGACTTGGAGCATGGAACGAAGGACTGGTGTTGCTAGACCGGTTGAAGGATGCAGCACGAACCGGCAAGCAATCGCTGTCGGGAGTCCAGCAGGACTATGACCGCGCGTCGGCTGCGTCAGGCCCGAACTTCCTCGACAACCCCGACGCTGTTCATACGCAGCGCCTTTAGTACCGTCTCGACGATCGCATCTGCGTCCAGCCCGGCTTCCTTATACTGAAGCTCGGGCTTGTCATGGTCCTGGAATACATCGGGCAACCGTAGTGTCCGCAGTTTCAGGCCACCGTCGATCAGCCCCTCATCGCTCGCCATCGTCAGGACATGGGCGCCGAGGCCACCGATGCTGGCCTCCTCCACCGTCACCGCCACCTCATGCGAGATCAGCAGCTTTCGGATCATCTCGACGTCGAGCGGCTTGGCAAAGCGCAGGTCGGCGACCGTCGTCGACAGCCCCTTGGCTTCCAACAGGTCCGCCGCCTTCAGCGCCTCGCCCAGCCGCGTTCCCAGCGACAGGATCGCGACCTTCTTGCCCTGCCGTACGATCCGGCCCTTGCCGATCTCCAGCCGCACCGGAACTTCCGGCAAGGCAACCCCGGTCCCATTGCCGCGCGGATAGCGCACCGCAATCGGCCCGCTGTCGTGCATCGCGCAGGTGTGGACCATGTTGACCAGTTCGGCCTCGTCCGCCGCCGCCATCACGACGAAATTCGGCAGAGACGCCAGATACGTCACATCGAACGAACCCGCATGGGTCGCACCATCGGCACCGACCAGCCCCGCCCGGTCGATCGCAAAGCGGACCGGCAGGTTCTGGATCGCAACATCGTGCACGACCTGATCATAGGCGCGCTGCAGGAACGTCGAATAAATGGCGCAAAACGGCCGCATGCCCTGTGCGGCAAGGCCTGCCGCAAAGGTCACGGCATGTTGTTCGGCAATGCCCACATCGAAACTGCGATCGGGGAACGCCGCGCCGAACGAATCGACGCCGGTTCCACCCGGCATGGCCGCCGTGATCGCGCAGATCGTCGGATCGCGTTCACCCTCGGCTATCAGAGCCTTTGCAAACACGCTGGTATAGCTTGGCGGTCCCGGCGGTGCCTTGGCCTGCGCGCCGGTGATGACGTCGAATTTCTGCACGCCGTGATATTTATCCTCGGACTCCTCGGCGGGTGCATAGCCTTTGCCCTTGATCGTCACGACATGGATCAGGCACGGCCCTTCGGCGGCGTCACGCACGTTTTCAAGGACGGGGATCAGATGATCGAGGTCATGCCCGTCGATCGGACCGACATAATAAAAGCCAAGTTCCTCGAACAGGGTTCCGCCCATCGCCATGCCACGCGCGAACGAATCGGTCTTGCGGGCAGCGGCATGGAGCGATTTCGGAAGTTTGCGCGCCAGACGTCGGGCGAGTTCGCGAATCGACAGGAACTCGCGGCTCGAAACGATCCGCGCGAGATACGACGACAACCCCCCGACCGGCGGCGCGATCGACATGTCGTTATCGTTCAAAATGACGATCAGCCGGTTGCCCGCCTGTTCGGCATTGTTCATCGCTTCATAGGCCATGCCCGCCGACATCGCGCCGTCGCCGATCACCGCGATGGCCTTGCCCGGCGTGTTGGCCAGTTTGTTCGCCACGGCAAAACCAAGCGCCGCACTGATCGATGTCGAGGAATGGGCCGCGCCGAACGGGTCGTATTCGCTCTCGCTGCGTTTGGTGAAACCCGAAAGCCCCCCGCCCTGCCGCAGCGTCCGGATGCGACTGCGTCGCCCCGTCAGTATCTTGTGAGGATAGGCCTGATGCCCGACGTCCCAGATCACCCGGTCGCGCGGCGTATCGAAAACATAGTGGATCGCCGTCGTCAGTTCGACCACACCCAGCCCCGAACCAAGATGGCCACCGGTCGTTCCCACCGCGGAAATCATCTCTGCGCGCAATTCATCGGCAAGCTGTCGCAACTGGCCGGGTTCAAGTTTGCGGAGGTCGCTGGGCGTGTCGACCGTGTCGAGTAATGGCGTTACGGGTGAGTCACTCATCAACGTGCCTTTAAGCTCATGCTAACTCAGTCGCAATCGGCACATTTCCCGCGCACCTCGATTACCGGGCGGACGTGCGAAAATCCCGCAGCGGTCGCGGCGGACCGAACCTTCGCACTCAGAGAGTCATCGTCAAGATGCGTGGCCTTTCCGCAACTGTCGCAAACCAAAAATATGCAGTCATGGACGCAATCGGGATGAGCGTTCGCGACATAGGCGTTTGCGCTCTCGACCTTTCGGGCCAGGTTTGCCGTCACGAACAGGTCGAGGATGCGGTAAACGCTGTTTGCCGCGATCCGCCGCCCCTCGGATGCCGAAACTGCCTCGGCAATGTCGTAAGCGGACGCGGGCTTGGCAAATCCCGACAGCGTTTCGAACACGACGGCGCGCATCGCGGTCCATTGTTCGCCCGCCGCCTCGAACGCCGTCTGCGCCGCCTCGGCCAGCGGCGCACCGTGATGCAGTGTATGTTGTGCTCCCATCGCCCTGCCGGGATAGGCGCTCGTGGCGTTGGGGTAAAGGATCAGCCGAACTCGCCGTGATGAGGGGCGCTGTGGGGGCCGTGAGCCTTGCGGTTCAGCCAGTGCGCGCCTGCCAGGAAACTGACGCCGATGATCGTCAGCACGGCTTCCTTGCCGCCATGGGGTACGAACAGAGCGCATCCCATGAACAACAGGCCAATCGTGCCGATGACCGTCGGCAAGACGCGGCCATGGCTGAACGTGCCGCCGATAAGCGCGATGGCACCAAGCAAGATGGCCAGCGCCAGCCCGACTTCGTGGATGAGCGGGTTGCCCAGCCACGACGCCACCGACGACACCACGCCCAGCAACACCACGGTCGCAACGCAATGGACGAGGCACAGCCCCGACAGCGTCACCGCGATGCGATCTATCGTTCCATTCCGTAGCACCCGACTGGCCAAGCAACTTCTCCTGCGACCCGCTATGCCATGATCGGGGTCAGGATACAATATATCATTGTCTCGCCGGAGGTTTAGCGCGCCCACCCGCGCGCTTCGGGTTCCAATCCATCGAGAAAGCTGGCGGCCTGATCGCGCACTGCCTGCCGATCTTCGGGCGCCATCCGGTCCCAGCCCGAATAGATATTCCGCATCCGCTGGTTGCCGCGAAACCGTTCTTCGTGCCGGGCCAGGAAATCCCAGTAAAGTGCGTTGAACGGGCAGGCATCGGGACCGACGCGCTGTTTGACGTCGTAGCGACACCGCCGACAATAATCGGACATCCGGTTGATATAGGCACCTGTCGAGACATAGGGCTTCGACGCGATCACGCCGCCGTCGGCATATTGGCTCATGCCGATCACGTTGGGCATCTCGACCCATTCATAGGCATCGAAATACACGACCAGATACCAGTCCGACACCGCCTGCGGGCTGATTCCGGCGATGGCGGCGAAGTTTCCCAGCACCATCAGCCGTTGGATATGGTGGGCATAGGCCTCTCGCTTCGTCTGGCCGACGCTTTCCGAGAGACAGCGCATGTCGGTCTGTCCGGTCCAGTAGAACTCGGGCAGTGGCCGGTGTGCGTCCAACGCATTGCGGCCTGCGAGCCTTGGCATATCGCGCCAGTACATACCGCGCATATATTCGCGCCAGCCGATGATCTGGCGGATGAACCCCTCGACCGAGTTGATCGGGGCCGACCCGTTGGCGTAGGCAGCCTCCGCCGCCCGGCAGACTTCGAGCGGTTCGAGCAGTCCCGTATTCAGGCACAGCGACAGGACGCTGTGATAAAGATAATCCTGCCCGACGATCATCGCATCCTGATATCGACCGAAATCGGGGAGCGAATACGCAATGAAGTGGTCGAGCGCCTTAAGCGCATCGGCCCGAATTACCGGCAGATTGAAATTGTCGAGATCGCCGAAATGCCGGGGGAACTCGCGCGCAACAAGGTCAACGACATCCTGCGTGATCGTATCGGGGGCAAATCGTTCGGGTGCCGGATAGTTCAGGCCACGCGGTGGGGTCGCCCGGTTGTCGTGATCGTAATTCCACTGGCCACCCTCGGGCAGGCCGTCGGCCATCATGAGGAGGCCGGTCCGCTGGCGCATCTCACGGTAGAAATATTCCATTCGCAGCGAGGTCCGCCCTTCCGCCCATTTGTCGAACGCTCTCCGGGTGCAGATGAAACGGTCGTCTTCCAGGATTTCGATGGGCAATCCGGCGGCGTCGCCCCACTCGCGCTGATCCTTGAGAAGGCGGTACTCACCGGCCCCGACGACGCGGATCGCTGTTGCTTTATGGGTCCGGGCGGCGCGGACGACTTCGCTTTTCAGGCTATGGGTATTGGCCGGGTCGTCGAACGTCACATAATCGACCGTCCATCCTGCATCGCGAAGTTCGCCAGCGAAATGACGCATGGCCGACAGGACCAGCGCGATCTTCTTCTTGTGATGCTTCACATAGGTACATTCGGCGCGAACCTCCGCCATCAGCACGACGGTAGTGGCCCGATCGACATCGCGCAGGCTCGGAAGCGTGTGCGTAAGCTGATCGCCGAGAATGGGGACAAGGAGTGTCATGGCTGCAAAACCCCCGCCAATGGCGGACGGGTTCGTCAGTCGCTAATATTTATCGAAAGGCGGGTCTCAGTTTTCCAGCGAGCGCAGCAACGTCCGTACATCGCTGTCGATCTCGCTGTCGCTCGCGCGCAGTTTCTCTATCTGCTTCACCGCATGGATGACGGTCGTATGATCGCGGCCACCGAAGCGCCGCCCGATCTCGGGCAAGGATCGCGGCGTGAGCTGCTTGGACAGATACATGGCGATCTGCCGGGGCCGGGCCACCGCCCGCGCACGCCGCGCAGAGACCATCTCGGCGGCACGGATGTTGAAGTGGTCGGACACGCGACGCTGGATTTCGTCGATGGTCACGCGCCTGCGACTGGCGCGGAACATGTCGGCCAGAACTTCCTCGGCAAAGGCCTCGTCGATCGCCCGTCCGTTAAGCGATGCATAGGCGACCAGCCGGTTCAGCCCGCCTTCCAGTTCACGGACGTTCGACCCGATCCGGGTGGCCAGCATGTCCAGCACGACGGGTGGGATGACGACGCTGGTGACGTTCGCGACCTTGGCATCGACGATGGCACGGCGCAGCGTGAGATCGGCAGGCTTGATATCGACCACCAGCCCTTGCGTCAGGCGCGACAGGATGCGGCCTTCGATGCCGTCAAGTTCATGCGGGCTGCGATCGGAGGTGATGATCAACCGGCGTCCACCACGCATCAATTCGTCGATGGTGTAGAGAAATTCTTCCTGGGTCGTGCCCTTGCCGGCGATGAACTGAAAATCGTCGATCATCAGCAGGTCGACCGACCGCAGACGCTCCTTGAACGCCATCGTGTCCTTGTTGCGCATGGCGTTGACGAAATCGACCATGAAGCGTTCGGCGGACATCGCGATGGCGCGGGCGTGGGGCTTGCGCGCCATATAGCCATGGCCGATCGCGTGAAGAAGGTGCGTCTTGCCCTGCCCCGTCGGTCCATAGACGAACAAGGGGTTGAAACGCATCGGACCGCCCTCTGCAATCGCACGACCCGCATTGCAGGCAATCCGGTTGGCATCGCCGGTAACGAAAGTGTCAAAGGTCATGCGCGGGTCGAAGCGAAACTCGCGCTCGCCCGATGGGGCTTTTACGGCCGGCTCGGCAACTTCGGTGATGACCAGCGGTTCGACGTGCCCCGCATCGGCACATTCCGCGATGATGCGGACACCCAGCACATCGGGCATGATGGCTCGCCAAGCCAACACGAGACGGTCGGCAAGGTTGCTGCTTACCCAGTTCGCCATGAAGGCTGACGGCAGGACCAAAGTGATCGAACGGTCGGTCGGGCAATAGGCACCGAGCCTGATCCGCGCGAGCCAGTTGTCGAAACTGCGGGCACCGAGATCGCGACGGAGTCCCTCCCGGACCTTCGCCCATGCTTCTGCGATGCTGCCGTCCACAATGGAGCTATCCGCGACGGGGCGCATGGAAACGGGACTAAAGCCCACTCCCAGACCGGCAATTCCGCCAGAGTCGAGTTTCCCGTCAGATTGCAAAAAAACCTCCCCGTCAGCCAGCCATACCGAACCGTCTGTCGCAACGCCGACCCCCGCGTTGCGAGCGTGTCACTCCACAGGCAGCCGTCCGCAAAGGACGAAACCATATCGAGCGCTGCTCTTCCAAACTGAACGGCAAAGCGATTCGCTCGCTTGCCAGGCATGATTTCTGGGCGGTCCGGGCGGGGTTCGCAAGCGAGGTATTTTCAAAAAAGTGAAATAAACCTCGTTGACTCGGCAAACCGACAGAAAACCAACGCTTTATAATCAGGCCGTTGATATTGCACAGTTTTTCGGAAAGTGCCCGCCACGTGCGACTACCGAATCGCCGGAATAGCTGACTTTTTCCTGTAACGCGTCTGTAATGAAAACAGCCCGCCGACCGGGTGGTCGACGGGCTATCAGAAATGCTCGATAATTATGACTGGCAGGCAGGCGCGGACAGGCGCCTTGGCCGTGCCAATTTAGCCGAGAGCGGCGACGCGCTTCGACAGGCGCGAGAATTTCCGCGCCACAGTGTTCTTGTGAAGCACGCCCTTGGCCACGCCACGTGCCATTTCTGGCTGCGCTGCGGCCAATGCTGCGGCTGCAACAGTCTTGTCGCCAGCCAGCAGTGCCAGTTCGACTTTCTTCACGAAAGTACGGATACGGCCAACGCGGTTGCCGTTAACGACTGCACGCCGGTCATTACGGCGAATACGCTTTTTTGCTTGTGGCGTGTTCGCCATAGAAACCCTCGGATCGAAAATAAGGAAAAACAAAAAGCGGCACGAATCCCGTGCCGTTCGGTGGCTGCGCGTAGCCGAGGTCGTCACCAAGGTCAACTTTCAGGCGCGATATCGTCAGTTTTGGCAGTTCCGGCACCAGAAAGTGGAGCGTCCGCTGTCGACCGTGCGAGTCACTATGCCGTCTTCGCGCGGACACGGCAGCCCTTCACGCCCATATACTCGCCACTGCTTTGCGAAATAGCCCAATTGTCCGTTGGGCCGCGCATAGTCGCGGATCGTCGAGCCGCCCGCCTCGATGGCCGCGATCAGGACGGCACGTATGGACGTCGCCAGCACCTCCAGCCGGGCAGCCGAAATCCGCCCCGCCTGCCGACCGGGAGCAATACGCGCCATGTTCAGCGCCTCGCAAACATAGATATTGCCGAGACCCGCCACGACGCGCTGATCGAGCAGCAACGCCTTCACCGGCGCTACCCGGCCTGTAAACACGCGCTTCAGATACGCACCGGAAAGAACGTCGCCCAGGGGCTCCGGTCCCAGCGCGGCAAACGGCGGCCAGTCGGCCAGTTTATCGGTCTCCACCAGATCGAGCGATCCGAATCGCCGTGGATCGTTCAGCGCGAGCACCCGCCCGGCCTCGGTTTCGATCACCAGATGGTCATGCGCGCCGGGTTCGCCCACATCGAGTCGCCACCGACCCGACATGCCGAGATGGAACACCATCGAATCCCCCCGGTCGGTCTCGATGATCCCATATTTCGCCCGCCGCCCGAGTCCCGTCACCCGCGCGCCGGTCATCCGCTGGCGCAAATCGACCGGTATCGCGCGGCGCAGATCGGGTCGCCGCACATCGACGCGGACCAGCCTTTGCCCCAGCAAGGCAGGCTCCAGACCGCGCACGGTCGTTTCGACCTCAGGTAATTCAGGCATGGGGCATTTCAGGCATAATTCCGGCTAGGATGCGTTTGCGGCGCTCGCAACCCCCCGCTAGAGGCGGGTGCATGAGCGAAACCGTATCCTTCGGCTACCAGGACGTGGCCGTTTCCGAAAAGACCGAGCGCGTGCGCGAGGTTTTCACCAGTGTTGCCCGCAATTACGACCGCATGAACGATGCAATGTCGGGTGGTATGCACCGTCTGTGGAAGGACCGCTTCGTCCGCCGCGTCAAACCGCGCAGGGGCGAATTCATCCTCGATATGGCGGGCGGCACCGGTGACATCGCCTTTCGCATGGAACCATCCGAGGCACAGATCACCGTTGCCGACATCAATGCCGAAATGCTCGAAGTCGGCATCGCCCGCGCGGCGGAACGCGGCATCGACGGTCTCGTCTGGACTCAGGCCAATGCCGAATCGCTGACGTTCCCCGACAAGAGCTTCGACGCCTACACCATCGCGTTCGGCATCCGGAACGTCACCGACATCCCCGCCGCTTTGTCCGAAGCACACCGCGTCCTGAAGCGCGGCGGACGCTTTTTCTGTCTCGAATTTTCCACCACCGTCTGGCCCGGCTTCGGCGACCTGTACGACGCATATTCGCACAAGCTGGTCCCGCGCATCGGCAAGCTGATCGCGGGCGACGAGGACAGCTACCGCTACCTCATAGAATCGATCCGCCGCTTTCCCGACATGCCGAAGTTCGAATCGATGATCGCAGACGCCGGGTTCGTGCAGACAAAAGTCGAACCCATGCTCGGAGGATTGGTCGCGATCCATAGCGGCTGGAAGATTTGACCCACGCCGCGACGCACATCTGGCGGCTCCTGAGATGGGGCCGCATCCTTGCGCGGCACGGGGCCTTGCAGGGTATCGAGCGCGACCCGCTGACCCCGCCGCAGGTTCGCCGCCTGATCCGCGTCGCCCGTTTCGGTGCGGGCATCCCGAAGCAGCCGACTTATGCCGACGCGTTTCAGGCGATCGGTCCCGCCGCGATCAAGCTCGGCCAGTCGCTCGCCACGCGGCCCGATATCATCGGTGAAGCCGCTGCCAGGGATCTTGAACGCCTGCAGGACCGCCTGCCCGCACTGCCCTTTGCCGTCGTGAAGGCGGCCATCGAACGCGGCCTCGCCCAACCCGTTGAAAACCTGTTCCTCAGCATTGAGGAGGAGCCTGTCGGGGCCGCCTCCATCGCGCAGGTCCACCGCGCGGTCACAACCGATGGCGTCACCGTCGCGATCAAGGTCATCCGCCCCGGCGTCGATGCCGAATTTGCCTCCGCGCTAGAGACCTATGAATGGGCCGCGGCGAAGGCCGAACTCGCGGGTGGCGAGCTTGCCCGCCTCCGTCCGCGACTGGTCATCGCCACCTTTCGCCAGTGGACCCTGCGCGAACTCGACCTTCGCCGCGAAGCCGCCTCGGCATCCGAACTCGCCGAATCGATGACCGCCGAACCGGGCTTCCGCATCCCGACGATCGACTGGTCGCGCACCTCTCGCACGGTGATGACGCTTGAATGGATCGACGGAATCAAACTGTCGAACCTCGCCGCACTCGATGCAGCAGGTCAGGATCGTCGCGCGCTGGCCACTACGCTCGTGCGCGGGTTTTTGCGTCAGGCGATCTCCGAAGGCTTTTTCCATGCCGATCTCCATCAGGGCAATCTGTTCGCTTCCCCGAGCGGTGAGTTGGTGGCGATCGACTTCGGCATCATGGGCCGTATCGACGTCCGCGCGCGGCGCTGGCTTGCGGAAATCCTGTTCGGGCTGATTACCGGCAATTACCGCCGCGTCGCCGAGATCCATTTCGAGGCGCAATATGTGCCGCCGCACCACAATGTCGCCGAGTTCGCTACCGCGCTGCGTTCGGTCGGCGAGCCGATGCGCGGCCTGCCGGTCAAGGATATGTCGATCGGCAACATGCTCGATTCGCTGTTCGCGATCACCCGCGACTTCGACATGGCAACGCAGCCGCATTTGTTGCTGCTCCAGAAAACGATGGTCATGGTCGAAGGCGTCGCCACCGCGCTCGACCCCGAAATTAACATGTGGGAAACCGCCGAGCCTTTCGTTCGCGAATGGCTGCGCGGTGAACTCGGTCCCGAAGCAAGGCTGGCGGACGCGATTGTCGAAAACGTCAGGACGCTCGCCCGCATGCCCGACCTGATCCGCCGCATCGAAGCAAAGATTCCGCCCGCCGGGGGTGCGCCGCCGTTACCACCGATGGCGCAGGAAGTTCCCGTCACCGTACGCGGTAGTTTATTTGGCTATATCGTGGCGGCATTGTTCGGCGGCGTCGTCGCCGCTGCGGCAGTCCTAACCCTCCATTAACCGCGTTCGGCTATCGCTACTCCGATGACGTGGCCAATGACGGACAGAGCGCGACCAATGTTTCAATCGAAGATCGTCGTCGGCACGGGGCCTCAACCGAAAGTCTGGGACGCACCCGATTTCTGGCGCACCCCCGCCCGGTGCCTGCTGGTTTTCGTTCTCGCCCTGTCGGCGTGGAGTTTCACGCTCTATTTCGGACCACAGCCACCGCTCGCACCGCCGCGCGAGGAATTGACCGACGGCGCGCTCTATAAGGCCATCGCGGCGCGGGTCGCCGAGGGCGAAAGCTACTACGTCGCGGCCCCCGCCGAACAGCGCGCGCGCGGCTTTCCGCTAAGCCCCGCAGTCACCGTTCGCCCTCCCCTGCTGGCGGAAATCACGGCTGCTGTCGGCGGCCCTGTCGTCATGGGCTGGCTGCTCCGCCTCACGGCACTTGCAACTTTTCTGGCGTTTACCGTTCGCTTTGCGACGATCCTGCCCAATCCGCCGACGCGTATTGCCGCAACCGTTATCGCGGCAATGTCGATCGCTGTCCTGACACCCATCGAGCTGGCGATATACCACGACGTCTGGGCGGGGATGCTCGTTGCGCTTGCGCTTGGGTTGCGCCGCCCCGGTCACTGGATCGCCAGCATCGCGGTCGCACTTGTCGCGGTCCTGATCCGTGAACTGGCGGCACCGCTGCTGATCGTCATGATCTTCGGGGCGTTGGTCGAACGTCGCTGGCGCGAGGCAATGGCATGGGCGGTTGCTTTTGTTTTCGCGATCACCCTGCTGACATTTCATTGGCTGCGCATCGCCGCGATCCCGAACACCGAACATCTTGTTTCATCGGGATGGTTCCGCGCCATGGGCTGGCCATGGGTCGTCCATGTCTACAGCATGACCGGACTTCTTGTTCTCTTCCCGGCGGCGATCGGCGCGGCGCTCGTGCCCCTTGCGTTGCTGGGCTGGACGACGGTCGAACGCTCGCTCGCCCTGCGCGCCGGTCTGTGGATGATCGGCATGGCCTGCGTGTTCATGCTGTTCGGCCGCGTCGAAAATTATTATTGGGGAGCCTTGGTAGCGCCCATCCTGCCGATCGGTCTTGCCTTTGCACCCGGCGGCATCGCGCGCCTGATCCGGATCGCGCGCTAGACACCTGGCTAGACTCTGGCGCCCTCGCACGGCATTGCGCTGGATATGCACGAAAAGCGCATTCTCCTGATCGTCGGCGGTGGCATCGCAGCGTATAAGGCTTGCGAGTTGATCCGTCTGTTGCGCAAGGGCGGCTACACCGTCCGCTGCGTCCTGACCGCGAGCGGCGCGCATTTCGTCACGCCGATGACGCTGGCGGCGCTCAGCGAGAACCCCGTCTATACCAGCCTGTGGGACCTCAAGGACGAGGCCGAGATGGGCCATATCCAGTTGAGCCGCGAGGCCGATCTCGTCGTCATTGCGCCTGCCACCGCCGACCTGATGGCAAAGATGGCCGCTGGCATTGCCGACGATCTGGCGACGACCTTGCTGCTCGCGACCGACAAGCCGGTCCTTGCCGCGCCTGCCATGAACGTCCGGATGTGGCTGCATGCGGCCACGGTCCGCAACGTGGCGCGGTTGCGTTCCGATGGGGTTACGGTGCTTGCCCCCGATGAGGGAGCGATGGCGTGTGGCGAGTTCGGTCCGGGGAGGCTTCCCGAACCATCGGCCATTTTTGAGGCGATCCAGTCGCATTTCGCCAGCGGCAGTGCACTGGCAGGCAAGCATTTCTTGATTACTGCCGGCCCGACGCATGAGCCGATCGACCCCGTTCGCTACATCGCCAATCGTTCGTCGGGGAAACAGGGGTTCGCCATTGCCGCCGCTGCCGCACGTTCGGGTGCCCGGGTGACGTTGATTGCCGGGCCGGTTGCGCTGGAAACCCCGGCGGGCGTGACGCGCGTCGATGTGGAAACCGCGCGTGAAATGGCGGCTGCGGTCGAAGCGGCACTTCCGGCAGATGTCGCGATCATGGTTGCGGCGGTTGCCGACTGGCGGAGTGAGGCAGCGGGGATCAAGATCAAGAAAAACGGCAATGCACCTGCGCCGTTATTGCTGACCGAGAATCCCGACATATTGGCTGGTGTAGCGGGCAGCCTTCAGCGGCCCAAGCTGCTGATCGGGTTCGCAGCGGAAACCAACGAGGTTCTCGAACATGCGAAGGCCAAGCTCGCGCGGAAGAATTGCGACTGGATCATCGCCAACGATGTCTCCGGCGATGTGATGGGCGGGACTCACAACACGGTGCACCTCGTCACCGCCAGCGGCGTGGAAAGCTGGGACAAGCTTTCCAAGGACGCCGTTGCCGCCAAATTGATAGCCAGGATCGCCGATGCCCTCACCTGAGATTTCCATTGCCATCGTTCGCCTTCCTCATGGCGAGGGCCTTCCCCTGCCCGCTTATGCGACCGCTGGCGCTGCAGGGATGGACGTCGTTTCGGCGGAAGCCCTGACGTTGCAGCCGGGCGCGCGCAAGGCCGTAGCGACCGGGTTTTCCATCGCTATCCCAGCGGGTTATGAAGTTCAGGTCCGGCCACGATCCGGCCTTGCGCTGAAGAATGGCGTCACCTGCCTCAACACGCCCGGCACGATCGACAGCGATTATCGTGGCGAGGTGAAGGTCATTCTTGCCAATCTCAGCCACGAACCGTTCGTGATTGCGCGCGGTGACCGGATTGCGCAACTCGTGACCGCCCCCGTCCAGCGCGCGCGGATGGTCGAAACGGACACGCTCGACGAAACCGACCGTGGGACAGGCGGCTTCGGTTCGACCGGACGCTGAATGCTGAATGACGTTGAACTCGAACGTTACTCCCGCCACATCGTCTTGCGTGAGATCGGTGGAACCGGACAGGTTAAACTGAGAACTGCGAACATCGCCGTGGTGGGCGCAGGCGGCATCGGTTGCCCTGCCTTGCAATATTTGGCCGCTGCAGGCGTCGGGCGGATTACGTTGTTCGATGACGACGTGGTTTCATTGTCGAATTTGCAGCGCCAGATCTTGTTTACCGAAGCCGATCTCGGCCAGCCCAAGGCGGACGTCGCTGCAACCGCATTGGCTCGGCTGAACCCCGGTTGCGCGGTAACGGCAAGGCCGATCCGCCTCGCCACGGGGAATGCACTGGCCGAGCTTGCGGGTCACGACGTCATCCTTGACGGCACCGACAGTTTCGCCAGCCGCCTTGCCGTCGCCGACGCTGCCTGTGCGCTGAAAATACCGCTGGTTTCTGCGGCTATCGGCCAGTTCCACGGCCAGCTTGCAACGTGGCGCGGGTGGGAAGCGGGCAAGCCCTGCTACCGCTGCTACGTGGGCGATGCGTTCGATGCCGAGGATTGCGACACGTGTGCCGAACTCGGCGTGCTGGGCGCGATGACTGGCCTGATGGGCAGTTTCGCCGCGATGGAGGCGATCCGTGTCGTCACCGGATTTGGCGACGACACGTCGGGGAAACTCCACCTGATCGATGGTCTGAGCCCCTCGATGCGGACGATCAAGATGCCGAAAGACCCAGGCTGCAAGACCTGCGGAATAGCTTAGGCTTCAGCGACCTTCTTCGCCGACGCCTTCTTTGCCGGAGCCTTCTTCGCTGCCGGTTTCTTGGCAGCAGCCTTTTTCGCTGCGGGTTTCTTCGCCGGAGCCTTCTTGCCCTTCTTTGCCGGTGCCATCTCCGCGCGGGTGTCGATCAATTGCGCCGCCTCTTCCAGCGTCAGCGCGCCGGGTTCGATGCTTTTGGGCAAAGTCGCATTGGTCGTGCCGTCGGTGACGTAATTGCCATAGCGCCCCTCCATCAGCCTGATATCGAGGTCCGTACGCGGATGCTTGCCAAGTTCGCGCAGCGGAGCGCGTGCCGCACCACGAGCCGGGCGGCCACCATTCGCCAGCGCCTCGGCCAGCTTGACGACGGCGGTATTCATGCCGGTTTCGAAGACTTCGGCCGTCGATGCCAGCCGCGCATATTTGCCGTCGTGAACAAGATAGGGACCATAGCGCCCGATGTTCGCGGTGATCGGATTGCCGCTTTCGGGATGCGCGCCGACGGTACGCGGCAATGACAATAGTTTCAGCGCCCATTCGAGATCGAATTCGGCAACGTCCTTCGGGATCGAGGCGCGTTTGGCCTCCTTGCCCTCGCCCAGCTGGACATAGGGTCCGAACCGTCCAGACTTTTTCTCGACAGGCAGGCCGCTAACCGGATCGGTTCCCATGACCTCGTCGCTGCCGCCGTTCTCGGCCTCGGGGCTTCCCCCTTGCGCGAACTTGCGGGTGTATTTGCATTCTGGGTAATTTGAACACGCAACGAACGCGCCGAACTTGCCGCCGCGCAGTGCCAGGCGACCGTTTCCGCAATTCGGGCAGATGCGCGGGTCAGTGCCGTCTTCCTTTTCGGGAAACAGGAACGGCGACAGGAAAATGTCGAGCTGGGCCGTCACTTCGGACGGTTGGGTCTCCATGACCTCGGCAGTTTTGGGCTTGAAATCGCGCCAGAAGGCTTCGAGGACCGCCTGCCATTCGAGCCGCCCGCCCGATACGTCATCAAGGCTTTCCTCAAGCCCGGCGGTGTAATCATAGCTGACGTAGCGTTCAAAATAACGCTCCAGAAATGCCGTGACCAAGCGCCCGCTTTCGTTCGGCGAAAAGCGGTTCTTGTCGGTGCTGACGTAATCGCGATCCTTCAGCGTTTGCAGGATCGACGCATAGGTCGAGGGCCGCCCAATGCCGAGTTCCTCCATCTTCTTGACGAGGCTGGCTTCGGAATAGCGTGGTGGTGGCTGGGTCGAATGCTGCTCGGCGTTGACCGCTTTCTTGGCGGGCGCATCGCCGGTCGACAGACGCGGCAGGCGGCGCGCGTCTTCGTCATCCCCGGCATCGCCATTTTTGGCAGAGCCGCTACCAGAAACGTCGTCGCGGCCCTCTTCGTAGAGTGCGAGATAGCCGGGGAACAGGACAACCTGACCCGTCGCCCGCAGCGCCGTTTGCCCGGTGCCGTCGGTCATCTCGATTGTCGTGCGCTCAAGCCGTGCCGAAGCCATCTGACTGGCGGTCGCGCGTTTGAAGACCAGCTCGTACAGCTTGGCATGATCGCCCGAACCTGCCTTTTCCCGCGAGAAATCGGTTGGCCTGATCGCCTCATGCGCTTCCTGCGCGTTCTTGGCCTTGGTCGTGTAGATGCGCGGTTTATCAGGCACATAGGTCGCGTCGTAGCGATTGGCGATGGCCCCCCGCGCCGCCGAAATGGCGCTGTGATCCATCTGAACGCCGTCGGTCCGCATATAGGTGATCGCACCGTCCTCGTAGAGGCCCTGCGCCAGACGCATCGTGTGGCTTGCCGAAAACCCAAGCTTTCGCGCGGCCTCCTGCTGCAGCGTCGAGGTCGTGAACGGCGGGGGCGGGTTGCGGGTCAGTGGCTTGGTTTCGACGTCGGTGACGGTGAACAGGCCAGCCTCTACCGCGGCCTTCGCTGCCATCGCATCGCCCTGGGAACCGATCGTCAGGCGCTCGATCTTGTCGCCCTTCCAGCGAACAAGGCGGCCTACGAACGGAGTGCCGTCCTGTTCGAGATCGGCTGTAACCGACCAATATTCCTGCGCACGGAAGGCCTCGATCTCACGCTCACGATCCACGATCATGCGGAGCGTCACCGACTGGACGCGGCCTGCCGACTTGGCTCCCGGCAGCTTGCGCCAGAGAACCGGCGACAAGGTAAAACCAACCAGATAGTCCAATGCCCGCCGCGCACGGTAGGCGTCGATCAGATCGTCATCGAGCGCGCGGGGAGCGGCCATTGCGCTCAGAACCGCAGCCTTGGTGATCGCGTTGAAGGTGACGCGCTCGACCTCTTTTGGCAGCGCCTTCTTCTTGGCAAGCACTTCGCGGACGTGCCAGCTGATCGCCTCCCCCTCGCGATCGGGATCGGTCGCGAGAATCAGGCGGTCGGCTGTTTTCGCCAGATCGGTTATCGCCTTCAACTGTTTTGCCTTGTCGGCGTAATTTTCCCATTCCATCGCAAACCCGTCGTCGGGGTTCACCGAACCGTCACGCGGCGGCAGGTCGCGGACGTGGCCGTAAGAGGCGAGGACGCGATAGTCCTTGCCCAGATAGCCTTCGATGGTTTTTGCCTTGGCGGGCGATTCGACGATAACGAGTTGCATGGATGAAAAACCGTCCCTTACGTGTACGCACGAGGGTGGCGGTGTTCGGCGGGGGGCGTCAAGAGTGGTGTGACATATGGCGCAAGTCCGCAGACTCCGCTTCCAGCAGACTCCGCTTCTAATCGCCGCCACAATTTCCTACAGGCCATTTTTGGTTTGGTCCGGTCATCCCTTTCTTCGAGGGCGACCTGTGAAAACGGCAAGTTATCGCGAAAAAGGCTGCTGCAAATGACGCATTCCGAAAAGCTGCGTCACGGCGCGACCCTCGCGCTGATCATGGCTTTCGGGTCCTTGTTCTGGAGGTTTGCGGGCTTTTTCGGGACAATGCTGCAAGCCATCCGCTGGCCGTTCGGACTCGATTATGGCGAGGGGCTGACCTGGCAGCAGGCGGCGGTCCTTTTCACCCCACAATCCTACGGGCCAATCAACGTCTTTCCCTCGATCGTTTCGAACTATCCGCCTCTCTATCACCTGATATTGCGCGGACTGACGTCGGTGTCGGGGGCGGACATACTTCTGGTCGGGCGTATGATTTCAGCTTGCGCCACACTGCTGACGGCGATTGTTGCCGGGTTGATCGTTACAGCGGCGGTGCCGCGCGAAACCGGATCGTGCGGGAAATGGATTGCTTGTCTGGCTGGCGCGCTAACGGTTTTCTGTTTCTACCCGGTCGAATTATGGGCCGTGCTGATGCGCGTCGACATGCTTGCTTTTCTTTTCAGCGTGACGGGTTTCTGGCTGGGGCTGAAGGCGCTGCGGCAGCCGAACTGGATCTATGCGGCGGCTATGGCATTCGTAGCCGCGGTCTATACCAAGCAGACGTCGCTGCCAGCGCCGGTCGCATTATTCGCCTTGCTGCTCTGGTTCCGGCCGAAAGTGGCCATCAGGGGCATCACGACCTGCATCGTCCTTGGCCTGATCATCCTTGGCGTGTTGCAATGGGCGACCGACGGGGGTTTCGTCAGACATGCATTTCTTTACAATATCAACAGGTTCGAATGGCGCAGGCTGCAGCCGTTGCTCGAAAGCAGCCCGTATTTCCTGCTGGCGGGCTTGATTTCGGCGCGAAGGCTCAATGGGATTCGCCGGCAAATCGCCGCAAAGACACAGCTCGATAATGCCGATATCTCATGGATCGGCGTTGTTTTTTACGCGATCACCTCGTCGATCATGCTGGTAACGATTGCGAAGTCAGGCGCGACGATCAACTATATGATCGAGTGGATGCTGGTCATATCGATGCTGACAGGTTGTGCGCTTGTCGATTGCTGGAAGCTGATCAGTGAACGCAGCGGGACGACGAAATATTCGCGTGGCTTGGTCTTTTCGGCGATCGGAGTTCCCCTTGTGGTAACGGCGCAGGCCTGGGCGGTCAAAACGCCCAATTACGACAGCGTCTGGAGCCCCGGTCGCTCGGCACAGCTCGTGACCCTTTCGGACATGGTGCGGGCATCGCGCCGACCAATTATCTCCGACGACATGGTCATGCTAAGGCGAAGTGGGCAAAACGTCGTTTGGGAACCGGCGATGTATACCGAACTGGCCTTAAAGGGATATTGGGACCAGGCCACTTTCGTGCAACGGATTCATGCTCATCAATTCCAGATGTTCATCACGGAGGGGCAGCGGGGCGACGCCACTTTCGACGATCGTTATAATGCGCCAGTGGCCGATGCGATGGATGCGGCCTATCCGGTCAAGCGACAGCTTGCGGGGTACACGCTGCATTTGCGGTGAGTTGGCTGTCGAGTAGCTCGGAACATCCATGACACCGCAGCCTAACCCAGACTGACCCGGCCCCCCGCATGGCGTTCCAGCCTGCCCCCGAGTTCCAGTTCCAGCAACACGGTCGCGACAACGGCGGGATGGAAACCCGATTGCCGCACCAGTTCGTCGACCGGCACCGGCGTGTGGCCGAGCAGGTCGGTGATCCGGCGGCGTTCGGTATCGCTGGCGTCGGTATCGACCGGTGCGCCGCGCCAGCCGGTGGTGCGCTGTTCAACGCGGCCTGCCATCGGACGGATGGTTTCGAGGACGTCGCCGGCATTCTGGATCAAGGTGGCCCCGTCGCGGATCAGGGCATTGCAACCCTGTGCGCGGGGGTCGAGCGGTGATCCGGGGACGGCCATGACTTCGCGGCCGGCTTCGTTGGCGAGCCGGGCGGTGATCAGCGACCCGGAGCGCGGTGCAGCCTCGACAATGACAGTGCCGATCGCCAGCCCGGCAATGATGCGGTTGCGCGAGGGGAAATGGCGCGCAAGCGGCTCACGACCGGGGATTTGTTCGGCGATCAATACGCCGAATTGCGCGATATTTTCCTGCAGTTCGGCATTCTCCGGCGGAAAGGCGATGTCGATCCCGCTGGCGATGACCGCAGCGGTGGCCCCGCCCTGCCCCTGCCCAAGCGCGCCCTGATGGGCAGCAGTGTCGATGCCGCGCGCAAGGCCCGACACGACGATGCAGCCTTCCTCGGCAAGGTCATGAGCCAGCCCGCGGGCGAAGCGACAGGCGGCTGCGCTGGCGTTGCGCGCACCGACGATGGCGACGGCGGGCCGATCGAGCAGGCGCAAATTGCCGCGCACGATCAGGACCGGCGGGGCACTCTCGAGACCAGCGAGGAGCATCGGGTACAACCCCTCCCCACAAACAAATGGCGCGCGCCGAGTTTTTCGACCGCGCGGATTTCGGCGTCGATCTCACGGAGTTCGGCAATGCGGGGAGACTTACCGCCGCCACGCATGGCCATGTCCGGGAGCGCATCTAGCGCCGCGCGAGCTGTACCGAAGCGAGCCAGCAACTGGAAATAGCTGACGGGGCCGATGTTCGCCGAGCGGATCAGGCGGAGCTTGTCGAAATGCGCATTGCTGCGGACATCGGGGCTCCGGGCGTCGGGGCCGTCAGCCATTTTGCCCGACGGACTCTCCCTGATCGGAGTTGGAGTTGGGACGCTGGCCCACCCGCGGTTCGTCGCCGCTGAGCAGTCGTTCGATATTGGCGCGATGCTTCCACAGGACGATCAGCCCGAGTGCCAGAAACAGGATTGCCATTTCGAACTCGCCCCACAGCGCAGCGGCCACGGGTGCCGAAACGGCTGCTGCCATGCCGCCGACCGAGGAATAGCGGAACAGCGCCAGCACGCCCAGCCATACGATCGCGTAGACAAGCCCGACCGGCCAGGAAAGCGCCAGCGCGATGCCGAGCAATGTCGCCACGCCCTTCCCGCCGTGAAAGCGTAGCCAGACGGGGTAGCAATGGCCCAGAAATGCAGCGAGGCCACCAAGCAGCGCGTAATCGGGTCCGATCCGGCGCGCCACCATCACGGCAAATGCGCCCTTTGCGACGTCGAGGATCAGCGTCAGCGCCGCCAGCCCCTTGCGTCCGGTGCGCAACACGTTGGTCGCGCCGATATTCCCCGATCCGATCGAGCGCAGGTCGCCTGCGCCCCCGAACCGTGTCAGCAACAGGCCGAATGGTATCGATCCCAGCAGGTAGCCCAGCACGAGCGCTGCCAAAGGCGCAGTCCATATCACAGGTAATTCAGCCTATCTGCACCCCAAGTGCATCAAATATAGCCTATCGACGAGGGTACGCAAACGAAACAACTTGTACGATATCGTACATTCGTCTGATGAGCAGGTTTTCAGCGCGATTCTGGAGTGTTACGGGCCGGTAATGAATCGCGACGCACCCATATTGTTTTTCGACTCCGGTGTCGGCGGGCTGTCGGTCGTCGGTGCCGCGCGGGCATTGCTGCCGACCGCGCCGTTTATCTACGCGGCGGATTCCGCTGGTTTTCCCTATGGGACAAAGACCGAGGCCGAGATCGGGGCGCGCGTTCCGGCGCTGCTCGGGCGATTGGTGGAGCGTTATCGGCCAAGACTTGTGGTGATCGCATGCAATACGGCGTCCACGATCGCGCTGTCCGCAGTAAGGGCGGCTCTGGACGTGCCGGTCGTGGGAACGGTTCCGGCGATCAAGCCTGCGGCTTTGGCATCGCGAACGCGGGTGATCGGGGTGCTCGGGACCGATGCGACGGTGCGCCAGCCCTATGTCGATCGCCTTTCCGCCGAGTTTGCTGGCGATTGTGTGGTCATCCGGTATGGTTCTGCCGAACTGGTCATGCTGGCGGAGGCGAAACTCCGGGGTGAGACGGTCGATGTGGCGGCGGTAAAGCGAGCGGTTGCCGGGTTGTTCGAGCAAGCCGATGGCGAACGGATCGACACGGTGGTGCTGGCCTGCACGCATTTTCCGTTGCTGGCCGAGGAGCTGGCTGCAGCTTGTCCCCTGGGGGTTTCGTTTGTCGATGGCAGCGCGGGGATCGCGCGGCGGATTGCGTTTTTGACCGAGGGACAGGACTTTCTGCCTGTGGCCATACCCGGAGTGGCTGTGTTCACGCGGGTGGACGAGGCGGTACTGGCGTTGGGGCCTGCGTTGGAAGAACGCGGTTTTGCAGAGACGGTGAGTTTATAACGGGTCCTTGTTGCGACACGTTCGCACTGGCGTAGCCGCACACTTCCTCTTATTTCGCCATTCGAACGGGACGTGCGCACTCTTTCCCTACGACGGAGCTAGTTGGCTTTGGATTATAACCGCGTTTTCACTCAGGCGATCGACCGGCTCCATGCCGAGGGTCGCTACCGGGTCTTCATAGACATCCTTCGCAACAAGGGTGCCTATCCCAACGCGCGTTGTTTTGCGGGGCATAATGGGCCGAAGCCAATCACGGTCTGGTGTTCGAACGACTATCTCGCGATGGGCCAGCATCCCAAGGTGATCGCGGCCATGGAAGAGGCGCTGCACAATGTCGGCGCGGGTTCCGGCGGCACGCGCAACATCGGCGGCAACACGCATTATCATGTCGACCTGGAAGCCGAACTGGCCGATTTGCACGGCAAGGACGGCGCGTTGCTGTTTACCAGCGGCTATGTTTCGAACGAGGCTACTCTGGCGACTTTGGCCAAGGTTCTGCCGGGCTGCATCGTGTTTTCGGACGAGCTGAACCACGCATCCATGATCGCGGGCATCCGTAATTCAGGCTGTGAAAAACGCATCTGGCGGCACAACGACCTTGCCCATCTGGAAGAGCTGCTGGCGGCAGAGGACGAGGACGTACCGAAGCTGATCGCGTTTGAGAGCGTTTATTCGATGGACGGCGACGTCGCCGATATCACCGCGATCTGCGACCTGGCGGACAAGTATAACGCGCTGACCTATTGCGACGAGGTCCATGCGGTCGGGATGTACGGCGCGCGCGGTGGTGGCATCACCGAACGCGATGGCGTGGCGGACCGCGTGACGATCATCGAGGGTACGCTCGGCAAGGCATTCGGCGTGATGGGCGGCTATGTCGCGGCGAGCCAGACGATCATCGACGTTATCCGATCCTACGCACCGGGGTTCATCTTCACGACGAGCCTGTCACCGGTGCTGGTTGCGGGCGTGCTGGCGAGCGTTCGGCACCTGAAGGCGTCAAGCGAGGAGCGCGACCTGCAGCAGGCGGCGGCTGCCAATCTGAAGGCGATGCTGGTCGAGGCTGGCTTACCGGTGATGGCGACGACCACGCATATCGTGCCGTTGATGATCGGTGATCCGGTCAAGGCGAAGAAAGTCAGCGACATATTGCTGGCCGAATATGGCGTTTACGTTCAGCCGATCAATTACCCCACGGTTCCGCGCGGCACCGAGCGGCTGCGGTTCACCCCCGGCCCTGCGCATACCGTCGAGATGATGCGCGAACTGGTCGATGCGCTTAGCGAAATCTGGAGTCGGATTGAGTTACGCAAAGCTGCTTAACGGCAAAAACCCTCGCCCGGCTTGATGATCAGGCAATCGTCCTTGCCAGCCAGATATTTCAACCCGGTTTCGGCACCCGTTCCGGCGTGGATCGTCTCCATGACACCGTCGCGGGTAAATTCGATCTGGTCGTCGTCGACCTTGCCGACATAATCCTTCGTGCCGTCCATCAGGGTAATCTTCAGTTTGCGTGTGTCAGGCGTCGCGCCGGGAGCGATAACCAGCACCAACCCCTCGACACCGACCCATTTGCCGTTCCAGTCGGCAACCGCCGTGGGCCCCTCGCCTCCGCCGCTGTCGTCGGCGACTTCGGTGATGTCGGGGTCGGCGATATTCCCCACCGCCACATTTTCCGGAGCGGATTTGGCGCAGGCGGCGATCAGCAGCAGCGCGGCGAGTGGGGCAATATGCTTCATGGCGCGGAGTTTTCGCCAAGCGTGTCCTCAAGTCAACGTGCCCAAAATCTAACGGCACGGTGGCAAAATAAGTCAGGGGCGCTACAGAGCGGCACATCGACTCAGCACCCTCATTCGGGAAACGCCATTTTGAGCAATCGACCAGACCCACTCGCTATCGCGATCGCGTCGGACCATGCCGGGTTCGAGATGAAGACGATGCTCGCCGAATGGATGCGAACGCAGGGTCATGCGGTCGCCGATCTCGGACCTTTCGATACGGCTTCGGTTGATTATCCGGATTACGGATATAAATTGGGGGCCGCGATTGCCTCGGGCGAGGCGCAGTTCGGGGTCGCCGTTTGCGGGTCGGGCATCGGGATCTCAATTGCGGTGAACAGGAACCCGGCGGCGCGTTGTGCGCTTGTCTCGGACAGTCTGACTGCACGGCTTTCGCGCGAACATAACGATGCCAACGCGATTGCCTTCGGTGCACGGTTGATTGGACCGGATACAGCGAAAGATGCGCTTGCCGTATTCCTTGCCACTCCATTTGCGGGCGACCGCCACGCCAACCGCGTCAACAAACTCAGCCCCCCGGTCACGGGAAAGGAACCAGTATGAGCAGCAAGTCCGCATCATTGCATGACGTCCAGCCAGACGGCTTTTTCACGCGTCCGCTGGCCGAGAGCGACCCGCAGGTCTTCTCCGGCATCACGCGTGAGATCGACCGCGAGCGTCACCAGATCGAACTGATCGCGTCCGAGAACATCGTGTCGAAAGCGGTGCTGGAGGCTCAGGGTTCGGTCTTCACGAACAAATATGCCGAAGGTTATCCGGGCAAGCGTTACTATCAGGGTTGCGCCCCATCGGATGCTGTTGAGACTTTGGCCATCGAGCGGGCCAAGCAGTTGTTCGGGTGCGGGTTCGCCAATGTGCAGCCCCATTCGGGCGCGCAGGCGAACGGCGCGGTGATGCTGGCACTGGTCAAGCCGGGCGACACGATCCTTGGCATGAGCCTCGATGCGGGCGGCCATCTGACGCATGGCGCACGCGCTGCGATGTCGGGCAAATGGTTCAACGCGATCCAGTATGGCGTGACCGAGCATGACCATCTGATCGACTTTGCACAGGTCGAGGCGCTGGCGGTGGAGCATAAGCCCAAGCTGATTATCGCGGGCGGTTCGGCCTATCCACGCCACATCGACTTCGCCCGCTTCCGTGCGATTGCCGATACTGTGGGCGCGATCTTCATGGTCGACATGGCGCATTTTGCCGGTCTGGTGGCGGGCGGCGTTCACCCATCGCCGTTCCCGCATGCGCACATCGCGACGACGACGACGCACAAGACCTTGCGTGGTCCTCGCGGCGGCATGATCCTGACAAATGACGAAGCCATTGCCAAGAAGATCAACTCGGCAGTGTTCCCGGGGCTTCAGGGCGGGCCACTCATGCACGTCATCGCAGCCAAGGCGGTTGCGTTCGGTGAGGCGTTGCAGCCTGACTTCAAGCTGTATTCGCAGGCGGTGCTGGACAACGCCAGGGCGCTGGCTTCGCGTCTGGCCGAACGCGGTGCGAATTTGGTTTCGGGTGGCACCGACACGCATCTGGCGCTGGTCGATCTGACCCCGCTGGGCGTAACCGGTCGCGATGCAGACGAGGCGCTGGAACGTGCGGCGATCACCTGCAACAAGAATGGCATCCCGTTCGATCCCCTGCCCCCCGTCAAGACCAGCGGCATACGGGTCGGATCGCCTGCGGGCACGACTCGCGGGTTCGGCGTGAAGGAATTCAGGGACATCGCCGACATGATCGCCGACGTTCTGGAAGGTTTGCGTACCAAGGGCGAAGGCGGCGACCCCGTCGTTGAAGCCGACGTCCGCACCCGCGTCCGTGCCTTGTGCGAACGTTTCCCGATCTACCCGGAGCTTTGATTGCGCTGCCCGTTCTGCGCCCATGACGACAGCCAGGTGAAGGATAGCCGCTCCACCGAAGACGGGGCGGCGATCCGGCGGCGGCGGCAGTGCGAAAGCTGCAGCGCGCGGTTCACGACGTTCGAACGCATCCAGTTGCGCGACCTGATCGTGTTGAAAAGCGAGGGGCGGCGCGAGTCGTTCGAACGCGACAAGCTTGCGCGCTCGGTAGCCATCGCGTGCCGGAAACGGCCAATCGACACGGCGCGAATCGACCAGATGGTGTCGGGCATCCAGCGCCAGCTCGAGACATTGGGCGATGCCGAAATCGAGGCGCGACAGATCGGCGCACTGGTGATGGAGGGGCTTAAAGGTCTCGACAGCGTGGCGTATATCCGGTTCGCGAGCGTCTATAAGGACTTTGCCGAGGCCAGGGATTTCGAGGAATTCGCAGGTGCCGTCAAAGACGCGGCAGACTCGTGATCAAATCGTCGTGAACCCCGTCATCGTGCTGGTCCGCCCCCAACTGGGCGAAAACATCGGCAAGGCAGCGCGCGCGATGCTGAACTTCGGGCTGACCGAACTCCGGATCGTGTCGCCGCGCGATGGGTGGCCCAACCCCACTGCTGGTCCAGCAGCAGCGGGCGCGGACAGCGTGATCGCCAACGCGCAGATATTCGATAGCGTGGCAGAGGCCGTTGCAGATTGCCCTCACGTCTATGCAACGACCGTACGGAAACGCGGTATCATCAAGCCGGTCGTTACCCCCGAAGCTGCTGCGATCGCCATCCACGCCGCGCCCGAACGGTCGGCGATCATGTTCGGGCCGGAACGCTCCGGACTCGAAACCGACGATGTCGCGGTCGCGCGCACGATCCTGACGGTACCGATCAACCCGAAATTCGGGTCGCTGAATCTGGCCCAGGCAGTGATGGTCGTGGCGTATGAATGGTCAAAAGGTGAAACGCTCGCGCAGCCGCCGCTGGTGCCGACCGAACCCCCTGCGGATCAACATGAACTTGACGGGTTGATTGGCCAGCTAGACGAAATGCTCGAATATGCGGGTTTCTATTTTCCGGTCGCCAAAGTACCCACCATGAAACGCGCGGTGCGGACGATCATGACCAAGCCGGGGTGGAACGAACAGGAGGTCCGCACACTGCGGGGGGTGCTGACCGCGATCCAGAAGCCGCGGCCACGCGGTTAGCCGCGTTCGCGCGCTTCGAACCGGTCCATTTCATAGTCGATCGAGGCCTCAACGAGCGTCTCCCAAATCTCTCCCGCAAGCGCGATCGGATAGTCCGCCGCCAAAGCATTCGCCTTTGCCTGTCGCAAGACTTCAGCCTTGCGCGCCTCGTCGCGGACGGCTTCACGGTTTGGTTTGATCCGCGCTGCCGCCTCCATATAGCGAAAGCGCAGGCCCAGCAGGTCGGCGATAAGTCGGTCGGTTTCGTCCACGCCTTCACGGACTTCGGACATGGTGCTGCAGCGTTCGGGATCGATCATGACCGGGCTTTAGCGCCGTTTCGGTTGACTTGCATCCGCTTTCCGCTATTGGCGCGCCTTCGCAATTGACCCCGCACTCCGGTGAAGCGGTGGTCCTGCCCGGCCTTTGGCTGACGTAGCGCGGACCCGGAACACCTGCCCCCACAAGGGGCAGATAACGAAAACACTGACTGCGGTCCACGCAATTGAAAGATTATTCATGTCGAAGCGTCATAGCGCGAAGCACAAGCTCGATCGCCGTATGGGCGAAAACATTTGGGGTCGCCCCAAATCGCCTGTCAACAAGCGCGAATACGGCCCCGGC
>JAQGKX010000044.1 GCA_028289885.1 Sphingomonadales bacterium
GGCCTTGTTGGCGGATACAGCGGAACTAGCCATCGGTTCTTATCCTTCTTGTATGATCTTGTCGGCACCGTCCGCGACCAGCGGGGCAGTTGCCTTGATGAGTTTGTCGGTCAGCACCAGCTTGGCGGAGATAATCGCCTCGAACGGGATCGTCATCGGACCATGTTTGGCCGTCACCAGCACATTATTATCGGTGGCCCCATCGAGTCGCGCATCGAACATCTTGCGACCTTCGATCGGCTCGGTCAGGCGAATCCGCGCTTCATGGCCGTTCCAGTCGTCGTAATCGGCCAGCCGTGTTAGAGGACGGTCGATACCCGGCGACGAAACTTCCAGACGATAGGCTTCCTCGATCGGATCGACTTCATCGAACAGGTCCGAAATCCGCCGCGACAATTCGGCGCAATCTTCCAGAGTAAGCTGCCGTGTCTCGGGCCGCTCCGCCATGATCTGCAACGTCGGATCGGACTTGCCACCATTCATCTGTACGCGCACCAGCCGCAGCCCAAGCGTCGTCGCTTCGGGTTCGATCAATGCGGTCAATGCGGCGATGTCGGCCAACTAAGTCTCCGGTTCAGCAAATGCGTCTAGAGCGCCCGGAGCCAGAGGCTTCAGACCCGAACAGCGTTACCGATGTAAGGAAGACAATTGCCATATAGGCGAAACGAGTGGGGCGGGCAAGGGGAGTTGAAGCCAGCGGCACAATACGTGCCCGTCGTCACGACCGCGCCGCCAACACCAGTTCAACGAAATGCGTTGCCGCCTTCGACACGCCATGCCGACGGATCATCCACAAACGGCTGATCGCCTTCGGATCGTCCAGACGGCGGAAGACCATGTTGTCGGGATGCAGCGCGCCAAGCGTCGGCGTGACGATGGTGATTCCAAGTCCCGCCGAAACCAGCCCGAGCAGCGTGAACGGCCCGGTAACTTCCTGGACGATTTTTGGTACATACCCCGCAAGGGCGCATAGCCGCTTCAGGTGGCTGTTGAACCCGGCCCCGAAATCCTCGCGATACAGGATGAAGTCTTCATGACGCAGGTCGGCAAACCTCGGGTCCGATGCAGCATGGGCCAGCGGGTGTCCCACCAGCATCGCAACCAGCAGCGGTTCGGTCATCAGCAGGACCGCTTCCAGCCCGTCCGGGACGATCGGCGGGTCGATGTCGCGGATAAAGCCGACCTCGATCTTTTCCGCCAATAACGCCTCGATCTGCGCGAGCCGCGACATTTCAGTGAGGTTCAGGCGGACGCCGGGGTAGCTCTCGCGAAATCCGGATAGTGCTTGCGCAACCACAGTCGTGAACGGCACCGAAGACGCGAAACCGACGTTGATTTCACCGAGGTCGCCAGCACCCACCTTACGCGCGACATCGATCGAATGGGCCGCCTGCGCCAGCGTCTTGCGTGCCTCGATCAGGAACAGCCGTCCCGCCTCGGTCAGGGCGACCCTGCGGCTCGTCCGTTCGAGCAACGCCACGCCGAGTTCTTCCTCCAGCAAGCGTATCTGCTGACTGAGCGGAGGCTGCGACATTCCAAGTCGCATTGCCGCTCGCCCGAAGTGAAGTTCCTCGGCAACATGCACGAAATATCGAAAGTGACGCAGTTCCATTGATCAGGTCGTATCCGATATCGATCCATGTGTAACTCATATTAGACGAGGGGTGATTTGAGTAGCATGGAGCCACTCATGAACAGAGACTCGAACGCGACGGTTGCCCGCCTCTCATGATCGGTATCGTAAAGACCGCGCTGCAGCGGCCGCTGACGTTCATCGTCATGGCGCTGTTGATCCTGATCGTCGGCATCATCGCCGCGTTCCGGACGCCGGTGGATATCTTCCCCGAGATCAAGGTTCCGGTCATCGCAGTCGCGTGGAACTACACCGGCCTGCCGCCCGAAGAAATGGCCGGGCGCATCATCACGCCGTACGAGCGCATCCTGACGACGACGGTCAACGACATCGAGCATATCGAAAGCCAGTCGCTGCCCGGTATCGGTATCGTAAAGGTCTTTTTCCAGCCGGGCGCCGATGTGCGCACGGCAACCGCGCAGATCACTTCGGTTTCGCAAACGGTGCTGCGCCAGATGCCCCCGGGTGTGACACCGCCGCTGATCCTGAACTATAGCGCATCGACGGTGCCGATCGTCCAGCTTGCCTTGTCGGGCAAGGGGCTGACGGAGCAGCAATTCTTCGACATCGGCATCAACCAGATCCGCCCTTCGCTGGTTACGGTGCCGGGAGCCGCAATCCCCTATCCATCGGGTGGTCGCCAGCGTCAGATCCAGATCGACATCGATCAGCAGGCGCTTAATTCCAACGGGCTTTCGGCGCAGGACGTCGCAAGTGCCATCGCCGCCCAGAACCAGATCAACCCGGCTGGTTTCGTCAAGATCGGCAGCCTGCAATATAGCGTGAAGCTCAACAATGCCCCGGCTTCGGTCGCCGCGCTGAACGATATTCCTGTCAAGGTCGTCAACGGGGCGACCATCTATATGCGCGACGTCGCCCATGTCCGCGATGGCAGCGGGCCGCAGACAAACGTCGTCCATGTCGATGGCGCGCGTTCGGCATTGCTTACGGTGCTGAAGAACGGCGCAACCTCGACGCTGGCCATCGTGCAGGGCATCAAGGACAAATTGCCCGGCCTGCAGGAAACGCTTCCCGCCAATCTGAAGGTCATTCCGGTCGGCGATCAGTCGCTGTTCGTGAAGGGCGCAGTCGAGGGCGTCGTGAAGGAAGGTGCGCTTGCCGCGATCCTGACCTCGCTGATGATCCTGCTGTTTCTCGGCTCGTGGCGCTCGACGATCATCATCGCGGTGTCGATCCCGCTTGCAGTGCTTTCGGCGGTCGCGGCGCTCGCGGCGTTCGGCCAGACGCTTAACACGATGACGCTTGGCGGGCTTGCGCTCGCGGTGGGTATTCTCGTCGATGATGCGACCGTCACGATCGAGAACATCAATTGGCATCTGGAGCAGGGCAAAGGCGTGATTCAGTCGATCCTTGATGGGGCCGCGCAGATCGTGACGCCCGCGTTCGTGTCGCTGCTGTGCATCTGCATCGTGTTCGTGCCGATGTTCTTCCTGCCCGGGGTCGCGGGGTTCCTCTTCGTGCCGATGGCGCTCGCGGTCGTGTTCGCCATGATCGCCTCGTTCATCCTGTCGCGCACCTTGGTGCCGACGATGGCGATGTACCTGTTGCGGCCTCACACGCCGGGCCATGTCCATGACGAAAACGGTCCGTCGCGTAACCCTCTTGTGCGCTTTCAACGTGGTTTCGAACGTCGCTTCGAGAAATTCCGCACCGGTTATGGCAGTCTGCTTGAACGCGCGCTGAAGTCGCCAAAGCCGTTCGTCATCGGCTTCATCGCGATCGTCCTGCTCAGCTTTCTGCTTAGCCCATTCCTCGGTCGCAATTTCTTTCCCTCGGTCGATTCAGGCCAGATCGCCATGCACGTCCGCGCGCCGGTCGGGTCGCGGATCGAGAATACTTCGGCGCAGTTCCAGCGGATACAGGCGCGGGTCCGATCGCTGCTGCCTGCTGGTGAAATCACGTCCATCACCGACAACATCGGCTTGCCGGTCAGCGGTATCAACACGGTGTATAACAATTCGGGCACCATCGGCCCGCAGGATGGCGACATCCTCATCACGCTGAAAGCTGACCACGCCCCGACCGGCAATCATGTCGCCCTGTTGCGCCGTGAACTGCCGCGCTCGTTCCCGGCGGACACGTTTTCATTCCTGCCCGCCGACATCACCAGCCAGATCCTGAACTTCGGCGCGCCCGCTCCGATCGATATCCAGGTCAGCGGCAAGGATGCCAAGGCGAACGCGCTTTATGCGGCAAAAATACTCCGCAACATCCGCTCGATCCCCGGCCTCGCCGACGCGCGTATCCAGCAATCGTCGTCTTATCCGCAGCTTTCGGTGAACGTCGATCGCTCGCGCATCGGCCAGTATAATCTGACCGAGCGCGACGTGACCAACAGCCTGGGTACGACGCTGGCGGGAACGGCCACAACGGCGCCGGTTTTCTTCCTCAACCCCGAAAACGGCGTGTCCTATCCGATCGTCGGGCAGACTCCGGAATATCAGATCGGCTCGATCAGCGACCTGTCGAATGTGCCGGTATCCGGAAGCGGCGGTGGCCCGTCGCAGGTGCTCGGCGGTGTCGCCACGATCAGCCGCTCGAACGCCGCCGCCGTCGTCAGCCACTATAACATCCAGCCGGTCGTCGATATTTTCGCAACACCACAGGGCCGCGACCTTGGATCGGTGTCGAGCGAGATCAACACTGTCCTGAAAAAACTGGAGCCGCAAAAGCCGAAGGGCATGACGGTCGATCTGCGCGGCCAATATGCGACGATGAACACCGCCTTTTCGGGTCTCGGCTTCGGGCTGTTGGGCGCGATCGTGCTGATCTACCTGCTGATCGTCGTGAATTTCCAGAGCTGGCTCGATCCGTTCGTCATCATCACCGCCCTGCCAGCGGCGCTCGCGGGGATTGTCTGGACATTGTTCATCACCGGTACGACGCTGTCGGTACCGGCACTGACCGGTGCCATCATGTGCATGGGCGTGGCGACCGCGAACTCGATTCTCGTGGTCAGTTTCGCCCGCGAACGGCTGGCCGAACTCGGCAATGCCTTCGATGCGGCGCTGGAGGCGGGGATGGTGCGTTTCCGCCCGGTGTTGATGACCGCGCTCGCCATGATCATCGGCATGTTGCCGATGGCGCTCGGCCTTGGCGACGGCGGCGAACAAAATGCTCCGCTCGGTCGCGCGGTGATCGGTGGCCTCTTGTGCGCCACCATCGCCACCCTGATGTTTGTCCCCGTGGTCTTCAGCTTCGTGCATCGCAAAGGCGTAAAGGCCCCGACGGAAATGGAATTGGAACTCGCCCATGTCTGACCATCAAATTTCTGGCGATCAACCGCAGCCCCGCAATCTGAAAAAGGTCGGTATCGTCGCAGGCGTGGTCGCACTCGCGGTCGTCGCCCTCGGCATCGGCACACGGGTCAATGCCGACCATAATCTGCAAACCGTCGCGCACGAGGATGCCGTGCCGACCGTCACCGTCGTCACCCCAACCTCGAACGCCGCGGGGCAGGGCCTGACGTTGCCCGGCAATATCCAGGCGTATAACAGCGCCGCCATATATGCCCGCACCAACGGCTATATCCGCAGCTGGCAGGCCGATATCGGCGACCGCGTCTCAGCGGGACAAACGCTCGCGATCATCGACGCGCCCGAGGTCGATCAGCAACTCGCGCAGGCGCAGGCGGATTACCAGACCGCCAGCGCCAACCAGTCGCTTGCCCGCACGACCGCAGTGCGCTGGGACGCGTTGCTGGCGCGCGATGCCGTGTCCAAGCAGGAAGCCGATGAAAAGCGCGGTGCCCTTGCCGCCAATACCGCGCTGACCAACGCGCAATCGGCCAACGTCCGGCGCCTTCGCGCGCTGAAAGGCTTCACCCGTCTCGAGGCCCCGTTCGCGGGCGTCGTTACCAGCCGCTCGGCGCAGGTCGGTGCGTTGATCGTTTCCGGAACCGCCGCCTCGCAGCCGCTGTTCACCGTCTCCGACATCCGACGCGTCCGCATCTTCGTCCGCGTGCCGCAGGGCAATTCGGGCCAGATCCATCCCGGCATGGAGGCAAAAGTCAGCGTTCCCGAATTTTCCGGTCGCACCTTTACCGCAAGACTGACGCGAACGGCTGGCGCGGTCGATCCGTCGTCGGGCAGTGTCCTTGTCCAGCTTGAGGCCGACAATAGCGATGGGGCGCTCAAACCCGGTGCCTACGCCCAGATCAGCTTCCCGCTAGCCACATCAAGCGGCATCACTCTGCCCGCAAGCGCCGTCATCGTGCGCGAAGCGGGCACCGTCGTCGCCGTGGTGGACGCACAGAACCGCATCCATATCCGTCCCGTCACCATCTCTCGCGACGAGGGAGCGGTCGTCCAGATCGGATCGGGGCTGACCGGCCGCGAACGCATCGTCGATACGCCGCCGGATGCCATTGCGGAGGGCGATCAGGTGCGCGTGAACAAGGCTTCGGCCAAGGTTGCCGGTTGATGCGTTCGCGCGGGTTGAAGATGCTGCCGCTTGTCGCGGTCGTTTCCGCCTGTTCGATGGCCCCGGAATATCACGTCCCGACAACGCCCCCGGTTGCCGGTTTCAAGGAAGCGCAGGGCTGGGCGACCGCAACACCGCTCGATCACTTGCCGCGCGGCGAGTGGTGGCGGGGTTTTAACGATGGCCTGCTCAATGATCTGGAAGCGCGATCCGAAGCGGCCAGTCCGACCGTTGCCGCCGCCGTCGCACGTTATGACCAGGCGGTAGCACTGGCCGACCGGGCAGGGGCTGAACGCCTTCCCGAGGTATCGGTCGGACCTTCGGTTTCGCGCAACCGCCTGTCGGGGGGCCGCCCGTCTTCGTCTGCCAGCACGACCTACACCGAGCGAACTCTTGGCGGCTCCTTCGACTGGGAGATCGACCTGTGGGGACGCCTTCGCAGCGCCGCCCGCGCCGGTCGCTTCGATGCCGCCGCCAGCAATGCGGACCTCGCCTCGGTCCGCCTCAGCTTGCACGCCAGCATCGCCGACACGTATTTTCGCCTGCGCGGCCTTGATGCCGAAGCCGATTTGTTGCTTCAGACCAGCAAGGCTTACGCGCGCGCTTTTGAACTGACCGACATCCGCCACAGCGGCGGCATCGCATCGGGCCTCGACACCAGCCGCGCGCAAAGCCAGCTGTCGGACGCGCGCGCTCAACTTGCGACCATCGCGCTCGACCGTGCAAATGCCGAGCACGAACTTGCCGTCCTCGTCGGTGAATCGCCTTCGACCTTCTCGGTTCCCGCCGCCACGCCCGCCATTCAGCCATTCGCCGTTGCCGCCGGTATCCCGTCCGAACTGCTCCAGCGCCGCCCCGATATCGCCGCCGCCGAACGCCGCGTCGCCGCCGCAAACGAACGCATCGGCGTCGCCAGGGCCGCGCAATTCCCGCTGCTGACGCTTGGCCTGTCGGGTGGCTATCAAAGCACCGGGGGCAACGTCATTTCCGCCGCCAACAGCTTTTGGGCGCTCGGCCCGCTGGCGTTGCTTGCCCCAGTTTTCGACGGTGGTCGCCGCAAGGCGGACGTTCGTCAGTCCCGCGCGGTGTTCGAGGAAACTGCCGCAGATTATCGCTCGACCGTGCTGACCGCCTTCCGCGAGGTCGAGGACGGACTGGCTGCCGCAAGGCACCTGTCCGATGCCGAACGCGAACAGGATGAAGCCGCGCGGGCAGCCGGGCGCACGACTGATCTCGCGCTCATCCGTTACCGCGACGGAGCCTCCGATTACCTCGAAGTCGTCGTCGCGCAGACCGCGTCGCTGCTGGCACAACGATCCGCACTGGCGCTCCATACCCAGCGGCTGCAGACGTCGATCGCGCTGATCCGTGCGCTCGGTGGTGGCCCGAATGGAACACCCGCGTCCTGATTATGTTGGGTCGGCATCGGAGCGAAACATGACCAAGACAGCATTAGTCGTCGGTGCAAGCGGTATCGTCGGTGGCGCAACCTCGGCGCTGCTTGTGCAACAGGGCTGGACGGTTCACGGATTGTCCCGGAAGCCCACCGGCCAGGCGGGCGTCCTGCCGATATCTGCCGATCTCCGCGATGCAGCGGCGACGGCTTCTGCGCTGGCGAACGTCCGTCCCGATGCCGTCTTCATCACGACCTGGCTGCGTCAGGATAGCGAAGCCGAGAATATCCGCGTCAATTCCGCGATGGTGCGCAATTTGCTCGACGGCCTGCGAGCAGGGAACAGCACCCGCCATGTCGCGCTCGTGACTGGCCTCAAACATTATCTCGGACCGTTCGAGGCCTATGGCAAAGGGGTGCTCCCGCAAACGCCGTTCCGCGAGGAGCAGGGCCGCCTCGACGTCGAGAATTTTTACTATGCCCAAGAGGACGAGGTCTTCGCCGCCGCGGCGCGCGATGGCTTCACATGGAGCGTCCATCGTCCCCACACCGTCATCGGCAAGGCCGTGGGCAATGCCATGAACATGGGCACCACGCTTGCCGCGTATGCGACCTTGTGCCGCGAAATGGGGCGCCCGTTCCGCTTTCCCGGATCGGCAGCGCAATGGGATGGGCTGACCGATATGACCGACGCCCGCCAGCTTGCCCGGCAATTGCTTTGGGCAACCGAAACCGCAGCAGCGCACGATCAGGCGTTCAACATCGTCAACGGCGACGTTTTTCGCTGGAGCTGGATGTGGGGGCGCATAGCCGAATGGTTCGGGGTGGAACCCGCGCCTTTCAATGGCACGATCCAGCCCTTGGAACAGCAGATGGCCGACGACGCGCCAATCTGGCGCACGATCGCTGAACGCGAGGGCTTGAAGGAACCCGATCTGTCGCGTCTGGCTTCGCCGTGGCATACCGACGCGGATCTCGGCCGCCCGATCGAAGTCGTCACGGATATGTCCAAAAGCCGCCGCCTCGGCTTCACCGCCTATCAACCGACTGACGATGCGTTCTTCGACCTGTTCAGCGAACTTCGCGCCGATCGCCTGATCCCGTAATCACCGGACGCGCGAATAGCCTCGTCCGATGCGAACGCGCTGGGCGGGAGCGGTGAAGGCGGTTCCGGCGGACACGCGGCTGCCCCGGACGACCAGCACCACCGTATCCTCGCCCTCGATCTTCACATCCTCGCCCGGATGTATGAAACTCTGGCCGCCGGGCCGGTCGATCTGCACAACGAAATAGCCGCCGTTGCCCGTTCGCTCCGCATCGCCGACGCTCACGCCTGCCATCGCGCCGCCCTTCGGCACTGTCACAACTTCGACCTCAAGCCCATATTCGTGCAGGCCACGCTTCAGTTCGCGTGCCTGGCTGCTCTCGCTCACGAAATGCGCCGTCGTTGGATACAGGATCATTTCGGCAATGCGCTCGGCACCGATATGCGTCGGCATGACCACCTTGTTCGCGCCCGCGTGAATCAGCTTGCCCTCGGTTGTCGGCATTTCGCCGCGCGCGATAATCTCCAGCTTGGCGTTCAGGCTGCGCGCAGACAAAGTTATAAAGACGTTCGCCGCATCGTCGGGCAAGACGGTCGCCATCACCCGCGCGCGTTCGATCCCGGCGGTTTTCAACGAAGTTTCGTCGGTGGCATCCGCCGCCAACCACAGATAGCCAAGCGCTTCGGCATCGGCGACCTTGCTCGCGCTGCGCTCAACGATGATGAATCCGACCTTTGCCGCATACAGTTCCTTGGCCAGTTGCTGCCCGATCCGCCCGAAACCGCAAATGATGACATGGTCCGAAAGCCCTTCGATTTGCGACTGCATGCGATCTATCCCCAAAAGACTGCGAAGCTGGAAATGTGCGAAAACCTGGACCAGCGCACCGGTCAGCACGATCATGCCGGTACAGCCAAGCACGATCGTCATCATCGCGAGCGTCCGTAGCCAGGTCGTGTCGATCGGCCGGACCTCGTCATAGCCAACAGAAAACACCGTCAGCGTGACCATATAGGCAGCGTCACCTAGGCTCCACCCGGCACCGACGAACCCCGCCGTGGCAAGTATGAAGACGAATCCGACGAAGGACAGCGCACGAAAAAGGTTGGTGACGGGCGACCCCAGCACGTTACCCGCCGCCGCCTCGATCGCGCTGCGGTGAACGCCACGCCCGTTTCCGACCACCTGTGAATTCCCCCGGAAACCTCCTCCGGAGACTGGCGCGCTATCGGTTCGCTGTCCAGAGGATGCGTTTAGACCCTATGATATCGGAAGTACCAGACTTCATGTCCCAGCCGCCGCGCCTTGCGTTCGTAGCGTGTTTCAACCCAGTCGTCGGGGCGCGTGAGGAAATCGCTCGCGGTTTCGACCTGCCACGCGAAATCGGTACGTGCGCCCATGATCATCATTGCGTGTGCGACATAGATCGGGTGGTCGGTGCCGAAACGGAATTCGCCGCCGACCTTCAGCTTGGCGGCAATCATGTCGATCGGACCGGGGTTCATGAATCGCCGCTTGGCATGGCGCGCTTTCGGCCATGGATCAGGATGCAATAGATATACTGTTTCCAGCGACGCGTCGGGCAGGCGGTTCAGAACGTCGAGCGCATCGCCCATGTGCAGCCGCACATTGTCGATCTCGCGCTCATCGATATGCTGCAACGCGCCGACCATGCCGTTCAGGAAGGGCTCGCAGCCGATGAAGCCGTTGTCGGGTCGCATTTGCGCCTGGCCCACGAGATGTTCACCCGCGCCGAAACCGATTTCCAGTTCGAGCGGGCGTTCATCACCGAATAAGGTGATTGAATTTAATGGTCCATCGGGCACCGAGAGTTCGGGCAACAACTCCTCGACGAGTGCCGACTGACCGCCACGGAGCTTATGTCCCTGACGCCGTCCGTAAAGCCTGCCGATGGTAAGAGGGTCTGACATCGGCGAGCCTATAGACGGTCTTGGCGGTAAATCGAGCCACTTCCCCTCTCCCCCTTAAGGGAGAGAGGGAAGATATCAGGTCAGAGCGGATTTCAACTTCTCACCAAGATCGGTCTTTTCCCAACTGAAGAAGTCGCCCTCGGGCTTGCGACCGAAATGTCCATAGGCAGCGCTCGGCTGGTAGATCGCCTTGTTCAGCCCAAGATGCTCGCGAATGCCCTTTGGCGTCAGGCGCACCAGCGCGGGCAGCGCCGCTTCCAGCTTCGCCTCGTCAACGGTTCCCGTGCCATGCAGGTCGACATAGACCGACAGCGGTTCGGCAACGCCGATCGCATAGGACAGCTGGATCGTGCAGCGCCGCGCAAGCCCGGCAGCCACGATGTTCTTTGCCAGATAGCGCGTGATATAGGCGGCAGAACGATCGACCTTGGTCGGGTCCTTGCCGCTGAACGCGCCACCACCGTGCGGTGAAGCACCGCCGTAAGTGTCGACGATGATCTTGCGCCCGGTCACGCCAGCGTCGCCATCCGGCCCGCCGATTTCGAAGCGCCCGGTCGGGTTGACGTGGATTACGGTGTTATCGGTGATGAAGCCTTCGGGCAGGATTTCATGGAAGACGCCGACGACATAGTCGCGCAACTGTGCGTAAAGCGCAGGATCGCCTTCATTATCGTGGAAATAATAGCCCGGCGCATGCTGCGTCGAGACGACGAGTGCGGTTGCCTCGACCGGCACTTCGTTTTCGTAACGCAACGTCACCTGGCTCTTGGCATCGGGTTCAAGGAAGGGAGCCGCGCCCGAATGGCGATCTGCCGCCATCCGCTCAAGGATCTTGTGCGAATAATACAGCGTCGCAGGCATCAAATCGGGCGTCTCGTCGGTCGCATAACCGAACATGATGCCCTGGTCGCCGGCGCCTTCGTCCTTGTTGCCGCTTTCATCCACGCCCTGTGCGATGTGCGCGGACTGTGGGTGAAGGTGATTGGCGAAATCGAGTGTTTCCCAGTGGAAACCGTCCTGCTCGTAACCGATTTTCTTCACCGTCGCGCGGACAGCCGCTTCGATCTCCTCGAGCGCGCCGGGAGCCCAATTGCCCTCGGTATCGATCATGCCCAACCCACGCACTTCGCCCGCAAGGATAACCCGCTGGGTCGTCACCAGCGTCTCGCAAGCAACGCGCGCCTGCGGGTCTTTGGCAAGGAACAGATCGACGACCGTGTCCGAAATCTGGTCGGCGACCTTATCGGGATGACCCTCTGAAACACTCTCGGACGTGAACAGGAAACTTGAACGCATTGGGTGTCCTATGCAGATATAAAGGAAACTTTATGTCCGGTCTTTAGCGACGTCTCGCCAAGAGGGCAACGCCCGACAGTCCCAAGAAAAAAGCGAACGCCAGCGAGAGAATGTTTCCATAGGTTGCAAAGAGTGTTGGCGCGATGACTCCGGTGATCGTCGTCTGGATAAAGCCCGCCTTGCCCAGTGGCAGCGCAGTCACGATCCGCCCTCGCGCGTCAATAACCGCCGAAATGCCGGTCGGAGTCGCGCGGAT
>JAQGKX010000065.1 GCA_028289885.1 Sphingomonadales bacterium
GGACGAGCTTGCCGCGCGCCGTGACCTCCGACCGGCGTGCGCCGGGCGATCCGCGCAGTCGGGGTTCGAGGATTTTCTCGATGCCGTCCTTGCCGATCTTGTAGCCGGGGGTCAGGTAGAGCGGGTCTTTGGTTTTCTTATACGCTTCCGCTGACGCCGCGCCGACATAGCCGAGCAAATGACCGACCGCCGCCCCTTCGGGATAATAGCGCGCGAACCCCTGCGCCGGGACGACGCCGGGCAAATCGGGCGCGCGGATGCTGAGCGCGGCGAATTTCTCCCAGTCGAGATGTTCGGCAACCTGTACGGGCTGGAACCCCGAAGCCTTGTCGATATCGCGTTCAATCCGGTCGCGATCGTCGCTCGTCAGGCCAAGCAAATTGGTGAGCGTGTCGAGCGTCTTGTCTTGGTCGACAAGCCGGTCGGGGATGATATCGACGCGGAAGACCGTGCGATTGAGCGCCAGCGGCTTGCCTGCGCGATCGACGATCCAGCCCCGGCGCGGCGGGATCAGCGACAGATTGACGCGGTTGCTTTCGGCCAGCAGCGCATAGCGTTCGTTCTCGAACACCGAGAGGTAGGTCATACGCCCGGCGAGCAGGACCCCGACGCCGATCTGGGCACCACCGAGGACGAAGCTGCGGCGCGTGAAGCTGAATTGCGCCTGCGCTTCGGAAACGCTGCGCTTGCCGAGTATCCAGTCGAACTTCATCGTGCCAGCCTGAACCGGTCGAGAGTGGCGCACACGCGGGCGAGCAGTGGGAACAGCAGTGCCGACACGATAATCTGGGGTAGCAGGAGAACGATGGGCATCGCGCCACCCGTGATCCGCGCAATGCCGAGCGCCAGCACCAGTTCGGCGGCAATTGCCAGCGTGGCAATGCCCCAGTCCTGCCAATGGTCGCGCCACACCAACCGACTGTCGATCAGGTCGATGACGAGAAACGATATCGTCCAGAGCGCCATCGCCGAACCAAGTGGCTGCCCGCTGAAAAGATCGTCGAAAAGGCCGAGAGGGAGCGCGATCCAGACGGGCCACAAATCGTCACGGAGCAGACGCCATGACAGGAGCATCATGAAGCCGAACGGCGGCAGGGCGGGCGCTGTCGATATTTCGGGCAGCAGCGGCGCGAGCGAGGCAAACATGACCGAAACAATCGGTAGCAACTGCCGCTCGAACGCGCCCGGCGGCGGCGCAAAGGGCGAGCGACGCCCAAGCGCGATCATTTATTGTCTGCCGGAATGGGCGGCAGGTCGGGAGCGGGGGCGATAAAGGCTGGCTCGACGGTCGCGAAGTCGAGCCTACGCGGATCGGCAAGCGGACGCGCAATGACAAATTCACGGTTGCGCAGCAGGGCAAGCGCCACCGGAACATCCGGCGGATAAATGCCGCCAGTCCCCGACGTCACGAAGACATCGCCCGGATGAAACGGGTTGCTCGCAGCCTCCAGCGCGCGGATATCGAGACCGCCGTCGCCGCGCCCGGTGGCAAGCGCGGGCATGCCGTCGGACAGGCGGCGGACGGGGACGACGTTGCCGCCATCGGTGATCATCAAAACGCGCGCGGTGATCCGCCCGACGGCCACAATGCGCCCTACCAGCCCTTCCGAAGTGCGCACCGGTTCGCCATTGGCAACGCCCTGTGCGGCGCCTGCGGAAAGCGTGGCATAGCGACGGCTGCTGGCTCCCGTCGAGGCGATCAACCGTGCGGCTACGATGGTCCCGCGTTCGCGTTCGACGAGCTTGACGAGGCGTTTGAGCCGCTCGTTTTCACGCGCGATCGCCTGTGCTTCGATCAGCTTTGCATGGACGCGACGCAATTCGCCTTCCATCGCGCGGTTCTTTGACCCGGCCTCGACATAGGCAGCGGCCCCGTCATAGCCCGACGCTACGACTTCGACAGCATTGCGGCCCGCGATCGAGACGGGAGATGTAAGGTCGGTAAAAAACGACTGTATCCCGGCATGGCCTTCAGGATCGAAGCGCGCGGTAAGGGCGAACAACAGCCCCAGAACGATGCCGACAACGGCAACAACATAACCCGCGAACAGGCCATATTGCGCGCGACGGGAATATCCGGGGCGCCGGGAGGAAGGCGGCGCCATAGCGGGTCAGCCGTCCTTATGCAGTCTGGAGGACGCCGCGGAACATCGGGTCTTCCAGTGCGCGCCCAGTGCCGAGCGCTACGCAAGTCAGCGGGTCGTCCGCCACCGTGACCGGCAATCCAGTCTCATCGCGAAGAACCTCGTCCAACCCGCGCAGCAGCGCGCCTCCACCGGTCAGGACGATGCCCTGATCGACGATATCGGCTGCAAGTTCGGGTGCCGTGTTTTCGAGAGCGATCCGCACACCCTCGACAATGGTGCCGACGGGTTCGGAGAGCGCCTCGGCGATCTGGCCCTGGTTGATCGTGATTTCCTTCGGCACGCCATTGACCAGATCGCGACCCTTGATGTGGATCGTCAGGCCGATGCCGTCGGCAGGCGGCTTGGCAACGCCAACTTCCTGTTTGATGCGTTCTGCCGTCGACTCACCGATCAGCAGATTATGATTGCGACGGACATAGGAGACGATCGCCTCGTCCATCTTGTCGCCACCGACGCGCACCGAGGTCGAATAAGCCACGCCACGGAGCGACAGCACCGCGACTTCGGTCGTGCCGCCGCCGATATCGACCACCATCGAACCGATCGGCTCTGTGACGGGCATGTCGGCACCGATTGCGGCGGCCATTGGTTCCTCGATCAGAAAAACCTGGCTCGCGCCCGCGTTCGATGCGGCGTCGCGGATCGCGCGGCGTTCAACCTTGGTCGAACCTGAAGGCACGCAGATCACGATTTCGGGCCATGACGGGAAACGGCGCTGGCCGTGAACCTTGTGGATAAAATGCTTGATCATCTGTTCGGCCACGTCGATGTCGGCGATGACGCCGTCACGCAGTGGGCGGATCGCCTCGATGCTGCCGGGGGTCTTGCCCATCATCAGCTTGGCGTCGTCACCAACGGCCTTGACGCGTTTCACGCCGTTGATCGTCTCGATGGCGACGACCGACGGTTCGTTCAGAACGATACCCCGTCCGCGCACGTAGATAACGGTGTTGGCGGTGCCAAGGTCGATCGCCATGTCGTGCGACATGAACTTGAAATAACGCGAAAACGGGAATTTCATAGGTGGGAAACTCGGTGCCTTTTGGGCCGCGCGTCATTCGGTGAAAATTCCGCTGCGGCCGGGTCGCGGGATGAGTGCGATTGGGCTAGAGCACCATCCATGTCAATACGGAGGCTCCCCCCAACGCTCGTGAATCGCATCGCTGCGGGCGAAGTGGTGGAACGACCCGCCAGTGCGCTGAAAGAGCTGGTCGAAAACGCGATCGACGCCGACGCGACGCGAATCACGGTGCGCCTGTCGGGTGGTGGCATCGACGGGATCGAGGTCATCGACGACGGCTGCGGCATGGTGGCGTCCGAAATCGAACTGGCGCTCGAACGCCACGCCACGTCGAAATTGCCCGACGACGCGATCGAACTGGTCTCTACACTGGGTTTTCGCGGGGAGGCATTGCCTTCCATCGCGAGCGTTGCGCGCCTGACGGTCGAGAGCCGGACGATCGATGGAGAAGGCTGGTCGCGGACGGTCGATAATGGCGCGCTGGTCGCAGAGGGACCCGCCGCCCTGCCGCCCGGAACTCGGCTTCGGATCACCGGCCTGTTCGAGAGCATCCCGGCCCGCCGCAAATTCCTGCGCTCGCCCCGCAGCGAATATGCGGCCTGTATTGACGTCATCAAGCGCCTTGCCATGTCGCGGCCCGATATCTCGTTCTCGGTTGAGCATGATGGACGGCGCACTTTGTCGGTGCAGCCCGAAAGACAGGGTGAGCGCGTTGCCGCGCTTACCGACCGGATGCTGATTGAGAACAGCGTGCCCATCGACCTTGAGCGCGAAGGTATAAGGCTTGGCGGCGTAGCGGGGCTGCCGACGTTCAACCGTGGCGTGGCCGATCATCAATTCCTGTTCGTCAATGGACGTCCGGTAAAGGACCGCGTCCTGATCGGGGCGGTGCGGGGGGCCTATGCCGACATGCTCGCCCGCGACCGCCACGCCGTCGTTGCGCTGTTTCTCGAGATCCCGGCGGGCGACGTCGATGTCAACGTCCACCCGGCCAAGACCGAAGTCCGGTTCCGCGACCCCGGCCTGGTGCGTGGGCTGATCGTCGGTGGACTTCGCGCGGCGCTCGACGGCGCGGGGCATCGCAGCCAGCCACGTCCGTCCGCAGCCGCACTCGGTGCATGGACAAGCGAGTTGCAGTCCCGGCCCGCGCAACATTCGGTGTGGGAGCGCAGCACCAGCTTCAGCCCGCCCCCGATGGCGCGCGCCGAGATGGCCTACACCCCGCCACCGCAATCGACGACTTACCCGATGGGCGTCGCGCGCGGGCAGGTCGCCGCGACTTATATCGTTGCCGAAGCCGAGGACGGCCTGGTCATCGTCGACCAGCATGCCGCGCATGAGCGGCTCGTCCTTGAACGGATGCGCAAGGCGACCGCGAACGGCGGTGTTGCGATGCAGCCGCTATTGCTGCCCGAAGTCGTCGAACTCGAGGAAACCGCCTGCGACCGACTGGAAGCGCGCCTGGCCGAACTGGTCGAATTCGGTCTTGACCTCGAACGCTTTGGCCCCGGTGCCATGCTCGTTCGCGGTGTTCCGGCAATGCTTGGACAGGCCGACGTCAAGGGTCTCGTCACCGACCTTGCCGACGAACTTGCGGCGTTCGGGGAGGCGTTATCGCTGAAGGAGCGCATCGACGCGGTCGCGGGCACAATGGCCTGTCATGGATCGGTCAGGGCAGGGCGCGTCCTGTCGGTGGCGGAAATGAACGCGCTCCTTCGTGAGATGGAGGTCACGCCGCATTCGGGGCAATGCAATCACGGTCGACCAACTTGGGTCAAACTTGCGCACGGCGATATCGAAAAGCTTTTTGGGAGACGATAATGATAATGGTTTTGGTGGCATTGGCACTGACGATATCGGCTCCCGTAGCGGCGGAAACCTGCGCTGTTCCAAAGGGCTGGGACAAACCAACGCCGCACCTTGCCGCGCGAAAGGCTCCGTTCAAATTCGCGCTGGCGGTCGGTCCTGCCACGCGGCTGACATTGCTGCCCGCAGCGGAAGTTACGCCGGTTGTGGGGTCGGATCACAAGGCGAAGGCGGGTACTTCGGCGGGTCTTGCGGCCCTGGACGTCACCCGCGCGGGCAAGCTCGACATTGCACTTTCGACCGCGGCCTATGTCGATCTCGTCAGCGACGGCAAGATCGTCTCGTCGTCAGGCCATCGTAAGGGCAACACCTGTACCGGTATTCGCAAGATCGTCACGTTCGACGTCAAACCCGGACACTATATCGTCGAACTGTCCGCCGCACCGGGCAAGTCGATCGTCATGCAGGCCAGCTTGAACTAGGCGCGTGACCGCTCCGATCATCGTCACGGCGCTGTTCGGCGCGACCGACTTTTCGGCGCTTGATGCCCTGCGGCGTGCGCATTTTCCGGTGGAGCGCAATGTGTTGCGGGCGCATCTTACGATGTTTCACCATTTGCCGCCCTCGGTTGAACGCGAACTGACCGGCTTGCTGCAGGACGAGGCGCGGGGGAGCCGTCCGCAGGCGCGGCTGGCCAGTTTGATCAACCTTGGCAATGGGGTCGCATTCAGTGTCGAAAGCGTTGAACTGGCAGATATCCGCGCGCGCATTGCCGATCGGTTCGCCCCGATGCTGATGCCGCAGGATCGCAATCCGTGGCGCGCGCATGTCACGGTGCAGAATAAGGTGAAGCCGCCTGTTGCAAAGGCGTTGCTCGGTCAATTGTCGGTGGAGTTCCGTCCGCGCGTGCTCGAACTGGCGGGGCTGGCTGCGTTTTATTATCGCGGGGGGCCGTGGGAGCCGATTGCTGCGTTTGCTTTCGGGACGGGACGGAAGATTGTGGCGCCGGTATAGTCACCGTCCGTTATCCTGAAACGAGTCCAGGATAACGGGAAAAGCCCTAAACCCCGTTTGCCGCCCCCAGCACTGCGCGAACGCTGGCGGTGGCGACATCGACGTCGATCCCGACTCCGAACACCGTCTTGCCCTCGGCCGTCCGACATTCGACATAAGCCGCCGCCTGAGCATCGCTGCCGCCGCTGAGTGCGTGTTCGCTGAAGTCAACGACGTCCAGATCGATACCATATCCATCCTTCAACGCGGCGACGACGCTTGAGATCAAGCCATTGCCGCGTCCGCTGACGGATCGTTCGACGCCATCGACGGTGATGCTGCCAACGAAGATGCGATCGCCGTTGCTCGCGCGCGTTTCCTCATAATCGCCAAGCGTGAAACGCTGCGGCCCCTGCAGGTGATAGGCGGACTGGAACGCGCCCCAGATGTCGGCGGCGTGCAATTCACGGCTGTTTTCATCCGCCAGCGTCTGCACATGACGGCTGAGATCGCCCTGCATCCGCTTGGGCAGTTTCAGCCCCTTATCCTGTTCGAGAACCCATGCCACGCCACCCTTGCCCGATTGCGAATTGACGCGGATCACGGCCTCGTAGCTGCGGCCCAAATCGGCGGGGTCGATCGGCAGATAGGGAACTTCCCAAAACTCGTCGTTGCGCTGTTCCTGCGCGACGAAGCCTTTTTTAATCGCATCCTGATGACTGCCTGAAAACGCCGTGAACACCAGATCGCCGACATAGGGCTGGCGCGGGTGTGTCGCGATGCCGGTGCAATATTCGACGGTCTTTACGACGCTGTCGATGTCCGAAAAGTCCAGCCCCGGGTCGACGCCCTGCGTGTACAGGTTGAGCGCGACCGTCACCAGATCGACGTTTCCGGTACGCTCGCCGTTGCCAAGCAGGCAGCCCTCAACCCGATCCGCGCCTGCCATGAGGCCGAGTTCGGTTGCGGCAACGCCGGTGCCGCGATCGTTGTGCGCGTGGAGGCTGATGACAACCGAATCGCGGTTGGGAATGTTGCGGCCGAACCATTCGATCTGGTCGGCATAGATGTTCGGGGTTGCGCACTCGACGGTCGCGGGCAGGTTAAAAATGATCGGCTTTTCGGGCGTGGGGCGCAGGACGTCCATCACCGCTTCGCAGACTTCGAGGCTGAAATCGAGTTCGGCGGTCGAGAAGGTTTCGGGGCTGTATTCGAATGACCAGTCGGTGTCGGGCCGCTTTGCCGCCTCGTCGCGAACGATCATAGCACCTTCGATGGCGATCTGCTTGATCTGCTGGCGGTCCATGCCGAACACGATCTTGCGCCACGCCGGCGACACGGCATTGTACAGGTGGACGATGGCGCGCGGGCTGCCCTCCAGCGACCTGAAGCTCGTTTCGATCAGGTCGCGTCGCGATTGCGTCAGGATCTGGATCGTCACGTCGTCAGGGATTGTACCGCTGCGGACGAGACCGCTGATGAAGTCGAATTCGGTCGCGCCGGCACTAGGGAAACCGACTTCGATTTCCTTAACGCCCAGACGCACCAGCATGTCGAAAAAGCGCTGCTTTTTCTCGCTGTCCATCGGGTCGATCAGCGCCTGATTGCCGTCGCGCATATCGGTCGACAGCCAGCGCGGCGCGCGGGTGATCGTCTTCGACGGCCACTGGCGGTCGGGCAAGTCGATCTGTGGGAAAGGACGGTATTTAACAGAAGGGTCGCGCAGCATGTTGTTCTCGCATCGCTTATAAGGTCGGGAGGTTGGTGCCCTTAAGCTGCGATGTGCGAAGGCCGCACGGACGTATCGCGCCTAAGGGCGGATAAGTCGAAGGAGCAGGGCGCGAGAGGCGATCATCGAAACCATGATAGCCACTCACGCGCCCGAAAGTCCAGACGTTACTGCTATTTCTGCTGATCGAACGCGGCGTTGATTGTTAGTGTGACGGTATCCCCGACAATGGGAACGCCATAACCCAATGAGAAATCACTGCGTTTGATGGCTGTCGTAGCACGAAATCCTATGGCCGTTCCCTTGGTCATGGGATGCGCCCCGGCACCGATGAATGTCGTTGCCAGCACAACCGGCTTGGTCACGCCCTTCAAAGTGAGGTCGCCGTGGATTTTTGCAGTTTGGCCGCTAACCTCGACGCGCGTGGATCTGAACGTCGCGGTCGGGAATTTTGCGGCATCGAAAAAGTCGGCGGTCAGCAGATGCTCGTTCAGCTTGGCGCTGGTCGTCACGATCTTGCCGATCGGAATCTCGACGTTGAGTGCCGCTGCAGTGGGGCGTTTCGGGTCGATCACCAGGCTGCCGGTCGGCTCGGCGAATGCGCCATCGAACAGGCTGAAGCCCATGTGGTTGACCTGCCACAGGATTTGGGTGTGGGCGGGATCAATCGTGTAAGTACCGGCGACGACGCGAAGCGGATCGGGTGCACCGGGAACGGTCGTTGGCATCTGCGCTAGGGACGGGCCGGACACGATCGGAACGGCCACGGCAAAAAGAAGAAGGGGAAGAATATGACGCATGGGTCTCGCTCCTGTTGAGAACACGAACCCTATCTCTATCCTTCCCGTAACGAAAGTCGGGGCCGCACTAATACTTCTATCGCCGATAGAAGTAGCGGCCCCGGCGTTCGCCTAGGCTGTGTTGACATAGTGGATTCCCAAGCGGCGTGATTTCTGATTCAAGACTGCTTTTTGGAGGCAGTTTTGGAACGAGGCGATCTATCGGATGACGAGTGGGCTGTGATCGGGACGCTGCTGC
>JAQGKX010000076.1 GCA_028289885.1 Sphingomonadales bacterium
GCTGGTGTCAGGATCGAGAGCACAAAAACGCTCATTCCGATAATCGGTGCCAAAAACCGCACTATTAAAAGCCCCTTGCGTGTCCGTTGGAACCTTACTGACGGGCAATTGGTTAAGAGGATATAGACGGGACGGTTGCCCCGCGATGAGCCGCGCGACAGGCAGGGTGAAGCGAATTTTTCGGGTGCTTACCGGAAAAACGCAGGCCAATTTTGGCGGTAAGTACGATATCGTTCCATTCAGGCAAATCTTCAGGGCGTGAAATCGGGTATGGGCAGCGGTATGAGTTCCGACGAACAGAACGCGCGTATGATTGCCGCGCTCGCTCGTATTCCCGCTGTTACCTCGATCCTAGACGTCGTGTGCCGTGTAACAGGAATGGGTTTTGCCGCGGTTGCGCGGGTCACCGAAGACCGCTGGATCGCGTGTAACGTAAAGGACGAAATCGATTTCGGCCTGGCACCGGGCGGCGAACTGAAGATCGAAACGACGATCTGCCATGAGATACGCGACCATCATGAGCCGGTCGTCATCAACGACGTGGAGGATAGCCCCTATGTCGATCATCACACGCCCGCGATGTACGGTTTCAAAAGCTATATCTCGATGCCGATCATTTTACCCGATGGCCAATTTTTCGGGACGCTTTGTGCGATCGACCCGCGCCCTGCAAAGCTGGACAATCCCGAGACGGTCGGCATGTTCAAACTGTTTGCCGAACTGATCGCCTTTCACCTCGACACGGTCGAGCGGATGGCGACGAGTGAGGCCGACCTTTCGAACGAGCGCGCGGAGTCCGTCCTGCGCGAGCAATTTATCGCTGTCCTCGGCCACGATCTGCGCAATCCGCTGGCAGCGATCGATGCCGGGATTCATACGCTCAAGCGCGAGCCGAGTCTCAGCGCGCGCGGGGCCAATGTGCTGACGCTGCTCAACGGGGCGGTCGAACGAATGGGAAAACTGATCGAAAACGTTCTCGATTTCGCGCGCGCCCGCATGGGTGACGGTATCGCCGTCTATCGCACCCAAGTGGCGATCGCTCCCGTTATCGCTCACCTCGTCGGCGAATTGCGGGCGGCCTATCCAAAATGCAGGATCGTCACCGAAGTGGCCGCGATGAACACGATCGCATGCGACCCTGCCCGCATCGCACAGCTGTTCTCAAACCTTATTGCCAACGCCATCGTGCATGGCAGCCCGGCGACCCCCGTTCGCGTCCAAGCAGCCGTTATCGACCGGAATTTCGAGTTCTTTGTCGAAAACACCGGCGATTCGATCAGCGCAGCGACGATGGAACACCTGTTCGCCCCCTTCGCCCGCGCCGAATTGCTGCCGAGCCAGCAGGGTCTCGGACTGGGCCTGTACATAGCATCCGAAGTCGCTCGCGCGCACGGTGGTACGCTGACCGTGACCTCCACGGAGGAGGCCACGCGCTTCACATTCCGGATGCCACTAACGGCCTAGCCGGTGAAGCGGCCACCGGTATCCGCCATTTTTCGCAGCAGCGGCGCGATCTTGAATCCATGTTTCTCGAGGCCCGCGACGATCTTGTCGTTGCCTTCGGTATCTGCCCAGAACATCGGCCCGCCGCGATAGACCGGCCAGCCATAGCCATAGACCCAGACCACGTCGATGTCCGATGCCCGCTGCGCCATGCCTTCTTCCAGGATCAGGGCGCCTTCGTTGACCATCGGATAGAGCGTGCGCTCGATGATCTCCTGATCGCTGATAACGCGCTTGGTCAGGCCCGCCTTCGACGAAAAATCGTCGATGATCTGCTGTGTTTCGGACGAAGGGGTTGGATTGCGCTTTTCGTCGTAATCGTAAAACCCCTTGCCGGTCTTTTGCCCCCAGCGACCGACGGCGGCTAATGCGTCGCGGATGCTTTCGATGCGCGTCGGGTCGCGGTGCCAGCCGATATCTACCCCTGCGAGATCGGCCATCTGGAACGGCCCCATGGGCATGCCGAAGTCGACATGGACCTTGTCGATCTGGTCGGGAGTGGCACCCTCCATCAGCAGTTTCATCGCTTCGACCTGCCGGGGTTCGAGCATCCGGTTGCCGATGAAGCCGTGGCATACGCCCGCAACTACCGCAATCTTGCCGATCTTCTTGGACAGCCCCATCGCGGTCATCAACGCGTCAGGTGCCGTCTTTGCCCCGCGCACGACCTCGAGCAGTTTCATGACGTTGGCGGGCGAGAAGAAATGCGTTCCCAGCACATCCTGCGGGCGGCTGGTACTCGCGGCGATCTCGTCAATGTCCAGATAGCTGGTGTTCGACGCGAGGATCGCACCCGGCTTCGCGATTGCATCGAGCTTGCCGAAGATATCCTTCTTTACGTCCATGTTCTCATAGACGGCCTCGATGATCAGGTCGCAATCGGCCAGATCGTCAAGCGCCAGCGTCGATTTCAGCAACCCCATCGCGCCTTCGACCTGTTCGGGCTTGATCCGTCCCTTCGCCGCGCTCGCCTCGTAATTCTTGCGTATGACGCCGATGCCCCTGTCGAGCGCCTCCTGCTGCATCTCGACGATCGTCACCGCCACGCCTGCGCTGAGGAAATTCATCGAGATGCCACCGCCCATCGTGCCCGCGCCGATCACGCCGACCCGATTTATGGCGCGGGGCTTCACATCGCTCGCGATGCCGTCGATCTTGGAGGCCTGCCGCTCGGCGAAAAAGATATGACGTTGGGCGGCCGACTGAACACTTGTCAGCAGCTTGAAGAACTCCGCTTTCTCGAACGCAATGCCTTCGTCGAACGGCAGCCGCGTCGCCGCTTCGATACATGCAAGGTTTGCGGCGGGTGCCTCGAAGCCACGGAACTTGCGCGCATTGACCCTGGCGAACGCGGCGATCGCGCCAACGTCGCCCCGAACGGGCAAATCGCGTGACGGGCGTGTTCCTTGGGCGATCATCTCGCGCGCGAATGCAATGGCATCGGCGGCAAGGCTGCCTTCGCTCGCCAGCCGATCGATCAGGCCGGCTTCGAGCGCCTTTCTTGCCCCGAACGGCGTACCCGTCCCGCACAATTCGACCGCAGCTTCGATGCCTGCAACCCGTGGCAGGCGCTGAGTCCCGCCAGCACCCGGCAACAGGCCGAGCTTTACTTCGGGCGTGCCGATCTTTGCCGACGGCACCGCGATCCGGTAGTGGCAGCCTAGCGTCACTTCGCATCCGCCACCCAGCGCGGTGCCGTGGATCGCCGCGATCACCGGCTTTGTTGACGCCTCGATCAGGTTGCATACTTCTGGCAGACCGGGGTCCATCATCGGCTTGGTAAATTCGGTGATGTCGGCACCCGCAAAGAACGTCCGTCCTTCGCACCGGATGACGATGGCCTTTACCGTGTCGTCGGCCAGCGCTTCCCTGATCCCCGCGACCAGCCCTTCGCGAACCGCAATCCCCAGCGCATTGACCGGCGGATTGTTGGACACGATGACCAGGACATCATCGTGCCGCTCGGTTGAAATCGGTGAGTTCACGGGTATCATACTCCTAAAAAATCAGCCGATGAGGGCTGAATAAACCATCGTCTTCAGTGTGCGGCGGATCGGGTAGGTGTTCGAAGGCATCAATTGCGTCATAAATACAACGATGATGTCATCGATGGGATCGACAAAGAAATTGGTCGAAAACATCCCGCCCCAGTAAAACTCACCGGCATTACCCGGAAGCGTCGTGGCAACAGGATCGGTCACGACCCCGAACCCCAACCCAAACCCGGCACCCGCGTTTTCGGCCTCGCTGAACAACGACTGCGACATTTGCGTCAGGTCGCGCCCGCCCGGCAGGTGATTGGCCGTCATCAGCCTGATGGTATGCGGCGACACAATCCGTACGCCGTCCAGTTCGCCATTGTTCAGCAGCATCCGCGCGAACCGGTGATAATCGGCCAGCGTGGAAACCATCCCGCCGCCGCCCGAAAGCAGCTTCGGTGCCTTGCCCCACGCGCTTCCGGCACCCGGATCGTATATCTTCATCCGCTTCGCAGGATCCCAGACATAGCAGTCCGGAACACGCGAAAGTTTTTCGGCGGGCACCTGGAAATGCGTGTCGACCATGCCGAGCGGTCCCGTGATATGTTCGGCAAAATAATCGTCGAGCGACTGGCCGGAAACGCGCTGGACGATGGCACCCACGATGTCTGTGGATATTGAATAATTCCACGCCGAGCCGGGATCGAATTCGAGCGGCATCCTTGCAACGGCGGCGACGAATTCCTCGAGCGTCCCACCGTCGAACCGTTCGAACCCTGCCTTTGCATAGGCGGCATCCACGTTGGACCGTTCCTGGAAGCTATAGGTCAGCCCCGAGGTGTGGCGCAGAAGATCGATCATTTTCATTGGCGACGTCGGCGGGCGCGTAACGAACGGCGTGGTGCGACCGCCCGAAACGAAAACGCCGGTGTCTTTGAATTCGGGCAGGACCTTCGTGACCGGATCGGAGAGTGCGATTCTCCCCTGTTCGACCAGTTGCATGAAGGCGATCGAGGTGATCGGCTTGGTCATGGAGGCGATCCGAAAGATGGCGTCCTCGCGCAGCGGCTCGCCGGCACGCGCCTCTCCCATCACCGACAGATGGGCCACTTCATCACCGCGCCCGATCAGCAGGGCTGCGTGCGGAAACTTGCCATTGTCGATATATTTGGTGCGCAGATGGTCGTCGATCAGCGCCAGCCTCGCGCTGTCAAAGCCCAATTCCTGAGGGTCGGAAACAGTCGGCATCATGCGGCGGTCTTTCCGGTTAGCTGGCGGGTAACGGGGTGCGACGTGGACAGGCCGCCATCGACGACGATGGACTGACCGTTGATATAACTCGACGCGTCCGAGGCGAGGAACAGCGCAGTTCGGGCGATTTCGATGGGCTGGCCCGCGCGTCGCAGGGGGTTCAGGCGACCGACCTTGTCCATCACGCCCTTGTCACGCGCATAGACGAACGCGCTTTCCGTCATGCCGCTTTCGACCAGCCCCGGACAGATCGCATTGACCCGTACGCCAGTCCCCGAAAGCTGTTGCGCGCTGGTTTGTACCAGGTTGATCACGCCTGCTTTCGACGCCGAATAGGCCGCCCCGCCCGCGCCCGAACGCAATCCGGCAACGCTCGCCGTACAGATGATCGAGCCGCCGTTTCCGGCCTCCCACATCGCCTTGCCAGCGTGTTTCACCATCAACCACGGTCCGATCAGGTTGACGCGGAGTATCTCGGCCCAATCCTCGACTGATTGATCGAACAGGCTCGCCATTCCGCCCGAAATCCCGGCATTGGCATAGGCGACATCGACTGAACCATGCCGGGTGATCGCTGTCTCGACCAGCGCCGCGACATCGCTTTCCGATCCGGCGTCCATCTGGGTCGCAAAGACCGCGCCACCTGCCGCCTCAATGGCGCGCGCGGTCGCATGAACGCCGTCAGACAGGTCACCGATCACGACATTGGCACCCTCGGCGGCGAAAAGGATCGCGGTCGCGCGTCCGATGCCCGACCCGGCGCCGGTGATGATCGCAGTCTTGCCGTCCAACGATCCGGTCATTGCGCACCCGCTTTCCGTGCGAAGTCCCAGGCCGCAGCCGCCAGTGACGGCACCCGCTTCGCCGTCTCTGCTGCATGGGCAGAGGAAGCCGTACCGTCGATCACGCGCTTTTTGATACCCTGAACAATCCCGGCAAGCCGGAACAGATTATAGGCGAAATACCAGTTCAGATCGGGGATATTTTCCCGCCCCGTCCTTTCGCAATACCGCGCAGCCGCCTCGTCGAGCGTCGGGATGTTGAGCGCCGCAAGGTCATAACCCAGCAGTCCCGACCGTCCTTCGGGCTCGGTAAGCCAGTTCATCAGCAGATAGGCGACATCGGCTAGCGGATCACCCAAGGTCGACAATTCCCAGTCGAGTACCGCTGTTACTTTTGGTTCGTTCGGCGCGAAGATCAGATTGTCGATTCGGTAGTCGCCGTGCACGATGCTGGTGCGCGTCTGGGGCGGTATTGTCCGCGCCAGATACTCGATCAGCTTCTCCATGTCGGGCATGACTTCGGTTTCCGACGCGCGATATTGCTTCGTCCACCGGCCGACCTGCCGTTCGAAATAATTGCCGGGCTTGCCATAGCCGCCAAGTCCCGCCGCCTCGTAATCGACCGAGTGGAGCGCGGCGAGGGAATCGATCATCGCCTCGTAAGTCGCGCGGCGGTCGTTGCGTGGAACGTCCGGCAGCGACCCATCCCAGATTGTCCGCCCGGCAACCAATCCCATGACGTAAAACATCGACCCCACGACGGCGTCATCGGTGCAAAGCGCATAGGGTCGCGGCACCGGGAACCCCGTCGGATATAGCCCGGCAATAACCGCGAACTCGCGGTCAACCGCATGGGCACTTTGCAACAACATGCCAAACGGCTTGCGGCGGAGGACATAGGCGCCCGACGGACTATCGATCCGATAGGTCGGGTTCGATTGTCCCCCCGCGAACTTCGTCATCGTCAACGGTCCGGCAAATCCCTCGACATTGGCCAGCATCCACTCGGTAAGGCGCCCCTCGTTTAGCCTATCATGTTCGGGGACTGTAATCGTGCCAGTCATGTCGACACTGGCGTTCACCGTGGCGAACCGTATTTGCCGAACTCGATCCGCGCGATCGAACGGGCGTGGACCTCGTCCGGCCCATCGGCGATCCGCAGCGTCCGCTGGTGCGCATAAGCTTCTGCCAGACCTGCATCGCTCGACACGCCCGCGCCTCCGAATGCCTGGATTGCATCGTCTAGGATGCGCAGTGCCATGTTCGGCGCGGACACCTTGATCATCGCGATCTCGGCCTGCGCGGATTTATTGCCGACCTTGTCCATCATGTCGGCGGCTTTCAGGCAGAGCAGCCGGTTCATCTCGATGTCGATCCGCGCCTGTGCAACCCGCTGTTCCCACACGCTGTGATCGGCGATCCGCTTGCCGAACGCGACCCGGCTCAGCAGGCGCTTCGTCATTTTTTCTAGGGCAACTTCGGCGGTTCCGATCGTCCGCATGCAATGGTGGATACGCCCCGGCCCGAGCCGCCCCTGCGCAATCTCAAACCCGCGCCCCTCGCCGAGCAGCATATTCTCAACCGGAATCCGCACGTCCTTCAACTCGATTTCCATATGACCGTGCGGCGCGTCATCGAAACCAAACACCGGCAGATGGCGCAACACGGTAACGCCCGGCGTGTCCAGTTCCATCAGCACCATCGATTGCTGGGCGTGGCGGGCCGCTTCGAAGTCGGTTTTACCCATGATGATAGCGATCTTGCAGCGCGGATCGCCAGCACCCGACGACCACCATTTGACGCCGTTCAGGACATACTCGTCGCCATCGCGTTTGATCGAAGTCTCGATGTTAGTTGCATCCGACGATGCGACGTCGGGTTCGGTCATCAGGAAAGCCGACCGAATATCACCGTTCATCAGCGGCTTCAGCCAGCGATCTTTCTGGCCGCGCGTGCCATAGCGGTGCAGCACTTCCATGTTTCCGGTGTCGGGCGCGGAACAGTTGAACACCTCCGACCCCCAGCCGATCCGGCCCATTTCCTCGGCACAAAGCGCGTATTCGAGGTTGGTCAGGCCCGGCCCCTCGAATGCAAAACTGTCATCGACATGGGCGCGACCGGCGGTCGGTGGCATGAACAGGTTCCAGATTCCCGCAGCTTTCGCACGCGCCTTTTCGTCCTCGACCACTTGCAGGATTTTCCACCGCGATCCTTCGGCCTGCTGGTCGTAATAATCCTGCGCGCGCGGGAAAACATGGGCGGCCATGTGGTCGCGAACGTGGTCGCGCCAGTAGCTCTGGCGTTCGGTCAGGTCGAAATCCACCGGGCTTCTCTCCTTGTTTTCTAAAGGCTTGCTAGGTCAGTGATTCGGTGCGGGTCAACCGGCAAAACTTTGCCCTTACGGAAAGCGCCACTCCTGTACCGACGCTTGCCGACCCTGAAAAGCGGGCATAGCCTTGCCGAAAGAATCGATCTGGAGAGTGATGATGGAAGACTCTGAAAACTTCCGCGCAGAAACACGCGCGTGGCTGGAAACGAACTGCCCGGCCGAGATGCGCGAGCCGGTACGCGATGAATCCGATGCTTGTTGGGGCGGTCGCAATTTCATCTTCAAATCACCTGCCCAGAAACAATGGCTCGACGTGATGGCGGCAAGGGGCTGGACCGTTTCGGACTGGCCAAAGGAATATGGCGGCGGCGGCCTGACCGCAGGGCAAGCCAAGATATTGCGCGAGGAAATGGCAGCGCTGCGTTGCCGCTCGCCGCTGTCCAGCTTCGGTATCTGGATGCTTGGCCCTGCGCTGTTGAAGTTCGGCACCGAGGGGCAGAAAGTCCATTACCTCAACCAGATCGCGCGGGGCGAGATCCGCTGGTGCCAGGGCTATTCGGAGCCCGGTGCCGGGTCCGATCTTGTCTCACTGGCAACCTTTGGTGAAGATAAGGGCGACCATTGGCTCGTCAACGGCCAGAAAATATGGACCAGCTATGCCGACAAGGCCGACTGGATTTTCTGCCTCGTCCGCACCGACAAGGCGGACAAATATAAGGGTATCAGCTTCCTGCTGTTCGACATGACCACGCCGGGCGTTTCGACAAAGCCGATCCTGCTGATCAGCGGAAGTTCACCGTTTTGCGAGACGTTCTTCGATAATGTGGTGGTGCCGAAAGACCAGATTGTCGGCGAACTCAACCGCGGCTGGGACGTCGCCAAATATCTGTTGGGCCATGAGCGCGAGATGATCTCGGGTGGTGGCCTCGGCACCGACATGATGTCGATAGGCGCACAGTTCAAAGCCGTCGCCGCCGACGAACCCGTGCTGCGCGCCGACATGGCCAATTTCGACGTGGACGTGATGGCCTTCCGCGCGATGTCCGAAAAGTTCGTCGATGAGATGAAGGCGGGGAAGAACCATCCCGCCGAACCGAACATGATGAAATACATCGGCACCGAACTGAACAAGAAACGCTTTGAACTTATCATGGCGGCGGGTGGTTCGAACGCGCTCGAATGGGAAAGCGAAGAGTCCGGCGGCGGCGTGAAAGCGCGCAACTGGCTCCGCACCAAGGGCAACAGCATCGAAGGCGGCACCAGCGAGATCATGCTCGGGGTCATTGCCAAGCGGATATTGGAGTTACCGGGAGCCTGACACTTCCTTCCCCCCTCCCACGTGCGGGAGGGGTCGGGGGTGGGGCTTGCTCAACTTAAGCCCAAGCCCCGCCAGATCATTCCCACCCCCTAACCCCTCCCGCGCGCGGGAGGGGGATAAGGAAGCACTCATGCCACTGTACCACACTGAAGACCAAGCCATGCTGCGCGAAACCGCGCGCCCGTTCCTCGCCGATGCCGCGCCGGTCAGACACCTTCGCACCCTGCGCGATACCCGCGATCCGGTTGGTTTCAGCCGCGATCTGTGGAAGCAATTTGCCGAGATGGGCTTTACCGGCATCCTCATCCCCGAAGCGCAGGGCGGCCTTGGTCTGGGCCATGTCGAGGCGGGCATCGTGCTCGAGGAAATTGGGCGCAACCTGACACCATCGCCGTTCCTGACGACAGCCGTCGCCGCCGTCGAGGCGCTTAAGACATCGGTGACGATCGGCGCGGAATGGCTGCCGAAAATCGCATCGGGCGATGCCGTCATCGCTCTTGCCATCGAGGAGTCGGCCAAGCATCGCCCCGAACGCATTGCCCTGAAGGCCGAGCGTTCGGGAAACGGCTTCAGGCTATCAGGTGCCAAGAATTTCGTCATCAATGGCCATGTCGCCGACTTGCTCATCGTTGCCGCCCGCACCGCGGGGGCCGCTGGCGAGCCTGACGGCATCACCCTGTTCGCGGTGCCGAAAGGCGCTGTGGGGCTCACGGTGAATCCCGTCCTGCTGGCCGATTCGTCGCTGGCGTCGCACGTGATCCTCGACGGGGTGGAAGTCGATGCCGACGCCGTGATCGGTGAGGTCGATGGTGGCTGGTCGCCCCTCACCAGGCTGCTCGACGCAGGGCGCGTCGGAGCGGCTGCTGAAATGCTCGGCGTCGGTGGCGCATCGCTCGACGCCACGGTCGATTATCTGAAGACCCGCAAGCAATTCGGTCGCCTGATTGGTGAATTTCAGGCGCTCCAGCACCGCGCCGCGCATTTGTACGGCGAAATGGAAGTCGCCCGCGCGACCGTTCTCAAGGCGGCGCAGCTCCTCGACGCCGGTGACCCGCGCGCCGAACTCGCCGTTGCGGTGGCCAAGGCAAAGACTGGACGCGCCTGTGCGCTTGCGGTGCAGGAAGGGGTCCAGATGCACGGCGGGATCGGCATGACCGACGAATATGACATCGGCCTGTTCATGAAACGCGATCGCGCGCTGGAGGAATTCTTCGGCGACGCGCGTTACCACGCCGACCGCGTCGCGCGTCTGAACGGATATTGATGATGGACACCAGCAAATTCTTTCGCCTCGATGGCCGCATTGCCCTTGTCACCGGCGGCTCGCGCAACATTGGCAAATGGATCGCGCAAGGGTTCATCGCCCAAGGTGCAAAGGTCTATATCTCGTCGCGCAAGGCCGATGCCTGTCATGCGGCGGCTGAAGAACTCGGCCCCAATTGCATCGCGCTTCCACAGGACGTTTCCACTGTCGAGGGATGCCGGGCGTTGGCGGCGCAGCTTGCCGAGCGTGAAACCGGACTCGACATACTGGTGAATAACGCGGGCGTCGCATGGGGCGCGCCATTCGAGACTTTTCCCGAAAGCGGCTGGGACAAGGTCATGGACCTGAACGTCAAATCCCCGTTTTTCCTGACCCAGGCGCTCCACGAGTTGCTCAAAGCCTCCGCGTCTCCGCAACAGCCCGCAAAGGTAATCAACATCACTTCGGTCGATGGCCAGCGGCTGAACCCCTGGGATACCTACAGCTATCACGCTTCTAAGGCCGCGCTCATCTATCTGACCAAGCGCGTCGCAGCGGAGCTTATCAAGGACCATATCAACGTCACGTCGCTTGCCCCCGGCGCGTTTGCGTCCGACATGAACAAGGCGGCGCGCGATCACGGCGACGATGTGGCGTCGCGCATTCCGGCAGGCCGCATCGGCAATCCCGAAGACCTCGCCGCAGCAGCGATCTATCTCGCGAGCCGGGCGGGGGACTATGTCGTCGGCGCGACGCTCACGGTCGATGGCGGACTGGTCAACGCCGAATTGCGAGGCAGCATCGACGGCTGAAGTTCACCCTGAGTCGTCAGGCCTTGCCGGGTGTGAATTTCAGCGCGGTCCCGTTCAGGCAATATCGTTTGCCAGTCGGCGCGGGTCCGTCGTCGAAGACATGGCCCAGATGCCCGCCACAGCGGCGGCAATGCACCTCGACCCGTGCCATCCCAAGCGTATGGTCTGTTTCGGTGCGAACCGCATTCGGCAAAAAGTTGTAGAAGCTCGGCCACCCGGTGCCGCTTTCGAATTTCGTGCGCGACGAGAACCCCGGGAGGTTGCACCCCGCGCACGAGAATATCCCCGCGCGATGTTCGTTCAGGAAGGGGCTTTTGAACGGCACGTCGGTCGCGTCCTGTCGCAACGTCGCATATTGTGCCGGCGTTAGGCGCGCTTTCCATTCGGCATCGGTCAGGTTGATTTCATAGTGACCCTTGGGCGTCGGCTTTGCGCAGGCGGTCGTCGCCAGTGTCGCACCGGCGAGGGCTACTCCCGAACTTGTGATAAAGGCGCGGCGGCTGAGCGACATGATATTCTCCATCTGCATATAGCTACGCATGGGGGTAATAGATGGTTTCAGTGGCTCAGCGCTGAACGACGGCCTTTTTCCGGTGCCACCACCTGCGCCGTGGGCTGCCTGATTTCAGCACCCCGCTGCGAAAGCGTTTAGCGGCGAAGCGGACGATGACAACGACCCACATCGCCTGCCATGCAAACGCGAGGAGATGTGGCCAGAGCGTCGCGTCCTGCGCGCCGCGACCCAACATCGCCAGCGGCGACGACAGCGGGAATATCGCGGCGAATGTCGCCAGCGGGCCACTCGAATCGTTGACCGTCGCCGATGCCAGCGCGAACACGGCAAGCTGCGACATGGTGATCGGCATCGATAGGGTCTGGACCTCACGCGCGCTGCTTGCCTGTGCGCCGATGCCGATGAACACGCCGCCGAGCAGCAGATAGTTCAATATGTAATAGATGACGCCAAGCCCGAGGAACAGCGGCCAGCCCATCGCGGGAAGTGGCAGCGGGATGCCCGCAGGGAGGAAGTTCACGACCGTGAGTCCAAGGACTGATCCCCAGACCGTGATGCCCGTTAGCGAGACGCCGAGCATGGCGATCAGCTTGCCATAGAAGATTGCCTCGATCGGGACGGCGGCGGCCAGCACTTCGATGACCTTGCTCGACTTTTCCTCGACCATGTTGGACAGCAGCATCCCTGCCAGAATCAGCAACAGCGTGAACATCGTCGCCTGCGCACCGCGCGCGACGATGTGGCGCGCGGAGGAGGTTCCGCCGCCAGCAGGGTCGATCACCGTCTGTTCCAGCTTGATTTCGGGCAGGACGACACGCGCCTGTTTCAACGCGCTTTCGGTTGCCACTTCGTCGAGGATCAGGCGCACATCATCGCCCAGACCGGCAATCTGGCGACCGGGGCCGACAAGGCGCGGTTCCCTGGGCCAGCCGGTCAGGACGATGCTTGCGCCATCCTTCTGTGCCGACAGCAGCCCGCGCGCCTGTGCGATACCCTCGCCTGCAGGCTTCACGATGCGAAGATCGGGCAAGCTGCCACCCAGCCGTGGGTTCAGACGATCGTAGGCGGTCCGGATCGGGGCGGTGTCGCGCGCCGTTCCGATTACCGCGATCGATGGACGCAGCGCCGCATCGTCCGCCCGGCCGCCGACCATGCCGAAGATTCCCCCGAACGCGAGCGCCATCATCGGTCCGAGCAGAAACAGCAGGAATGTCTTTGAAAATACCGTCGCCGTGAAGTCACGTCGCGCGATGACCCAGACCGAAGCCAGAAGCGGAAAGCGGGTCGGGTTCATGCCACTTTCTCCGCGCCCGTGGGTGCCGCCATGTCCGCCGCTGCCTGCGCGCCGGCAATCGCAACGAACGCATCGTGCAGGCCGGGGCGCTCGATCGACAGGCTTTCGATCCCGGCCTCGCCCTGAATCAGTGCATTCAACAGCGGTTCGATGCCGTTGTCGGGCAGTTCGAAATTCCAGTCGGTGCCATTCTGGACGGCATCGGCGGGGATCGCGCTGCGCCAGCTTCCACTCGTCGTCCGCGTCCGCAAGCGCACCTGCGGTCGCAACCGCTCCCGTGCCTCGTCCACGCGGCCCTCGAAGCGGACCTTGCCGCCTGCGATGATCGCGATCCGTTCGCACAGTCGCTCGGCATGGGCGATGACGTGCGTCGAGAACAACACTGTCGCGCCCTCGGCGGCCTGCGCGCGGATCATCGTTTCCAGCCGTCCCTGATTGAGCGCATCCAGCCCTGAAAACGGTTCATCGAGCACGATCAGGCGCGGCTTGTGAATCAATGTGCCTAGCAATTGCACCGTTTGCGCCATGCCCTTCGACAGCGTGCGGATCGCCTTTTTCGCGGCATGACCGAGTTGATATTCCTCGAGCAGTGCATCAGCCCGTCGCCTCCCCTCGGCCAGCGGCAAACCACGCAGGGCGCCCATGAAGGCGATCGCCTCACGCGCCTGCATCGCCGGATAAAGCCCGCGCTCCTCTGGCAAGTAGCCGACCAGCGGCGCGGCCTGCATCGGGCGATCATACCCAAGCAGCGAGCGGGTGCCTTCATCTGGGTCGATGATGCCGAGCAGCATGCGCAGAGTTGTCGTTTTGCCCGCGCCGTTCGGGCCGAGCACGCCATAGATCGAACCCGGCGGCACAGCGAGGTCGATGCCATCGACGGCGCGCGTATCGCCGAAATTCTTGACCAGACCTTGGGCGGAAACCGCCAGCTCGATACTCAACCGACAATTTCCTTGGCGAAAGAAGGACGTTGCCGTGTTAGCGACGCCCAATGCCGCCTAGCAATACAGGACTGACCAAAGCCTTAAAGGACGAAGCCGCGCGTCTCGGCTTTGCGGCCTGTGGCGTCACGCGCGCCAATGCTTTCGATGGGCGGGAGGCACTGCAATCGTGGATCGCGGCGGGTCAGCACGGCACTATGGGCTGGATGGAGGAACGCGCGGAACAACGCGCCGCTCCGCAATCGCTCTGGCCCGAAGCATTGAGCGTGATCGCGCTGGGCATGAGTTACGCGCCCGCCGAAGACCCGCTGCGACTGGCCGGAGAGGGCGGCATCGGCCGCATCTCGGTCTATGCGCAGGGCGCGGATTACCATGATGTCGTCAAGCGCAACCTGAAAGCACTGGCGCGCTGGTTGGTTGAGAACGGCGGTGGGCAGTTAAAGGTTTTCGTCGATACCGCGCCCGTCATGGAAAAACCGCTTGGGGCATCGGCGGGCATAGGGTGGCAGGGCAAGCACACCAATCTCGTCAGCCGCGAACATGGCAGCTGGCTGTTCCTCGGCTGCATCATGACGACGCTGGAACTGGAAGCCGACACGCCGCACCCCGACGCCTGCGGCAATTGCGACGCCTGCCAGCGCGCGTGTCCGACCGACGCTTTTCCCGCGCCCTATCGGCTCGATGCGCGGCGCTGCATTTCGTACCTTACCATCGAGCATAAGGGGCCGATCCCACATGAATTCCGCGCCGCCATCGGCAACCGCATCTACGGCTGCGACGATTGTCTGGCGGTCTGTCCCTGGAACAAGTTCGCCGACGCCGCCCGCGCAAACCGGGCGTTTTTCGGTCGCGCGGAGCTGGCCGCGCCCGAATTGTCCGACCTGCTTGCCCTCGACGACCCGGGGTTTCGACAGGTGTTTTCGGGCAGTCCGATCAAGCGTATTGGACGCGAGCGCATGGTCCGTAATGCTGCGATTGCCGCCGGGAACAGTGGGTCGCCGGCGCTGATCGAGCCGTTGCGGCGGTTGCTCCGCGACGAATCTGAAACCGTTGCCGAGGCAGCGGCATGGGCGCTGGAAAGCCTTACCGCGCCTCTTTCCGTCTGATCATCGCCGCCACGCAACTCGCGCGGTCGATGTCGCGACCGTCGGGCTGGCGCGCGTCGATATAGGTCACGACCGGGTCACGCCCCTTCGACTCAGGATAGAGATATGCATCCAGCACGCAGATCGGCCCGCGAAATTGTAGGCGTTGCGACCCTTCCTCGTGAACGTCCTGATCGGCGGCTCCGAACAGCGCGACCAGCGCGCGCGCGTTCGCGCCCAGTACGCGTTCAAGGCCCGTGGCGCGCATCGGCGGGCTACGCGTGGGGATCACCAATGGGCGCACGGGCGGCGTCGACACGCAACCGGCGAGAAGTAGAGAAAGTAGAAAAAAGAGGCGGGAAAAACGCATTTATGGCTCCATAGATCGAGCTTATCGAGTGCTCGCCCTTCCCCTTTTGAACCAGCCAAGTAAAGGCAGGGCATCGACAGGCTCAGGGCGAACGGTGCGAAACCCGCGCTCGCAACACCAAAGGTTTTTATGACGGCGAAATACGATGTTGTGGCGATCGGCAATGCGATCGTAGATGTGATCGCAAGCGCGGACGAAGCCTTCATCACGTCCGAAAATCTGACGCGCGGGTCGATGCAGCTGATCGACGCCGACCGCGCCACCGAACTTTACGGCCGCATGGGTCCGGGCCGCGAAGTATCGGGCGGATCGGCGGGTAATACCATCGCCGGTCTTGCTGCGCTCGGCCAGAAATGTGCGTTCATCGGGCAGGTCGCCGACGACCAGCTTGGCGAGGTCTTCGCGCACGACATCCGTGCCCTCGGCGTTCGGTTCGACACGGAAAAGCGCGGGCAACAGCCCCCGACCGCCCGTTGCCTGATTCTCGTCACCGCCGATGGCCAGCGCACGATGAACACCTTCCTCGGCGCGTCGCAATTTCTGCCCGCCGCCGCCATCGACCATCAACTGATCGCGGATGCTGCCATATTGTATCTCGAAGGCTATCTTTGGGACCCCGAAGAACCCCGCGCAGCGATGCGCGCCGCCATCGACACGGCAAAGGCGAATGGTCGCAAGGTTGCTTTCACTTTGTCCGACGGTTTCGTGATCGACCGTCATGGTGACGATTTCCGCAAGCTGATCGAGGCGGGCGACATCGACATATTGTTCGCCAACGACGGCGAGGTCCATGCGCTGATGGGCACGGCCGACGTCGCGAGCGCGGTCACGGCGCTGTCGGCGAAGGTCCAGACTTTGGTCGTAACGCACGGTGCCGCCGGAGCCGAGGCGCACAGCGGCGGCGAACATGCGCGTGTCGTTGCCGAACCCGTCGCGCAGGTGGTCGATACGACCGGGGCAGGCGATCTGTTCGCGTCGGGCTTCCTCAGCGGACAGGCGCAGGGCCGTTCGCTCGAAGACAGTTTGATCATGGGCGCGGTCTGTGCCGCCGAAGTGATCTCGCACTATGGGCCACGTCCGGAAGGCGACCTGAAGGCGCTGGTGGCGAAGCGGCTGGGGTGATGTACGTGTCGGGTAACTTGAAAAGCAGGAGTGACGCATGAAGACCAGGGTTTTACGCGCGATGGCCGCCGTTTCGATCCTTACGATCACCGTGCCGGCGTCGGCAGTCCCCGGCCCTCGCGTATCTGTCGCCACCGTTGCCGAACTCCATCAGCCGCTCCCGCTTCCCTATGACGAGAAAGCCGACGCCGATCGCCAGGTCGCTCAGGCCAAGGCGCGCGCAAAAGCCAGTGGCAAGCGGTTGCTAATCGATATGGGCGGCAACTGGTGTCCGGATTGCCGCGTTCTGGCGGGGATTTTCGAACTGCCCGAGGTCAAGGCCTTCATCGAGCGTCATTATGTCGTCGTGACCGTCGATGTCGGACGTCTCGACAAGAACCAGCAGATCGCCCGGCATTATGGCATTCAGAAACTGAATGGCGTGCCAGCCGTGCTGATCGTCGATCCCCGCACGGACAAACTGTTGAACGCAGACCGCCTGTTCGCGCTTTCCGACGCAAGGCACATGACGCCGCAAGCGCTCGCCGACTGGCTGGCGCAGTGGATCTAGTTGCGGCACGGACTTGGTTGAGCCCCGGTCAATGAAAGACCGGGGCGTCGATAGCAAGTAGCGACAGATCGTAATGGGAAGCCGCCATAGCTGCGGCGACCAAGCAGGCCCATTTAAGAAATCAGGCAAGTCACGCCACGGCGCACCTCAACCCAGCCCGTCCGCTTTTTCCGCCAGCATCAGCCACCGTTCCTCGGCCTTGTCCCGCTCGACCCGCGCGTCGGCAATCGCCTTGTTCAACGCCGCGAACTTCGCCGGATTTTTAGCGTAGAGGTCAGGATCTGCCAACAATTCCTCGTCGCGCACGATGGCCGCTTCGATCTGCTCGATCTTCTTGGGCAAACCGTCATAATCGCGCTGGTCGATATAGGTCAGCCGGGTCTTCTGCTTCGGGGCCTCGACTGCCGCCACCTTCGGCACCGACTTCTTCTTTGACCCACTCGCGGCATTCTCGTTCCGCCGCGCTTCCCAGTCGGCGTAGCCACCGGCAACGATATCGACCTTGCCACTGCCGTCGAGGCCCAGCGTGATCGTCACCGTCCGGTCGAGGAAATCGCGATCATGGCTGACGATCAGCACGGTGCCTTCATAATCGGCAACAACCTCCTGCAACAGGTCGAGTGTCTCGAGGTCGAGATCGTTGGTCGGTTCATCGAGCACCAGCAGGTTCGACGGCCGCGCAAATTCCCGCGCCAGCAACAGCCGCGACCGCTCGCCACCCGACAGCGTCTTGATCGCCGCATCGACGATGTTCGGCTCGAACATGAACTCCTTCAGATAGCCCTGGATATGCTTGCGCACGCCGCGCACATCGACCCAGTCGCCACCATCGGCCACGACATCGCGCACGCTCTTTTCCGGAGCCATCAGCTTGCGCTGCTGGTCGATCACCACTGCGTCCAGGGTCTTGGCGAGGATGATCTTGCCACTGTCGGGCTGCAATTCGCCGGTCAGCAGCTTCAGCAACGTCGTCTTGCCAACACCATTGCTGCCGACCACGCCGATCCGGTCGCCGCGCTGTATCTTCAGCGAGAAGTCCTTGATGATCTCACGCCCGCCGAACGATTTCGAAACCTGCTCCGCCCGGATCACCGACTTGGTACGAACGTCATCGCTGACGAGGCCCAGCTTGGCGGTCCCCGGTGGCCCCAACATGGCGGCCCGTTCGGCGCGCATCTCACCCAGCTTTGCCAGCCGTCCCTGATTGCGCTTGCGCCGCGCCGTCACGCCACGTTCGAGCCAGTGCTGCTCCAGCTTCAGCTTGGCATCGAGACGCTCGGCATTGCGCTGTTCCTCGGCAAAGACCTGCTCGGTCCACGCATCGAACCCGCCAAAACCGATGTCCTTGCGCCGGATACCACCACGATCCAGCCACAAGGTCGCCCGCGTCAGCCGCGTCAAAATCGTCCGATCATGGCTGATCGCGATAAACGCGCCGTTGAACCGCTTCAGCCAATCCTCAAGCCAGTCGATCGCCGCCAGATCGAGATGGTTGGTCGGCTCATCCATCAGCAGCACGTCGGGGTTCATCGCCAAAGCCCGCGCGATACCGGCGCGACGACGCTCACCACCCGAAGCCGAATGGGCCTCGCGCGTCATGTCGATGCCGATCTGGTGCGCAATCGCTTCGACCTCATAGATATCGGGCGCGTCCGGACCCGCCATCGCATAGTCCATCAACGTCGCATGGCCGACCATCGACGGTTCCTGATCGAGCAGCACGACCTTTGTGCCCGGAACGACCGTCCGCCGCCCCTCGTCCGATTCGACCAGACCCGCCAGCAGCTTGAACAAGGTCGTCTTGCCCGCGCCATTCCGGCCGATCAGCGCCAGCCGGTCGCGCGGCGCGATGTGGATGTCGAGGTGGCGGAAAAGCCAGCCCGACCCCTGAATGATGCCAAGATTTTCGAATGCGAGGATTGCTGCGGCCATATACTTCTTCTTCCCCCCTCACGCAGTTAAAGCGAAAGGGGTCGGGGAGGGGACATATTGTTCTGGAATGCTTGCTGGTCGCCATGCCCGTCCAAAGCGGTTGCCGCAAGCTATTCACAGCCTGTTCAATGCAGCGCCCCTATGCCAGAAGCCGATGAACGCGATGAGAACCCTTTTTGCCAGACCAGCCTTGATGATTTTGGCCCTGCTCAGCTTGCCCGCGGTTCCGCAGGCCTATGCACAGCATCGTCCGACCGATCAGGACGAGGCTTTTCGCGGGCGTCAGGCCGGGGCTTTGCGGCCATTGCGCGAAATCGAGGGGGGCGTCGTTCCCCAGATGCAACGGCGCGGTGCCGATTATATCGGTGCTGAATATGATGGCGGCATGGGCCGTTACCGTTTAAAATTCATGCGTGCTGGCTCGGTTATCTGGGTCGATGTCGATGGTCGTACCGGTGCGGTCGTCGGACGCGCGGGCGAATAGAAACAGGGAGATTGATATGCGGTTGCTGATCGTCGAAGACGAGCCGACGCTGGGCACCCAGCTCAAGACGTCGCTGGAGGGTGCGGGCTATGCTGTGGACCTCGCGACCGATGGCGAGGATGGCCATTATCTCGGCTCGACAGAGAATTACGACGCAATCATCCTCGACCTCGGGCTGCCTGAGATCGACGGGCTGACCGTGCTCGACCGCTGGCGGAAAGAGGGCCGGACGTTTCCGGTTCTGGTCCTGACCGCGCGCGATAGCTGGTCGGACAAGGTTGCCGGACTCGACGCAGGGGCCGACGATTATCTCGCCAAGCCGTTCCAGACCGAGGAGCTGATCGCCCGCCTGCGTGCGCTGATCCGGCGTGCCTCGGGCAATGCATCGTCCGAAATGACCGCAGGTGATGTCCGGCTGGACACGCGTTCGGGTCGCGTCACACTGGCGGGCGAACCGGTGAAGCTGACGGCGCAGGAATATAAGCTGCTCAGCTATCTGCTCCATAACAAGGGCAAGGTCGTCAGCCGCACCGAATTGATCGAACATATCTACGATCAGGATTTCGACCGCGATTCGAACACGATCGAAGTGTTCGTGACGCGTATCCGCAAGAAGCTCGGTCCCGATGTCATCACGACGATCCGGGGACTTGGGTATAGCCTCGATGAACCGGCCTAATCTCCCAACCGCATGGCGGAGGGGTTAGGGTTGGACCTTGAGTCTTCCGTCATCATAGAAAAGCCCCACCCCCAGCCCCTCTCGCAAGCGGTTGGGGGGAAGAAGAAGGGCAAGAGTACCGGTTCGCTTTCCCGGCGGATGATCGGCATAGCGGCGGCGTGGATTTTCATCCTGTTGCTGGGCGGCGGCATCGCGCTCGACCGTATTCTCGCCAATGCCATTACGCAGAATTTCGACGACCAGCTCGACTATGTGCAGACTGCGATGGTCGCGAGTGCGGAGACGGGGCCGGACGGCGAAGTTCGCCTGAACCGGCCACTCGGCGACCAGCGTTTCCTTGAGCCGAACTCGGGGCTGTACTGGCAGATCACCGGCAAGAACCAGGAACCGTTCCGGTCGCGCTCGTTGTGGGATCATGCGCTGCTTCCCGGCGGCAATCATCACGATACATCGCCGCATTTCTATGACAGCACGCAATTGGGTGGCGAGAAGTTGCGCATCGTCGAACGGGATATTCGTTTGCCCCTGTCGCCGACCACATGGCGCTTTCAGGTTGCACAGAGCCGCGATGGGATCGATTCGCAGATACTGACCCTTCGCAAAACGCTCATCCGCAGCTTCGCACTATTGGCGCTCGGCTTGCTGCTTATGGCGACGTTGCAGACACTCTACGGACTGTGGCCACTCAGGAAATTGCGTCAGGCCATCATCGCCATGCGTTCGGGGCAGGCTCAACGGATCGAGCAGGAGCGCCTGCCGCAAGAGGTTGCGCCACTCGTCGATGAATTGAATGGCCTGCTCGAACATAATGAAAAGCAGGCGGAGGAGGCGCGGCGTCACGCCGGAAATCTCGCCCATGCATTGAAGACGCCGCTGACCGTCATCATGAATGCAGCGACTGCGCAGAGTGCCGACCTGTCCGAAACCGTCATTCGCGAAGCCTCCACCATGCGTCGGCAGGTCGACCATCACCTGGCTCGCGCGCGTGCCGTCGGTCGGCGAGGTCATGCGCACAGCCGGGCCGAAGCATGGTTGTCGTTGCAGGCGGTCGAACGTGCGGTTGGCCGGCTTTACCCTCATGTTCGCATCGACATGGCGGGCGAAAAGAGCGCGTCGGTTCACGTCGAGCGGCAGGATCTCGACGAAATGCTGGGTAATTTGATCGAGAACGCAGCGAAATACGGCGGGGGCAGCGTGTTCGTGACCGTTGTTCGTGACGGCAAGTTCGTCGAGTTCCAGGTCGAGGACGATGGCAACGGTATCCCCGACGCCGAACGTAATCGCATTTTCGACCGGGGCGTCCGGCTCGACAGCGGCAAACCCGGTACCGGCCTCGGCCTCGCCATCGTGCGCGACGTGGCCGAAATATACGGTGGATCGGTCAGCGCCGGTGAGAGCGAGGACCTTGGCGGCCTGCTCGTGCGTTTGCGGCTTCCATTGGTGGCCTGATTCAACGCGGTGCGCTTGATTAGCGTGGTTACCGGGAGCAGAAGCCGCTCATCTGAATCCGGAGTCGTTTTAAATGAAAACTGTTTTTCTCGTGACCGCTTCATTGGCGGCGATTGCGTCGGTCGCTGCTCATGGCAAGACGACCAGGCCGATTGCGACCGCTGCACCGGCCTCTTCCGCTGCGACGAGCCAGCCCAAATTTCCGCCTTTTGGCGTGAATCTGGGCGCGATGGACAAGACCGTCCTGCCGGGTGACGATTTTTACAGTTACGTTAACGGAACGTGGAACAAGACCACTGAAATCCCTGCCGACAAGGCAAGCTGGGGCGGCTTCAACATCCTTCGCGATCTGTCCGACCAGCGCACCCGCGCCGTGATCGAGGATTCTGCCAAGACCAAGAACGCGCCGGGCAGCGCGGGCGACAAGATCGGCGTCGAATTTGCGACGTTCATGGATGAAGCCACGATCGAGGCAAAGGGCATCGCGCCGCTGAAGCCGCAGCTTTCGACGATTGCGGCGATCAGGACACCCACCGACCTCGTCCGCGTTTTCGGCAAGGATAATCGCGTCGGCATCGATGGTCCGCTGACCTTCTTCGTCGAACAGGATTTGAAGGACAATACGCAGTACGCGGCATGGGCCAGCCAGAGCGGCCTTGGCCTGCCCGACCGTGATTATTACCTGAAAACCGATGCGAAGTCGGCTGATATCCAGGCCAAGTACGTCGCGCACATCGCGACGCTGCTCCGCCTTGCGGGCCAGCCCGATCCCGATGGTGCGGCCAAGCGCATCTATGCGGTCGAACACGGCCTTGCGGAGATTCACTGGAGCCGCGCGGAAGAACGACAGGTCGAGAAAAGCTATAATCCGATCGCCGTGTCCGATCTGGGCAAGACCATGCCGGGTGTCGATTGGGCGACCTGGTTATCGACCGTCGGTCTTGGCGGGGAAAAGCGGATCATCGTCCAGCAACCTTCTGCCGTAACCGCGACCGCACGGATCATCGCTGCGACCCCCATCGCGACATGGAAGGAATATCTGGCCTATCACACCATCGCCAGCGCCGCCCCGCTCCTCGGCAAGGCGTTCGTGAACGAAGATTTTGCATTCAACGGGACCGTCCTGTCGGGAACGCCGCAGCTGAAGGATCGCTGGAAACGCGGCGTGGATGAGGTCAACAACAGCATGGGCGAAGCGGTCGGCGAGCTTTACGTCGCGCGCTATTTTCCGCCTGAATCAAAGGCTAAGGCCGACGAACTCGTCCGCAACATCACCGCCGCCATGAACGACCGGCTGCAGCGGCTGACGTGGATGGCTCCGGAGACCAAGGCGAAGGCGCAGGTCAAGCTGGCCGCCTTCACGCCCAAGATCGGCTATCCGACGAAATGGCGCGATTATTCGTCGCTGCAGTTCGTTTCCGGCGATGCGTATGGCAATGACCAGCGGGCCACCGAGTTCGAGTTCCAGCGCAATCTGAACAAGATCGGCAGGCCCGTCGATCGTACCGAATGGGGCATGACGCCGCAGACTGTGAACGCCTATGCCAATCCGCCGATGAACGAGATCGTCTTCCCTGCGGCAATCCTGCAGCCACCGTTTTTCGATCCGAACGCCGACCCTGCGGTCAACTACGGCGCGATCGGCGCAGTTATCGGCCATGAGATCAGTCACCATTTCGACGATCAGGGTCGGAAGTACGATCCGAAGGGCAATCTCAACGACTGGTGGACCCCCGCCGATATCGCCCGGTTCAAGGTGCTGACCGACAGCGTCGTCAAGCAATATGGCGAGTATGAACCGGTCCCCGGCGCTCACGTCAACGGCGAGCTGACGCTGGGCGAAAACATGGCCGATCTGGCCGGGCTGAACGTCGCCTATGAGGCCTATCATCTGTCGCTTCATGGCAAGCCAGCCCCGGTCATCGACGGCTATACCGGCGACCAGCGTTTCTTCCTCGGCTTTGGACAAGTGTGGCAGACCAAGGCGCGTGAGGCGTCTATCCGCAAGCAGATCACCACCGACCCGCACACGCCGGGAGCGTATCGGCCCTACGTCGCGCGCAACCTCGATGCATGGTACACGGCGTTCAACGTGAAGCCGGGCCAGAAATATTATCTGGCGCCAAAGGACCGGATCAAGATCTGGTAAGAGCTTTCAGCGGTTTGTCAGCGGCTAGACCTGCATCCCCGTATGGTGGCGGATCACCTCGTCGATGATAAACCGCAGGAACTTTTCGGTGAAATCGGGGTCCAGCCTTGCATCTTCGGCAAGTTTTCGCAGGCGCGCGACCTGAGCCGTCTCGCGATCGGGGTCGGCTGGGGCGAGGCCGGTCGTCGCCTTATAGGCACCGACCGCTTGCGTGACCTTGAACCGTTCGGCGAGCATGAAGACCAGCGCGGCGTCGATATTGTCGATGCTTTCGCGGTATTTCTGCAACTTCTCATCGGCCATCGGCACTCTCCACCTCTACGCGCTCTTGCCTTAGCCCTAGCTGCACGTCACAGGAATTGGCAATGACCGCGACACTTCACAGCATTTCGGGCGGCACTGCTGCCGCTCCCTCGATGGACGCGCTCGTCGCGCTGGTCGCGGGTGATCTCGGTCACGTCAACAAGGTCATTCTCGACCGGATGCAGTCGGAAATCCCGCTGATCCCCGAACTCGCCGGTCACCTGATCGCGGGCGGTGGCAAGCGGATGCGACCGATGCTGACGCTCGCCTGCGCCAAACTGCTCGATTATGGCGGTGCACGCCACCATAAACTCGCGGCCTGCGTCGAGTTTATCCACACCGCGACGTTATTGCACGACGATGTCGTCGACAGTTCGGGCCTGCGCCGTGGCAAGCGCACGGCCAACATCATCTGGGGAAATGCCGCCAGCGTTCTCGTCGGCGACTTTCTGTTTAGCCGCTCGTTCGAACTGATGGTCGAGGACGGCAGCCTGAAAGTGCTCCGCATCCTGTCGAACGCCAGCGCCGTGATCGCTGAGGGGGAAGTAAACCAGCTCACCGCCCAGCGTCAGGTCGGCCTTGGCGAGGACCGTTATCTTGCCATTATCAGCGCAAAAACCGCCGCGCTGTTCGCCGCCGCCTGCCGCATTGCCGCCGTCGTTGCCGAACGTGACGACAGTGTGGAGGAAGCGCTCGACGCCTATGGCCGCAACCTCGGTATCGCCTTCCAGCTGGTCGACGATGCGCTCGATTATGCGTCGGATGCCGAGACGATGGGCAAGGGAGTCGGCGACGACTTCCGCGACGGCAAGATGACGTTGCCGGTCATCCTCGCCTTCGCGCGCGGGTCGGACGAGGACCGCAAGTTCTGGAAGGACGCCGTCGAAGGACGCCGCGTTTCGGACGAAGACCTCGCCATCGCCATCAGGCTTGTGCGGGAAACCGGTGCTATCGACGACACCATCGCCCGCGCCCGCCACTATGGACAGCGTGCCATCGACGCGCTCGGTCCCTTTACGCGGGGAACTGCGAAAGCGGCGCTGACCGAGGCCGTCGAGTTCGCGATCTCGCGCGCTTATTAGGGGCGGTGGCGCTCCCGATCCACGCGGTACTTCCTGGATTATTGGCGGTCCTGCGCGGCTCGTCGAACGCCGTCCTTGTTGCCCCACCCGGAGCGGGCAAGACCACCGCCGTCGCCCCTGCGCTGCTTGACGAACCATGGTGCACCGGCGAAATCCTGCTGCTCTCCCCCCGTCGCATCGCCGCCCGCGCTGCAGCCGAACGCATGGCCGAATTGCGCGGCGAGCGCGTCGGCGAAACCATCGGCTACGCGACCCGCATGGATTCGAAACGCTCGGGCAGGACGCGCATCCTCGTCGTCACCGAAGGCATTTTTCGCAACCGGATTCAGGCCGATCCCGAACTTGCCGGAGTGTCCGCCGTCCTGTTCGATGAGGTACACGAACGCAGTCTCGACTGCGATGCCGGGCTGGCTTTCGCACTCGACGCACAGGGCGGATTGCGTCCCGACCTTCGCCTGCTGGCAATGTCCGCAACGCTCGACGGCACCCGGTTTGCGACGTTGATGGACGCCCCCGTCGTCGAAAGCGAAGGGCGCGCATGGCCGCTGGAGGTCCGATATTCGGGCCGCGCATCCGACCGCATCGAAGACGCAATGGCCGCCGCGATCCGAGCCGTAATGGCGGCCGAAGCGGGGTCGCTGCTCGCGTTCCTGCCGGGGGTCGCCGAAATCGAACGCACCGCCGAACGGCTCGACCGGCTGCCCGCCGATATTGTGGTCCACAAACTCTATGGTGCGCTCGACCCCGCCGCGCAGCGCGCCGCCATCGCTCCCGGATTGGGCCGCAAGGTCGTGCTCGCCACCAGCATCGCCGAAACCAGCCTGACTATCGACGGCGTTCGGATCGTAGTGGACTCAGGCCTCGCCCGTCGCCCACGCTACGACCGGTCGGCTGGCCTGACGCGCCTCGTCACCGAACGCGCATCGCAAGCCGCCGTCACGCAAAGGGCAGGGCGCGCGGCGAGACAGGGGTCGGGGCTGGCCGTTCGCTTGTGGGAAGAAGCGGCGACCGGTGGCCTGCCGCGTTTCGACCCGCCGGAAATTCTCGAAGCCGATCTGTCCGCTCTCATGCTCGATTGCGCGATCTGGGGCGTAACCGACCCGCGCACGCTACGCTGGATCGACCCGCCACCCGAGTCCGCGATCGCTGAAGCGCGCGGTCGGTTGCTGCTCCTTGGCGCGATCGACGATGATGGCCGCCCGACCGCCCATGGGAAGGCCATCGCGGCTGTCCCGCTGCCACCACGGCTCGCCCATATGCTGATCGCCGCCGAGGACCGTGCTCTGGCGTCGGAGGTCGCGATGCTGCTGACCGAACGCGGGCTGGGCGGGCCGGACACCGACATCGATTCGCGCCTCTCTCGTTGGCGGGGCGACCGGGGCCAGCGCGCCGACGCGGCCCGCTCGATTGCGCGCCGCTGGGCCGATGGGGCAAAACGATCGGATGGCGGCGCGGGACAGTGCATCGCCCTCGCCTTTCCCGACCGTGTCGCAAAACGGCGTTCAGGCGACGGTGCCGATTGGGTCAGCGTCGGTGGGCGCGGCTTCCGGCTCGACCCGACATCCCCCCTCGCGCGCGCCGAATGGCTGGCTGTCGCTGAAACCCAGGGCTCGGCGGCTGGAGCGCGAATCGTCTCCGCCGCAACACTGACTTCGGCGGAAGTCGAGTCGATCTTCGCCGACACCATCATCACCAACGATCAGCTGAAGTTCGACCCCACGACCGGAGGCGTCTCCGCGCGCCGCGAACGTCGCCTCGGTTCGATTGTCCTGAACTCGGTCCCTTTCGACGTCTCCCGCGAAGCCACGGCCAAAGCCCTTGTCGACGCCGTCCGCGCCCACGGCCTGTCGGTGCTGAACCTCCCCCCATCAGTTCTTACAGTTCAGGCCCGCGCGGGCTTTGCAGGGGTTTTCGGCCTCGACGACGCTACCCTGATCGAACGCCTCGACGAATGGCTCCCCGAACTCGTCGCAACCAAGCGCCGCCTCAACGAGATCGACCCGGGTGCGTTGATCCAGAGCTGGCTGAACCTCCTCGATTGGTCAGATCAGCAGGCCATCAACACGCGCGCGCCCCGCGAATTCCTGTCGCCCGCCGGCACCCATCACGCGATCGACTATGCCGCCCCCGCCGGCCCGACCGTCGAACTTCGGGTGCAGGCCTTATTCGGCATCGCTACCCATCCGACCATCGGCAACGGCATTCCGCTCGTCCTCAGCCTGACCTCGCCCGGCGCGAAACCCATTCAGACCACCCGCGACCTTCCGGGTTTCTGGAAGGGCAGCTGGGCCGATGTCGCCAAGGAAATGCGTGGTCGCTACCCGCGCCACAACTGGCCGGACGATCCGACCGGGGCCACCGCATCGCTGAAGACAAAGAACGCGCTTGCGAGACAGCGGTAAACTGCGGCATTGCAGCGTGTATGAGCCACGCCCGCATTTTTCAAAAGCCCAAGAACGCCATGCAGTCCGGTCGCGCGGGCACCGATAGCTGGATATTGGAGTTCGAGCCTGCCGAGGCAAAAAAAGCGGATCCGCTGACTGGTTGGGCAGGGTCGGGCGACACGCGCGGGCAGATCTCGCTGAAGTTTGCAACGGTCGAAGCGGCAAAATCCTATGCCGACCGACACGGCATCACCGCGCATATCGTCCCGGCACCCGAACGGTTGCTGAAGCTGCAGACCTACGCCGATAATTTCAAGTAAGGCGTCTTCGTCGGCCTGGCCTGATTACTATAGCGGCGCGCAAACCTCATTCAGCCAAACCGCCGCGTCCCCATCCAGTTGCGGGCCGACAATCGCCAGCACCTGCGCATGATAGTCATCGACCCACGCCCGCTCGGGCTGGGTCAACAGTCCGACATCCATCATATTCCGGTCGATCGGTGCAAAGGTCAGCGTTTCGAATCCGAGCATGTTCATGTCGCCATCGGGGAACCGCCGCTCCTCGACCAGCACCAGATTCTCGATCCTGATCCCATAGCCGTCGGGTTTGTAATAGCCCGGCTCGTTCGACAGGAACATGCCCGCGCGCAGCGGCTCCTCGGTCCCGGCCTGTCCACCGCCCGGCTTGGCGATTCGCTGCGGCCCCTCGTGCACCGCAAGGAACGCACCCACGCCGTGGCCCGTTCCGTGCGCGTAATCCAACCCCGCCGCCCACAGGAACTGCCGCGCGAACCCGTCAAGCTGGCTCCCGCGCGTTCCTTCCGGAAACACCGCTGTTGCCAACGCAATATGACCCTTCAGCACCCGCGTGAACCGGTCGCGAACTTCCGCCGGAGCCTCGCCCGGCCCCACCCAGATCGTCCGCGTCACATCGGTCGTGCCATCGGCGTATTGCCCACCCGAATCGCACAGGTACACCGAAGACGGATCAATCCTCCGGTCGGTCGTCGCATCCGCCTTGTAATGCATGATCGCGCCATGCGGACCCGCGCCCGATATCGTATCGAAGCTGAGATCGAGCAATTTGCCCGACCCCCGGCGAAACTGTTCCAACCGGTCCGAAGCAGAAATCTCGGTCAATTGGCCCTTCGGAGCCTCGACCGAAACCCAGTGCAAATACCGCGACAATGCCGCCCCGTCGCGCGCATGAGCGCTGCGTGAACCCGCTTGCTCCGCATGGTTCTTGATGGCTTTGGCAAGCACGGCAGGATCGCGCACCGTCACCAGCTTCGCGCCCCCTTTTTCCAGGGCATCGAACACGGCAGCAACCGCGCGCTCCGGATCGGCGGCAACGCGCTTGCCCGCCAAATCAGAGAGCGCCGCCGCAAACTCGGTCCGGTCATGCAGCCGAACGCCGTTACCCAGATGACCCCGCACCGCATCGTCAATCTTGTCCGGCGCAATGAACAGGTCCGCCGTCGCGTCGGCGTTCAATATGGCGAAAGCCAGTCCGACCGGTGTATGCGTCACATCGGTCCCGCGCACATTGAAGGTCCACGCAATCGAATCGAGCGCCGTCATCACGGTCGCATCGAGGCCCTCTCTGGTCAGCCAATCTGCAATCTCGGCCCGTTTATCCGCCGACGACCGTCCCGCCAGCAAGGTGTCCTGCACCGCTATCCGAGCCTCCGACCTTACCGGCTGATCGTCCCACACCGCATCGACGGGGTTTGCCGAAACCGGCACCAGTTCGATGCCCTTGGCATTTAGCGCCGCTCTTGCCGCGGCAACCCAGTCGCGTGTGTGCAGCCAGGGATCGTAACCGATACGCCCGCCCGCTTTGGCATTTTCCCGCAGCCATTCGGCAATGCTCGTTTGCGGCACGCCCATATACGCCCAGTCGTCTCCCGAAACCTGGGCGCGGACCTGCAAAGTATAGCGCCCATCGACGAATATCGCCGCCTGTTCGGGCAACACCACCGCAGCGCCCGCCGACCCCTTGAAACCGGTCAGCCATTCGAGCCGCTTGGCATAGTCGCCAACATATTCGGACATATGCTCGTCGGTCAGCGGCACCACGAACCCGTCGAGTTTCTGAGCGGCAAGCTGGGCGCGAAGGGCAGAGAGGCGGTCGGCGTAGGTGGACATTGGGCAGCCTTCGGAAATGACGATTGATCCCGATATAACACTGGCAGTCAGCGATAACACCCACTTGCCACTCCGCCTCATCCCCCCCAAAACGCCGCCATGAGCACCACGCCCCCCATCGCCCCGCGCCGTCCGACGACCTCGACCCACCACGGCATCGCGCTGTCGGATGATTACGCATGGCTGCGCGATCCGGGCTATCCCGAGGTGACCGACGCCGAGATCCTCGATCATCTAAAGGCTGAGAATGTTTATTTCGAGGAGCAGATAGCCCCGCAAAAGCCGCTGATCGAAACGCTGTTCCAGGAGATGAAGGGTCGCATCAAGGAGGACGATGCTTCAGTTCCCGCCAAGGACGGCGCGTATTTATACTGGCGGGCGTTCGAGATGGGCGGTCAGTATCGCAAATGGTGGCGCAAGCCCGTGACGGGCGGACCCGACGAACTGATCCTCGACGAACCCGCGCTGGCGGAGGGCCATGAATATTTCCGCGTCGGCGCGATTTCGCTGACGGAGGATGGCCGGTTCATCGCCTATTCGATCGACGACGATGGCTCCGAACGCTTCACCGCCCGCGTCCGCGATCTCCAGACCGGCGAAATGCTCCACGACGAAGTGGCGGGTACTATGGGAGCGCTCGTCTGGAACGCCGATGGCTCGGCCTTTCTCTACGGTCAGGTAAACGACCAGTGGCGCATCGACACGATCAAATTGCATCGCATCGGCACTCCGGTGGCCGAAGACGTGACCATCTATCATGAGGACGATATCGGCTTTCAATGCGGTGCGGGCATGACCCACGACCGCAAATGGATCGCAGTCGCGACCGGCGACAACACGACCAGCGAAGTGCGTCTGCTTCCCGCCACCGACCCGCTCGCCGAACCGATCCTGATCCGCGCGCGCAAGGCTGGCGTGGAATATGATGTCGAGACCCACGGCGGCGACCTGTTCATCGTGACCAACGACATCGACACCAACTTTCGCCTCGTCACCGCGACTGTGGCGGCGCCCGGCGACTGGCAGGAACGCATCGCTCCCCGACGCGAATTCTATCTCACCGACGTATCGTGTTTCGCCGATTTCTTCGTGGTCGAGGGTCGCGAAAATGGCCTCGACCAGATCGAGATTCACGACTACGCGGGTGGCCCGTCGAAGCGTATCGCCTTTCCGGAAGCAAGCTACACCGCCGGTTTGGACGAGAACCCCGAATACGCTGTCGATACGCTGCGCCTGTCCTATGATTCGATGGTCACGCCCGATCGCATCACTGCTTATGACGTCGCCACCGCCGCGATGACGACGCTGAAAGAACAGGTCATTCCCTCGGGCTATGACGGCGGCAAATACACGACAGAGCGCGTCGAGATCACCGCCCGCGACGGCACGAAGGTTCCGGTCTCGATCGTCTATGCCCGGGACTTTCCAAAGGACGGCACCCACCCGCTCTATCTCTACGGCTATGGCGCATACGGCATCGCTATCCCGCCCAGTTTCTCGGTCACGCGGATCAGCCTGCTCGATCGCGGGTTTGCCTTTGCCATCGCGCATATCCGTGGCGGCGACGACCTTGGCCAGCAATGGCAACTCGATGGCAAGCTCGAAAAGCGGTGGAATGCGTTTAGCGATTTCGTCGATGTCGGACGCGGCCTGTGCGAACTCGGCTTCTCCTCTCCCGGTAAAGTCTGCGCGGCGGGCGGTTCGGCGGGCGGCGAATTGATGGGCGTCGTCATAAACACCGACCCCGATCTGTTCGGAGCGGTTGCCGCACACGTGCCCTTCGTCGATGTCCTGAACACCATGCTCGATGACACACTGCCGCTGACGCCCGGCGAGTGGCCGGAATGGGGCAACCCGATCACCGACAAGGCCGCGTTCGACCTGATCCGCGATTATTCCCCTTATGACAATGTGAAGGCGCAGGCTTATCCGCCGCTGCTGATCACTGCGGGCCTGACCGATCCGCGCGTAACCTATTGGGAACCGGCAAAATGGTGCGCGAAACTTCGGGAACTCAAGACCAACGACAACGTCCTGTTGCTGAAGACCAACATGGGGGCGGGCCACGGCGGCAAGTCAGGGCGCTTTGAATCATTGCGAGAGACGGCAGAGGAATTTGCATTCTTCCTATGGCAAGCGGGGACGGATTAGGCCTTACCCACAATGTCATAATACCGTCACAAATCCGCAACGGATTCGTCACGAAAACTGCCTGTGACTGTCACAATCCCCCGCTACTGACTCGCTGGCCGGGCGATCTGCTCGCGACTCTAGGGGGTTTCAATGTCAATTTCTCGCCTGCTGCTTGGTGCAGCAAGTCTTTCCACACTCGCATTCGCAATGCCTGCCATCGCGAAGCCCGTGCATCATGCCGCTGCCAAGAAATCAGGTGGAGAATCGGCTGAGCTGAAGGCCTTGCGCGAACAGGTCGAGATGCTGACCGCCCGCCTTGACGCACAGGAAGCCGTCACGCTTGGCCAGCAGAATGCCACGCGCGACGTTCAGGCGCAGGCTGCTGCTGCAACCGCACAGGCCCAGGCTGCTCAGGCAAGCGCAGTTACCGCCGCCGCTGCTGTTCCCGCTCAGGTAAAGACCGCCATGGCCGCCAATGCGCCAAAGGCTTCGCCTGCCGCATGGTTCAACGACACATCGATTTCGGGTCGCATGTATTTCAACGCCAGCACCATCAACCAGCGTCTGAACGGGCCAAAGACCGCCCAGAGCGGCACCGGCTTCAACATCAAGCGCTTCTACCTCGGCGTCGATCATAAGTTCGACAGCATGTTCTCGGCCAATTTGACCATGGACGTCGCCAACGTCGTCGGTCGTACATCGGCCGGTAACTTCTCGGGCAACACAATCGTGCTCAACCCGGGCACTGTTGGTACTCCAGGCGTTCCGATAGGTATTCCAGGTGCTCCGATAGGTACTCCAGGCACGCCCGCGACGCTGACGCAGAGCGACTATGGCCTCGTCGGTCGCGGTTTCTACATCAAGAAGGCGTATCTGCAGGCCAAGTTCAATCCGGCACTCATCGTTCGTCTGGGTTCGGCCGATCTTCCATGGGTTCCCTATGTTGAGGGCGTCTACGGTTATCGCCACATCGAGAACACGATCGCCGATCGCACCAGCTTCGCAACATCGGCTGATTGGGGCGTCCACGTTCTTGGCGACCTCGCAGGCGGCATCGTGTCGTATCAGGTCTCGGTCGTCGACGGTGGTGGCTATCGCAACGTCAAGGTTACCAAGGCCGTCGATGTCGAAGGTCGCGTATCGGTTGCCTATAAGGGCTTCTTCGGTGCGGTCGGTGGTTATACCGGGAAGCTCGGCAACGATGTCCAGAACACACCGGTTTTCCACACTGCCAGCCGACTCGACGGCCTGATCGGGTATAAGAACAAGCTGTTCACGGTCGGTGGCGAGTATTTCTACGCCAAGAATTATCAGAGCAGCAACACGCCAGCCTATATCACTTCGGCTGTGCTGACCGACAAGGCAGAGGGCTATTCTGGCTTCGCTTCGGTCAACTTCATGCCGAAGTGGAGCGCCTTCGGACGCTACGACCATATGAAGCCAACGAAGGACGCCTTGCCGAACCGCAAGGACGATTATTTCAACGTCGGTATCCAGTATAGCCCGGCAAAGATCGTCGATCTGGCGTTCGTGTACAAGCGCGACACCGTCAACGGTGGAATCGTCAACACGTCGAACGGCAACTTCGGCCTGGCGAACCCTTCGGCTGGTCCAAACAACCGTGGCACCTACGACGAGTTCGGTCTTTTCGGCCAGTTCCGTTTCTAATATCTAACCGTCAACAGCGGCGCGGTGTGCCGCTCACAATGGGAAAACAATATGTATAAAAAATTCATCTTGGCGTTCGCAGGACTGGCAGTTGCCGGTGCTGCGGTCGCTGGCGACATCGCCGGTGCCGGCGCTTCGTTCCCGGCTCCCGTCTATGCACGCTGGGCTGAAATGTACCGTGCTTCGACGGGTTCGAAGCTCAACTACCAGGCCATCGGTTCGGGCGGCGGCATCAAGCAGATCAAGGCATCGACCGTCGATTTCGGCGCCAGCGACAAGCCTTTGAAGCCTGCCGATCTTCAGGCTGCCGGCCTGTATCAGTTCCCGACGGTCGTTGGCGGCGTCGTGCCGATCATCAACCTGCCGGGCCTCGCCGCCGGTCGTATCAAGCTGACGGGTGCCGTCCTCGGTGACATCTTCCTCGGCAAGGTCAGCCGCTGGAACGATCCTGCAATTCAGGGTCTTAACGGCCATCTGAAACTGCCCGGCACGCCAATCACCGTCGTCCATCGTTCGGACGGTTCCGGTACGTCGTTCCTGTTCACCACCTATCTGTCGATGAAGAACCCCGAATGGGCTGCCAAGGTTGGCGGCAACGATGCTGTTCAGTGGCCAGTCGGTCTTGGTGGCAAGGGCAATGACGGCGTCTCGGCGTTCGTGAAGCAGACGGTTGGTTCGATCGGCTATGTCGAGTTCGCCTACGCCAAGCAGAACAAGGCGGCCTATGCCTTGGTCGGCAACAAGGCCAACCGTTTCCCACCACCAGTAACCGCCAGCTTCTCGGCTGCCGCTGCCGGTGCGCAGTGGAACAAGGCTCCGGGCAATTACCTGCTCCTGCTCGATCAGGCTGGTCCGAACGCATGGCCAATCACCGGTGCGACGTTCATTCTGGTTCACAAGAACCAGTCGAACGCCGAAACCGGTGCTTCGGTCCTGAAGTTCTTCGACTGGGCCTACAAGACGGGTGACGCTTCGGCTCTCGCACTCGACTATGTTCCCCTGCCAGCCGCCGTGAAAACACTGGTGCGCAGCCAGTGGGCATCGAACGTCACATCGGGCGGCAAGCCTGTGTACGTAGCAAAATAAGTGCGAACGGCGCGGCGGGTCCTTTCAGCCGCCGCGCCATTTTCGTGAAAAACACATGACAGCAACCGCCTTTCCCGCGCTTCGAAGTTCAGCTTCGAAAGCCCCCGGCGCTACCAGCGAAATGCTGTTCCGCTGGGCCTGTGCATCCGCAGCGACGCTGCTGCTCGCGACGCTCTCGGGTGTCGTCATCAGCCTCGCGATTGGAGGGTGGCCTGCTTTCCGCACCTTCGGTTTCGGCTTCATCACCTCATCGGTCTGGGACCCGGTAGGCGAGGTGTACGGCGCTGCCGGTCCGATCGCCGGTACTCTGATCACCGCTTTCCTCGCATTGCTCATGGCCCTGCCGCTTGCGATGGGTGCCTCGATCTTCCTGGTCGAATTTGCTCCCGCCCGCCTTTCCAAACCGATCGCCATGGCCATCGAACTGCTCGCGGGCATCCCCTCGATCGTCTACGGCATGTGGGGCCTGTTCGTCTTTGCCCCATGGTTTGCCGAACACGTTCAGATGCCTCTCGTCATGGCGGCTGAACCGCGAAGCTGGCTCGAATCCATCGTCAAGGGCGTCCCGAACGGCGCGAACATCTCGACCGCTTCGATGATCCTCGCGATCATGATCCTGCCCTATATGGCGGCGGTCTTTCGCGAACTCCTCCTGACGGTTCCCGCACAGGTCCGCGAAGCCGGATACGGCCTCGGCTGCACCCCCTTCGAGGTCATGAAATCGGTCACTGTTCCCTACGTCGGGCAGGGCATGATCGGCGTCATTATGTTGGGCCTCGGTCGCGCGCTCGGCGAAACGATGGCGGTGACGTTCATCATCGGTAACGCGCATAGTTTCCCGAAGTCGATGTTCGACTCCGGATCGACGATTGCGTCCACCATCGCCAACGAGTTCGCCGAAGCCTCCAGTCCGGAACATGTTTCGGCATTGATCGCGCTCGGCCTCGTGCTGTTCGTCATCACCTTCATCGTGCTGGCAATCGCCCGCCTCCTCCTCGCTAGAGCGAAGCACTGATATGGCCAAGGAATTCGGCATAGCCCGCGCGCGCAGTCGTCGCGCCATCAACGCCATCTTCGTCGGGGCCTGTGGCTTCGCGACCTTCATCGCACTCGGCGCGCTGGTCATGATCCTCTGGTCGCTTGTCATCCAGGGCATCGGCGGTCTCGACTCCAAGATATTTACCGAAAGCCAGCCTGCTCCGGGTTCGGAGGGCGGATTGTCCAACGCGATTACCGGTTCGCTGATCATGTGCGGTCTCGGCATGGTCATCGCGCTGATCGTCGGCATCCTCGCCGGGACATGGCTGTCTGAATATGGCGGCAAGACGCGCTATGGCCAGATCGTCCGTTTCATGAACGACGTGCTGTTGTCGGCACCGTCGATCCTGATCGGCCTGTTCGTGTACGGCATCCTCGTCGCACCGTTCCACGGCTTTTCGGCACTCGCCGGTGCCGTCGCGCTGGGCATCCTCGCTGTCCCCGTTGTCACGCGCACGACCGAGGACATCCTCAATCTCCAGCCGAACACGCTTCGGGAAGCTGGCATGGCTTTGGGAGCAACGCGCGCCTTCGTCACGCGTACGATCATCTGGCGCGCGGCGGCGGCTGGTCTCGTCACCGCAGGCCTGCTCGGCTTCGCGCGCATCTCGGGTGAGACCGCACCATTGCTGTTCACCTCACTCGGCAATCAGTTCTTCAGCGTAAACCTCAGCCAGCCAATGGCTTCCCTGCCGACCACCATCTTCCAGTTCGCCCTGTCGGCGTATGACGACTGGCGCCGTCTCGCATGGGTCGGTGCTCTGCTCATCGCTACGGCGGTTCTCTCCATCAATATCATCGGGCGCATCTTGTCCCGGGAAAGTCACCGCTGATGAACTTCGACATCCAATCCGTGGACACGGACGAGCCGGTGATGGTCGCCCCAACCGGCGAACTGATCCTCGAAACCAAGAACCTCGACTTTTTCTACGGCAAGACCCAGTCGCTTTTCAGCGTCAATCTGCCGGTCGAGCGCAACCGCATCACCGCGTTGATCGGACCATCGGGTTGCGGCAAATCGACATTGCTCCGTGCGCTCAACCGCATTTACGACCTGTATCCCGGGCAGCATTCAACCGGTCGCGTGCTTCTTGAAGGTGAGGACGTGCTGACCGACCGTGCGAGCATCGCCCGGCTAAAGGCTCGCGATGGCAGCACCGATGTCGTCCAGTCGAACGTCGATCTTGCCCGCCTGCGCGCGCGCATCGGCATGGTGTTCCAGAAACCGACGCCATTCCCGATGTCGATCTACGACAATGTCGCGTTCGGCGTGAAGCTGTATGAGCGCAAGTCGAAGGCCGACATGGACGTCATCGTCGAACGCTCGCTGACCCGCGCGGCGCTCTGGGGTGAAGTGAAGGACAAGCTATCGGCATCGGGCCTCAGCCTTTCGGGTGGCCAGCAGCAGCGCCTGTGCGTTGCGCGCGGCATTGCGGTCGAACCTGAAATTCTTCTGCTCGATGAGCCAGCTTCGGCACTCGATCCGATCTCGACGGCGAAACTGGAAGAAACGCTGATGGCGTTGAAGTCCGATCTTACCATCGTGATCGTGACGCACAACCTTCAGCAGGCGGCACGTCTGTCGGATCACACCGGCTTCATGTTCCTCGGCAAGATGATCGAATTCGGTCCGACGCCCGATCTCTTTTCGAACCCGCGCGTCAAACGCACGCGCGATTATGTCACCGGCCGGTTCGGCTAAGGGAGCGATTCAGATGGTAGAAGACACCCGCCACACGCTCCACGCGTTTGACGACGACCTCGATGCCTTGCGCGCCTCGGTCGAGAAAATGGGCGAACTGGTCGAAGTGGCAATCGCCTCTGCCATGAAGGCCGTCGCTTCGGTCGATAGTAATGCCGCGAGCCAGATCGTCACCAGCGATTTGGTGATCGACCAGCTTCAGCTAGGCATCGAACGCGACATCGTCCGCCTCCTCGCGATCCGTGCGCCGTTGGCCGATGATCTCCGCGACGTCATCGCTGCGCTGAAAATCGCCGGCGTCCTCGAACGTATCGGCGACTATGCAAAGAACATTGCTCGCCGCGTGTCGGTACTCGGCGATATCAGCGCGATCGACAGCCGGGGCATCGTCGCCAGCATGGGAAAATCGGTCGTCACACTCGTTCACGACGCCGTTTCGGCCTTCGCCAAGCGCGATGCAGAAGCCGCCCGCGATATCGGCGAGCGTGACCAGCATATCGACCAGCTTTACAATGAACTGTCGTTGGCCCTCGTTGCCCAGATGATGAAGGACCCGACCACCATAGGCGTCTGTACGCATCTCTTATCGGTTGCGAAGGGTCTCGAGCGTATCGGCGACCATGCCACCAACCTTGCCGAGATGGTCTATTTTGCCGCCGTCGGCACGGAAATGCCCGAACGAATTCGTTGGTTGGCGACTGAAAAGGTTGGCTGAATCGAATTTGCCGACCCTGATAAAGCGGGGTCGGCGGGTCTCTAAAAGATCGCCGGTGCCAGCAGCAGTAACAGCTTCACGTCGATAACCACGCCCTCGCGGCGTTTGTTGTCGACGAAAGCGGCTATGTCGGTCATCGCGATCCGGTGGACAATGATGTCCTCGCCATCGATGCCCCCGCCTTGTCCGACTTTCGTCAGGCCGTGCGCCTTGACCAGCGTGAAGGTCTCCGAAACCATCCCCGGAGACGAAGCGAACTTGCCGATTATCTCGATACGATCCGCGCGCCAGCCGGTTTCCTCGACCAACTCGCGACCCGCGGACGTTGCGACATCCTCGCCTTCGGTTTCGTCACCGACCAGTCCGGCTGGCAGTTCGAGACACCGCGCCTGTAACGGCATCCGGTATTGCTCGACCAGCAGCACATGCCCGTCCTGCACCGCGACTATCACCGCCGCGCCGATGTTGCGCGCGCGTCCGACATATTCCCATTTGCCGCGGCGCTTGGCGGTAATGTAGCGGCCCTGCCACATGATTTCTTCGAATTCGTCGGTCATCACTTTAGCCCTATAATTCAATGAGCCGGTCGGGAAGTTCATCCACATCGTCATCGGCGCGCGGCAAATGTGAGGCGAGGATGACGCCGACCTTTCCGATGGCCGCGATCATCCCGTCGGCGATACGTCCGTCGCTGACTTGCCCAACGAGTGCAGCCATCGCATCGCCCCATTCGGTGTCGGGAACACGACTGTGGATGGCCTGATCGGCTATGATCTCGGCCATATGTTCGCCTAGCGACAGATAGATCAGGATGCCGGTTCGCCCGGTCGTCCGCCCCTCGGTTCCTACCTTGAACAGTTCGAGCGCCCGCCGTCTCACGCGCCGCCGCCGCGTTGCTTTCGGTGTCAGCCACAGCCGCAACGGCATATAGTTCAGGCCATATCGGACCAGCAGGAACAGCACCGCCAGCACCGCCCAGAGTATGGTCAGTATGTGCATCAGCGAGGGTTCATGCACCCAGCCGCCGCTCAATAGTCCGAGCAGGCGCAGGTAGAAACCGGGCCAAGCCGCAAACGCCGCCAGCGCGACGAACACTGCCAGCACTGCGTATTGCAATCCGGCATCGTGATAACTGTCGGACCGATCCGCGACGATCGTGACGATCTCTCCCGATGTGCCGGACTCGGCCGCCTTGACCGCATCACTGACCGCTTGCCGTTCGATCTCTGTGGGACGTCGCATTACCATCCTCCCGAAGCTCCGCCGCCGCCGAACGATCCGCCGCCGCCCGAAAAGCCGCCACCACCGCCTCCGCCGCCACCGAAGCCGCCCCCGCCGCCCCAATCGGAGCCGCCGCCACCGCGCCCGCCGCGCATTGCCGCATCCAGCGCGCTCCACAGGATAACCTGCCCGATGCCGCTACCGCCACCATGGGTGCGCCCGCCAGCACCGCGCCGAAGCAGCGGAAGCACGAAAAATATGAAGATGAAGATCACCGGCAGGATTACGCCGATGGGAATACCCGCGCCCTTGTTGCGCGTCTGCGTGGCAGCCGCCGCCATCCGTGCCTGCGCCTGATCGGGGGGCAGCTTGATCTGTTCGGCTATCGCATCAACGCCCGCATCGATTCCGCCAGGATAATCATTCGCCTTGAAATGCGGCAGGATTTGGTTGTTGATGATGACGCCCGAATAGGCATCGGTCAGCACCGGCTCCAGCCCGTAACCCACCTCGACCCGAACTTTCCGATCATTCGGCGCGACCAGCAGGATCGCACCGTCGTTGACGTCCTTCTTGCCCAGCGCCCAGGCGCGGCCCAGCTTGTATCCGTAATCCTCGATCGGATAGCCTTGCAGATCGGGGATCGTCGCCACGACCAACTGGTGCCCCGAAGCGGTCTCCAGCGCCTGCAATTTTCCATCCAGCGCCGCGACCTGCTCCGCTGACAATATCTTCGCCGCATCGACCACCCGCCCGGTCAGGGGCGGGAAGGTCTGGGCGAACGCCGGCACCGCGAACAGGGCGACGAACAAAGCGACGATGTACTTTAAACCCGTAATCCTGAGCGACTGCACTGACTAATTACCTTGGAAAAGGGGCAGGGGTCTCAGGCTTAGTTAAAATCAACCTTGGGTGCATTCTCCGCCCCTGCAGAAGTCGCGGTGTAGGTCGCCATCGGTTTCGCGCCGTAGAAAATCTTGGCACCGATCGCCGCCGGGAAGGTCCGGATCTGCGTGTTATATGACTGCACCGCGCCGTTATAATCGCGGATCGCGATGTTGATGCGGTTTTCCGTTCCCTCGATCTGCTGCATGAAGGTCGAGAAGTTGGCCTGGCTCTTCAGCTCGGGATAGGCTTCGACATTGGCCATCAACCGGCTGAGCGAACCGCTCAATTGGCCCTGTGCCTGCTGGAACTGAGCGACCTTGGCGGGGTCGGTCAGATCGTTGGATGTGACCTGTATCGACGTCGCCTTGGCGCGTGCCTCGATGACGTCGGTCAGGATTTTGCCCTCCGAAGCCGCCGAACCCTTTACCACGGCCTGCAAATTGGGGATCAGGTCGGCGCGGCGCTGATACGACGCCTGAACGTCCGCCCATTTAGCTTTCGCATTCTCTTCGGAGGTTGGAATCGAATTGATGCCGCAACCGGCCAGTGCAACTGCCGCAAAAGGGGCGATCAGGGCAAAGCGTGAAGGGAAACGCATGGTCGTGGCTCTCCGGACTGTGTGTAGTGTGGTGTTAATACACCGGGGATGGCGGGCTGCGCAATGCGCCATTCGGTCGGTCGCGTGAATGGGGTTGCAAACTTGCGTGTTTCGTTGGCAACCTTCCCCGGCAGAAAAAGGAGGAAGCGATGCTTCAGGAATTCAAGGCTTTCGTCAGTCGCGGCAACGTGCTGGACCTTGCCGTCGCGGTCATTATCGGGGGGGCGTTCGGCAAGATCGTCACTTCGCTGACCGACGACATCATCATGCCGATCATCGGAAAGCTTTCAGGGGGCCTCGATTTCTCAAGCCATTTTGTCGTCCTCGGGACTATCCCGGCAAATTATGCAGGGTCGCCGACCGACTATGCCGCGTTGAAAAAGGCGGGCGTCGCGTTGCTTGGCTGGGGGGAATTCGCAACGCAGGCCGTCAATTTCGTTATCATCGCCTTCATAATCTTCCTGATGGTGCGCGCGGTGAACAAGCTCACCAAAAACGAACCCGTCGTCGCTGGCGATGCTGCCGATGTCGTGTTGCTTAAGGAAATTCGCGACGAGTTGCGCGCGCGGCCAAAGACCTAGGCTGCTGCCAATTCCTGGGCGGTGGCACCGGCAAGGCTGGTGCCATCGAGGATGCGGGCGGTGTCGTCGCGGACAATCATCATCGCACGGCGGATCGCGCAGTTCGCTTCGCTGCGGCAGTCCTTGCAGCGTTTGTAGGCAGTTCGGCTGACGCAGGGGACGAGCGCCAGTGGCCCCTCTATCGTCCGGATAATATCACCGAATGAGATAAGGTGCGCGGGGCGGGCGAGGTGAAAGCCACCCGACTTGCCGCGCGTCGACAGGACGTATCCCGCGTTGCGAAGCTCGCCGAGAATGATCTCAAGAAACTTTCGCGGAATTTCGGCCTCCGCCGCAATCCGGCTCATTGGCACCGGTGGGCCGCCAGCGGCCTCACCTGCGAGAACGAGCATCGCGCGAAGGGCATAGCGGGATCGTTGCGTCAACATATAAAGTCTTCATAGCGCCTTAGACATGAACGGCAAGTTGCAAGCCCGTTTGTCCGCCAATCCCTCGTTTGTGACATCAGGACCTTTTCATTCGAAAAAGCCGGGCTATATTGGTGGGGTCAGGGTTTCGGCCCTGTCTATGGTGATAAATGATGCCGTAAAATAGATGCAGCGGACCCGGGGGCGGTACCCGGCGGCTCCACCAAAATCAGCTTACCGGCTGATCCTGATGGGGCCGAACTAGGATCGACGTGTATTGAAAGACGGTATTTTTGCCGGGCCTGAATGCGCCCTAAAACCGTTCAAAACGATAAGTGCCAACGATAACGAGGTACTCGCAATC
>JAQGKX010000077.1 GCA_028289885.1 Sphingomonadales bacterium
ACCTCATCGGGGTCGATCTCACCATCGTGATTGGCGTCGAGTTCAGCAAAAAACCGCGTTGCGTCGTCCCGCATTTCGCCGATCGTCAACTGGCCGTCGTGGTTCGTGTCCGTTTGTGCAAACCAAGTCGCGACGGGATAGGGATCTCCGGGTGCGGCCCGAAACGGCTGGCCCGCGGGCGAGATGAACAAGATACCGGGGCGGAAGCCGCCCGGTTCGCGGGAACCGGCGTGATCAGGCCCGTACGTACCATTCCCAATGGCAGTCGGGGCGTCAGCCGGTGAGAGGGTTGGTGCCGGAGTCGATGTTTGTAGTTTGGCAGGCGGGGCCTGCTCGGGCGCTGTGACGGTCGCGCTGGCGGTCAGGAGGAGCAGGAGCGGCGGCACGATGCAACGCATATGCGTTCCTTGTAGGGCGGCCGCAGGACGCGACACACTGTTCTTGCCCATCTAAGATTTCCAGTGGATGAATGAGGCGTTGCTCCGCTGCGGCGAACGAAATTAACGATGGGTCCAAAAAAATGGCCACAGCCAGGCTTCATGTGCAATTAATGGAGCGGGAGAATTGCCGCGATGATGTCGTCCCTGGTTTTAGCTCCCGCAGGAGATCAGGGTCTGCTCGCGGTCTTGGTTCCGGCCTCTTCGTTGGCTACTCGGAAATTAACAGCGCTGCTGATGAGGTGCGGATTATCCCCCTCTCGACCCTGAAGGGCAATGAACTGGGCACTTGCCGAAGCTTTTCAAGCGGATAGTGATGCAGCATGTTCCAGTCACTTCCGCTTGCCGCCCTTATTGGCACCTTCGTCCTCGCCGCGATCGCCATTTGGCTCGCAGGCGTCAAGCTCTCGAACTCGACCGACGTGCTGTCGCAGCGCTTTGGCTTCGGCGAGGCGCTTGGCGGCGTCATTCTGTTGGCGATTGCCACCAATCTTCCGGAGCTTGCGATCACCGCCAGTGCGGCATGGTCAGGTGAGATAGGCCTAGCGGTCGGCAATATTCTTGGAGGTATTGCCATCCAGACGGTGGTGCTGGTTGCACTCGATGCGTTCGGCGTGCCCGACGATGTTCCCCTTACCTACAGAGCCGCCAGTCTGACACTGGTGATTGAAGGCCTGCTGGTAGTCGCGGTGCTGGTCGTCGCCATCATGGGCACTCAGCTGCCGCCCACGCTCATTGCAGCTCGGGTTGCACCAGATGCGCTGCTCATCGCCATCTTGTGGGTGGTTGGTGTGTGGCTGATCGGTCGGGCAAACAAGCACTTGCCGTGGCATGACACGACAGGAAACGCACCCGACTCTCAGGAAGAACCGAAAGGTTACTCGAAGGTTGCAAAAACTAAGGGCGCGACCGATAAGAGCCCAAGTCCCTCACGGCCGATTATTGTCTTTGCGGTGGCAGCGACTGTGACGCTGGTGGCTGGAATTCTGCTTGAGCGCACTGGCGAAAGCATAGCCGCACACATCGGGATGAGTGGTGTTCTGTTCGGCGCAACGCTGCTGGCCGCAGCTACCGCGCTTCCCGAACTTTCTACAGGATTGGCTTCGACGAAGCTCGGTGATTATAAGCTCGCCGTTAGCGACATTTTCGGGGGCAACGCCTTCCTGCCTGTTCTCTTCTTGCTGGCAACGTTAATATCCGGAAAATCGGTGTTACCTCAGGCACAAAACACCGATATTTATCTCGCTGGCCTTGGTATTCTGCTGACGAGTGTTTACCTTGGCGGCTTGATTTTCAGGTCAAAGCGCCGGTTTGCCGGTATGGGCATCGACTCACTCGTGGTTCTCATCCTGTATGCGATCGGCACGGCTGGCCTGTTCGCTATCACGATTATGGCAAAGGGAACCGGCCGTAGTTAGATCGCGTGTTCCGCGTGGCATGATCGGGAACGAAGCTGGCTAGTAGATCACGCTGTGGCGGCTTAGTCACTGGTCCGCCCGTGCCGTTTCAGCAGCCGCTTAGCGCGCGGATCGAGCGGATCAAATCGCGGCCGTTCCTTTGAGTGAGGCTAACGACTGCGCTGCCATTGCAGCGGGACCTGCCGGCCGAATATCGGTAACTCACGCGGTATGCGTCACGGGCGAGTGGCACGACTCCGGTGAGCCGGATCGGCTCGGGCAGCCTCCCGTAAAATCGCGAGATCGCTTCGGGCGAGAATGCTCGGCTCGATCGCTTCTCCGGGATGATCTGAGCAGATGCCGTCACCCCGTTCCCTGCGCCAAGCGCAGTATAGAAGGCGCGGATTGTAGCCACGGCTGTTCCGCCTGCGGAGCCATCCGCCATGGGCTCCCTGTGCTCCAGATCGGCTTGATCCAAGGCACGCCGGAGCCTGGTCGTTTGCTGCCGAGCAGGCGCGAACCTCTCTCCGCTCTCCGGTGGCGATGGCATCCCGGCAACACTTGGCAGGGGCGCGGGCACGGCTGCTCGACCGATCGAGGTGAGAGTGGACTCCGAAGCGGCTGGTTCTCTTTGCCCTTGATCGATTGCTGGCGGAGGCCGAAAGGCCACACTGGTCAGGTTGAATGCCGCGAGTTTGACCACGATCGGCTCTGCACCCTTTAGCTGGTAAACAAAGCCGCTGCCGTCCGCAGCCGCTTGGGCTGTGTAGTGAACGTCTGCCTGCAGGTGCCGCTCGCCGGCAAAAGCGCGCTCGGTGCCCGGCGGAAGGTCAAGAATGATGCGGCCCTTGCAACGTGTGATGTCGAGCGCCTGGTCCCAGCCCTCGACGATCGGTTCCTTCATTCGCGCAAAAGAGTAGTCGGCCAAAGTGTCTAGGTTGGCCCGATCACCATTGTGCCGCCCGATAGCCTCGTCGAACATAAGGCCTTTCAGTCGATCATATGCGACGGATGATCCACAGGCCGCCCTCTGCCGCTTTGTCCGCGCGTCCGCCTTCACACTATCATGAGGATCGCTCTGCTTCATCTTGCCACATCCGACCAGGGCGAGCGTAAGTGCCAGTGCAATGCCCGTTCGAGGAGTCAGAAGAGTAGCATCGCGCATGATCAGAACGTCCTCGGGTTTTGGGCGGCCAACTGAGCCGAACCAACTAACGCACGAAACTGGTCACGGGGCGCGACAATCATGATGAAACTCGCTGGCGTCGACGGGCGAGAACCTGATCTTCCTGGGATTGGTTTGAGCAGTTCGTAGCCGGTGACCGCACTCCTATGTATGCCTTATGCCCAGCTAATCTGCGCCAGCGCCAGCGCCAGCGCCAGCACCAGCACCAGCTCCGCCGGCGCGCCCGCGAGAACCAAGGAAAAATCTGGGTGCGCCCTTGCCGGAACTGGCTCCGCCAGGCTGTTGTCAGGCTGGCGAGACGCCGTCCACGCTAACCAGACCATCGGCAACAACGACCCCGGTGATGCGCACGCGCTTCTCGACTTCGTTCACGGGAACGCGTTCCAGCTCCAGGTGGAAGCGACCTCCAGCCTCGCGGCGCAAAACGAACGCACCTCCGTCCCGAACCAGCGTGCCTGTCTCTTCGATCCGAGTTCCAACCGCGATCATGTTTTCGGATACCCCTGCCGGCAGAGCGATTTCAAGCAGTGGATAAGCACTTTTTCGACTTATTACTGGCGACCAGACCCACTAAGTCCAGACCTCTGTCTTTTCAGCATCGATGAACGTCTCCTGTCCGAAAAGGCCCATCTCCTGCGCAGTGTGTGACTCGTTAAAGGCAATTACTTGTGCCAGTGTGCAGGAAGGCTACAACGAGTTCACCGAGATGATGGAAATTGGCTTTTTACGGGCCGAGCTCAGCGTCTTCGATGAATGCGAGGGATCGTGCACCATCCCCCCCCTGACCCTCTGGCCCTCTCCCGCGACCGGGTCGCTAGGGGGCTCCTGTCTTCCAGAAAAGCGGCAGCGAGATCGGCTGGATGATTCCCGCCAGATAGGACTGGATCACCGCACCCGGCGCGACCGCAAAGTCGCCGATGGTGGCGAGAAACTCCTCCATCGCAATCCGCATCTCGCGCCGCGCGAGGTGCATGCCGATGCAGAGATGTACGCCATAGCCGAACGTCAAGTGCCGCGGCCGCCGGTCGAAAACTACCCGGTCGGGGTTGGGGAACTCCTCGGGGTCTCGCCCTGCCAGGAAGGTGGGCAGCATCACCTTGTCACCGCGCCGGATCTCTACGCCGCGCACCGTTGTATCCTTGATGCATTCACGCGAGTTGAGGATGCAGGGATAAGCGCGCATCAGTTCGTCGATCGCCTGCGGAATCATGCCTGGATCTTCGCGAAGTCGTGACTGGTCGGCCGGGTGTTCGGCGAGGTGGCGGAAGATGAGCCCGAGATTGGTCGAGACTGTGTCGAGCCCGCCGATGAACAAGTTGAAGCAAAAGCCGGTGAGTTCATCCTCCGTCATCTTGCGGCCACCCACCTCCACGTGGACGCCAAAGGTGATTAGGTCGTCGCGAGGATCGCGGCGGCGATCGTCGCATTCCTCGCGTAGATAGGCGTTGACCTCACGTGTCGCATGCTTCAGCCGCTCCAGGTCAGCATCGTGCAGCAGGCAGTGCTCCCAAGCGAGGAACTGTTCGAGGCGGTCGTGCGGCAGCCCCATCAGCTCGAGGAACACTTTGATCGGGAACTGGAACGCGAAATCCCGCATGAACTCGCAGCCGCCCTTTTGACGAAATCCCTCAATATAGTCGCGCGCATAGCCGCGGATCCGGCCCTCGAGTAGCGCCATCCTCTTGGGTGTGAACAGCGGGTTGAAAGCGCTCCGGAACAGCCCGTGTTCGGGCGGATCCAGCTCCACCGGAACCAAGTACCAGCTTTCGCCGAGCAGCCGCGCAAAAGGTGGAAAGCCGCGGACGGAAAAATGCTCATTGTCGTAGAAGACGGCGCGGATGTCTTCGGCGCGGCGCGGCACCCACGCCCCCTCCACTCCGTTGACCACCCGCTCTGCCCAGAAAACATCGGGGCCGCGGTGAATTTCCGCGACTGGCGCGAAGGGATCGCCGTACGTCGTCGCCCCCAGGACATAGGGAAACGGCCGCACCAGTTCCGGCGGGACATGCGCGGGAAGCGGCTGTGCGGTTTGAGCCATGTCGTCCATCCAATTCTCCATGCATGACGCCGTGTGCTCCGGCGATCTGGCCGCGGAGACTAGGCAACCGGGCGGACTCCGCAATGCCATTGTGTCTTTCGCAGACAGGCCTGGCATGTTTGCCTCCGCCTCTCGGTCGTGTCGCGCACAGCTTTGCGGCTCCGCCGCTCCGTCGCCAAGACATCCCGTAGCGCCACGAACTCACCGTTATTGGCCATCTACCGGCAGAAGCCCAGCATCAGCTCGCTCGGCCCTGCCTCGTCCTCAAGTTCGATCCCGCGGTTGATCCGATGTTGAGGATCCAGTCCCGTTGCGCGCGACCTTATTCAACAGGACCCGCAGCGTCGCCCTCTCTGCCGCTGTTCGCGGTCCCCCGATGATAATAATGAGCTTGCCGCTTAGTCGGGATCCATGTGTCTCGCCGCCCCGAGCTTCCTGCCTGAAGGCAGGTGGCGATCTCGCATTCGGCGCCCTTCATCCGATTCTTGCCGCACGAAGTCCAGCAAGGGCCGGCGATGGAGAATGCCAAATGGATAGCGTTACCACCGCCGCCGATCGGCAGGCGATCGCGGACCAGCTCTGCAACTATGCCCGCGCCAGACGGCCGAATATGGGCCAGTGTTTTCGGGCACCGGGCGCCAATTCGTCGACTGGGTAACTCGGTCGTCACAGCCGATCTATGGCAGCAGCTGATGACCGAGGTGCTTGGCTTTGGTCGAGGCAGCAGCAAAGGTTCCTGCGCTGACGTCGGCAGTCAAAACCGCGACGGCTGAACCGGCACTCATGGGCATATGTCCTTCGGGATACTCCTGATCACACAGTCCGTCCTCGGCTATATCATCCGATGGGCAGGAGGTGAGACGATGAGCTTCTTCGGCCTGCAGATCGGCTCGCCCATGGCCGCGACATCCAAGCCGCAGCAGCAACAGCTGACGGAGGCCCACAATCTCATCGGTTGGGCCATCATCGTGGTCGCCGCCGGGCATGCGGCCGCTGCCTTGTATCACCACTTCAGGCTAAAGGACCGGGTTCTCGAACGCATGCTCCCGCGCGGGCGGGTTCAAATGCCTTGAACGATGCACCCTGGAACACCGGAGGTCATCAATCGTTCGGCCGCTGGTTCCAGAGGAGTTTCGGTCATGAAGATTCTGATTGCGGCCGCTGTTGTTGCAGCAAGCTTAGCGGCCACGGCCACGGCCACGGCGGCGGCTGCTGCAGGCTCAGGCGGCGCATCCTTCCTGACGGAAGCGATGCAAGGCGACAATAGCGAGACGGCACTCGGCGCACTGGCTGCTCGCCGTGGTAGCAGCGAAGGGGTGCGTCGGTTTGGTGCGATGCTGGCCGCCGATCACAGTAGAGGAAAGGCCGAGGCAGAGGCCGTTGCGCGCAAGTTGCATGTGCCAGTTACCGACCGCCTGGCGCCTGAGGCCGTGAAAGAGCGACTGAAATTGGCGGGGCTCACGGGGCGCGCTTTCGACCGCGAGTTCGCACGCTACATGGTGGACGACCATCGCAAGGATATCGCGAAGTTCACCGCGGAGACGAGCCGTCCGGACCAGCCCGCTATCCTGGCCCTCGCCCGCAAGACGATCCCCATGCTGCGCAAACATCTTTCCACCGCGAAAGGCCTGGCCGGCTAGCCCATCGGACCCGCATCGCAGTGAACGAGTGTGCCGGTGCGGAAAGGCGATGACCTGTCCTTACCGGCCTATTTTTGCTCCACCGCCTTTGTGTCGTCTGCCCATGCGTATCGACGTGGCGACCAGATGTTGATGAAAAGCCAGGGTAGCTTGATGAACAATAACTCGCGGTGGATCCAGAAGTCGGCGATGCGCTCTGACAGTCTTGCCTGCGGCCGGTTGGTGCGAAGCAACCACGCTTCATAGGGTTGCCAGTGACTTGGCTCATCGCGTTGCACGATCTTGAAAATTTTCGTCAGCACTGGATCGGACCTGATCAGGCGGGATTGCAAAAGCGTGTCCACCTGCCGCATCCCGCGCCTCTCGGTCAGCATGATGACGCGACATAGGCGCTCAAAAAGCGCCTCGCTGCCCAGCACGGCCTTCGTGTCGAGATCGTCGATGGTTGATCGAAAAAGGATTTCAACAAAGCGGTCAATATGTCCGCACGCGCGATCCACCGCGAGCGGCATCACGCCACGCAACTCGAACCAGCGACGGAACATGATGTAATGTTTGCGTTCGTCGGCCCGATGTTTTTCAATAGCAGCGATAAAGACAACGTCTTCGGGGCATAGTTCCCTCACCGCCTCCAGCACCCTGTCGATGCTGGTGTAGCCACGGTGCTCGTTATAAATATAAATCGAACCAACGACGTCCAGATATCGCCGGTGCAATGCTCGCGCTAAACGGTTCGTCATTTCACAGGACCAGTACGTCGGATGTTTCGACCAGAGTTGCGGCAACGATACCGAATATGCGGCCTCCTATGAAGTTGTAGACACTTCGGCCATCAGGGCTGGGGACCATGCTAGTTCCCAGTTCGCCTTACGTGGCTACCGCCGTGCTACCAGCACTGGCGTACCCGGTGATGATGGTGCCACACCGTTTTGCAATTCTGACGATGATGCCAATCCCGGCGATCACCGCGACCTCGGCCCCCATGATCGTAGCCCCCGTCATGCCGCATCTGATTATCGCGATTGTTGCTGTTATCGTCACGACGCATCTGATCGTCGCGACGCATCTGGTCGCCACCGTTCGTCTGATCATCCCGGTGTATCCCGCCGTTACCCTGGGTAGGATAAGTTTGAGCTAGCAAGCTAATCGGCGTCGATATGCCTGCAACCAGTGCTATGGCCGCAGTGAGCTTCAAAATGCGCATCTTCTCTCCTTTATGCTCCCGCTGCTCAAACGCGCCAAACCGAGACTTGTGCCGTGCGCCTGTTTTGCACTGCAAATCGTCGGAGCGTAGTGAGGATGGAAGACCGTTGGCTGAGTGGAACAGGGGGGTTGCCTCCATGGCGGCGGGCTGTTCACGGTTATGGTCTCTGAGATCCTTAACGTGCCACAGTTGGATGAGTTTGGCGCCCAATTACCACTCGGATTTTGCAACAGTCACCGCTCAAAATTTATTGCAAAGACGCCCCCGTGGTCGTCGGAAGTATGACCAGAGGACTGCTAAAAGATGTCAATTAGCAGCCGTTACGGTGCCTGGTGTGCTGCTTGTCGAAGTGCCTGCCCAGCAATGCTCCACCGACACCACCTGCGATCGTGCCAAGCGTGCCACCGCCAACGGCGTCCCCAGCCAACGCGCCGCCCGCACCACCGGCCACGGTACCAACAGCCACGTCGCCGCCGCCACAGCGATAGCGTTGGTCATTGTAGGTGTTTTGGCCACGGTACGTGTGATGGCGGGCAAGCGCCGGACTTGGCAGAATGACCGGTCCGAAGCCAAAGTTAGCATTGCGACCATAGCTAGTTCGTTACGGGTCTGACTCTCCTTTTCGCTGGTCGCAACGCGCAGACAAGTTGCCTTTTTCGGCACCGGAATGCGGCAGCAATTTGAATGCCGCGACGTTGTACCCGAGGACTTGGGGACGCCCCCGGGCTGCAACACTGTGTCATCATTATCGCAGGGACTGCATGCGTTGGCCTTGCAGACGAGTTACAAATGCGGCCTACGATCAAAGGTTCCGATGCGAGCACAAGTACTTTGCAGAGAGCTTCCGGAGCCGCTTGGCCAGCATCGGCGCACGGCGATGGCATCCCGGATTCCGGTGTTGGCAGCGATAAGAAGATCGTCGGGAGGGGAGGGACGGTGATCGCGGGCCCTGGCGACACCATGATGACGATGATAACTGATCCGCCACTGATTGGGCTGTCGAGGCCAGCGACCGACAAGTGGCGGTCGGACGTCTACGATTTCTGAATCCTGGCGCAATGGCTTGTGTCCACCCTATACTGCCCACATAGCCGCGCATTAATAAGTGTTGCCAAGCATGGATGAAATTCAGTGAAAAGAGTAATCTGCGCGCTTTGGCTTCTCCTCGTTGCAACGGCCGCTCCGGTGAAGGTGCCTCCTGCTCCGGCGATCCCTCCGACGCCGCACTCGATTGCGCCATTGGCCGCGATGATCGATAACGCCGATGCCCGGATACAATCGGTAGCGGCAGCCGCGCGATCGCCTCGTGTTGACGACGTGCGCCTCCGTGAGGGCCTGGGCGAGATTTCGGAGGTCCAGGATCAGTTGAATGCTGCCTTGGCAGCGCTTCAGCCGCGTATGCAGTCCGCAGACGCGAGACTGGCTCAACTCGGGTCCGCGCCAGCTGCGGAACAACCGGCAGAAGATCCGGAGGTCACACAGGAGCGGTCGAATATCCTCCGCTTTCGCGGCGCAGTCGATACGGAGCTAAAGCTGGGTCACCTGATTTCTGTGGAGGCTCAGCAGCTTCAAACCAGCCTGACGATCCAGCGGAAAACCATCTTCACGAAACACCTTTGGCGTCGGGATCTGTCGGCGCTGAATCCCGAGCTATGGAGCGCGGTTGCAGCCACAGCAGGTGCTGACGTCCAGCGCGTGACCGGATTGCTGAACCCTTCACCCGCGTCCACAACTTCCGGCATTGCCTTTCCAAGCGGACTTAGATGGGTTTTCGGATTGGTTGCAGCCCTCGCCATCGCAATTCCGCTGCGTATTTTCCTGGTTCGCACAGCAACGCGGCGCGCTCAAAAAGCCAACGCCACGACGCTTGGCCGCGCAGTGCTCGCACTTGCCATTGTCATCATTTCGGTCGTCACGACGCTGGTGGCGTGCCTCGTCGCACGGGCGACCTTTTCCAATAACTTTGGTTCACCTCTTTATGCCCATCTGGCATCGCTGACGCTTCGTGCACTCGTTTTTGCTTCGTTCTTCGCAGGTATCGGCCGGGCTCTTATTGCGGCCAGGGCACCAGAATGGCGATTGGCTCCGCTGTCCGACGAGACCGCTCTGCGCGTGCGACCGTTTCCCACTTTGCTCGGTCTTGCCGCCGCACTCGCCACCGTTGTGGATGGGGCCATCCAGTCGCTGGCAATTGGCGAGGCATCCGGGGCGCTTTTACGGAGCCTTATCCTGATCATCGAGATCGCGGCGATCGGTGGCACCTTGCTTGCGGTGCGCGAGGACAGTGTTTCGCTTGATAGCGGCACTTCCGGAATGGACAGCCCGGTGTCTTCGGAACGTTCGCGGCTGCCGTGGATCATCGCGGCGCTATGCGGCTGGGTCGTGATCGCGACGGGGCTGGTGGCGATGCTGCTGGGTTATATCGCGCTTGCCGAGTTCCTGATCGGCGAAACGATCTGGATCGGAACGATGCTCGCCTTGCTGTTCCTGCTCGTCCGCTTCGTCGACGATGGATTTCCGGCGCTCGTGGCACCCCATGGTCGCGCCGGAATGTTCCTGCGCAGATCGCTGGGCTTAAGTCCTGCCGCGCTGGAACAATTTGGCGTCCTGATCGCTGGCGCGGCTCGCATCGCGCTGCTGTTGTTCGGGTGGACAGCCATACTTGCTCCCCTCGGTGCCGGGGCGGGAGATGTCCTTGCCCGGCTGACCTCGACCGAACTCATCTTCCATCTTGGTCAGGTCGCGATTTCGCCCGGGACGATCGTCGGGGGCGCTTTGGTCTTTGCCATTGCCATTGCGATCACCCGCAGTGTGCGTCGGTGGCTGGAGGCTCGTTATCTTCCCAAGACGGCAATGGATATCGGGGCCCGGGCGGCGTTGAGTTCAGGGGTCGGATATGTCGGCGTCATTGTCGCCATCATCATCGCCGCGTCCTACCTTGGACTGAGCCTTGACCGCATCACTCTTTTCGCCAGCGCGCTTTCGGTCGGTATCGGCTTCGGACTTCAATCCGTCATCAGCAATTTCGTGTCGGGGCTCATTCTTCTGGCCGAGCGTCCGGTCAAGGTCGGCGACTGGATAGCCATTGGCGACCTTGAAGGCGATGTAAGGCGGATCAGCGTCCGTGCAACAGAGATCGAGATGCGCGACCGGTCGAAGCTGATCGTCCCGAATTCGGACCTGATTTCCAAGACCGTTCGAAACGTCACGCATGGCAGTTCGCTTGGCCGGATCAAAATCGTGCTGCTCGTTGTCGACGCCACCGATCCGGCACAAATGCAGAAACTGCTGCTCGATACGCTGAGCGCACACCCGGACACGCGATCCGATCCGCCGGTAAACGTATTCCTGACCGATGTCCGTGACGGCGCGCTGGAGTTCACGTCATTTGCCTATGTATCGTCGCCGAGAGACGCTTACCGGGTGCGAAGTGACTTGATGTTCCAGATCGTGCCCCTGCTAAAGGCCAGCGGCATTGCCCTTGCCAGCACGACACCTGTCGTGAACGTCGGGCTGGCGGACAGGCCGATGGAGCCGGCATCGAACCCCAGTACCGACGGCGGGAACACTGAAGTGAAGATGAAATAGCCTGCTTTTACCAAGGTGATATTCAATCTTAAGCCAGCATGTGCTGCCTCTCAGCATGGCATGATACACGCAGAAGTGACGAACAGATGGGAAAGTAAGCCGCTTGATGGCGGTCACGGCGCGCTCAAAATTTCAGCTGGCCATTCGTTCGCGCGCAAGTGAATGAAGCGAGGGGTGCCGATAGCGGCATCGGGTGCAAACCTTCCAGATTTGTCGGAATGCCAGATGTGGAAATGCTATCCGCCCGGCCTCTTATCACCGTTCGAAAAGGAGCAGCCCTGGAGACCGGTGTTGAGCGATATCTGCGAGACCATAGATGTGTTCCATCTTGATCCAGCGCTATTTCGCAAGGCTCTCGAAGCAATAACAAACCGTCAAATAACCGGCCATCTATCGCTGGAAGACAAAATGGTTTCCTGCATAGAGATCGTAAATACATGGAAGTTGGCGGAGCAGGAAAGAGCTATCGCGGCGCTTGCGATCCATTTTCGACTTGAGGCGTCGGCAAACTACCTGGCTGCTGGCGGAGTTCATGGTTTTCGCCATAAAGATCGATGGGGTTTAGACATGCTTGATCAGGGTATCGTCACTTGTGCGGCGATTGAACCGCTTATCGAAAAGCCGAATCGGATCACCTTCGAGGGCTCGAGCTTCGAACAAAGACTGTTGGCAATCGTAGAAACGCTTGGATCAGTTTGATCCTATGGATAACACGTTGGTCGTTCACGGTGATCACCGGCGCTAACCAAGGACCAAAGTTTCAAGCGGCAATTGCCGCATAGCTGTTCTTCTTAAGGAAAGCAGCGATATGATGCTTATCCGGTCATCCTACTCATTTCAGAATGCCGTCAAAATTGTCCGTGAATGCGGATGGCGAACACATCGGCGGGACCGCGGTCGCGATTATATCCGGGGTTGGCGATATGTTGATAGTCCAGTGTCAGGTCGGCGACCTTCACGGGTTTGAACCGATAATAGATTTCGGCGATTTGTTCGGTGCCGGGATGCGATAACTCCCCATCGCCGACGAGAACGCCGATTCCCCCGGCAGCGAGATAGCGTTGGTGTTCGTTCGAAATGCCGTTGACGACTGCGACGACTCCGACCGTGTCGGTGGCACGACCCCAGCGCCGCCCCGCGACCGCCGCGCCAAGTTCGACCGTGCGGTCGATGTCGGTGAAATCATAGGGCTCGACTGATCCGTCCGCATAGCCAGCGCGAACAAAAATCCCGATGTCGTCGCTGACCGCCTGTTCGACATTCAGATGCAGGCCCGCGCGAGACTTGCGGCTTCTGACGAGTGCGGTGTCGGGTGGGGTGTTCGTTTGGCCAGCAAGGGCGAGGGCATCGTCGAAGCGCCCGAACCGGCCACTGTTCCGAAAAACCGTGACCCGCACGGCACCCTCGTGACCGGCGATCTTGTGACGATGTTCGATCTCGCCGTCGATCTGGCGCTGGTTGAATCCGGTTTCGAGTGTTTCACCGTTGGGAACTTTGGAAAGGTTGAACACTCCGGCACGGAACGTCCACGCGCCCTGCGCCCATTCCGCTGCGATACCGCTGCTATAACCCCAGGCGTCGGCGGCATAGTCGAACGTTCCGGCGTCGACGACCGACCAGTTCAGGAAGTCGCCACGTGGATCATGGGCGTAGCGATTGGTGTCGAAAACATCGCCGACGCCGAACTTGCCGACGGTCAGGATAATATGGTTCGCGGTCTGTGTGCCCGCGAATTGATTGGCGACACCCTCGACGATCGATTGTTCACCACCGAGGTCTATCGTCTGTCGCACGAACGCGCGCTGGAGACGGAAATAAGGGGATTTCTTGCCGACTTTATAGGCCTCTGCGCTGGGAAAACCCGCTGCGCCAAGCGTGTTCGACAGGCCAAACCCCTGATCGAGTTCAGGATTTACCCAAAATTCCGCACCGCGCCACAGCCGCGCTCCAAGGTATAGGGTCGCGTCGATGGTTTCCTTGCGCTGATGCGGTGTCAGGCTGTTCGGCCCGTCATAGGACGACGGAAAGCCCGGAGTTCCCTGCACCACGAACGTGGCCTGTCCTCGGAGGGTAAAGAGGCCGTCATTACCGGTGTTCGCTTCGTCTGCACGTGCAACGCTATAGGCCGCAAAATGGCCGAGTGCGGCACAGGCCAGCACCGTAAGGCGAATGGATTTCATAACTCAAGCTGCACTTTCGCGATCGAATGCGGTGCCCCGGCGCTTCGGCATAGGCGATTATTGTGACAGTTACGAAACAGTAGCGCGGCGCACAGTTTACTGTCGGTGTTGCTGTTGGGCTGCTCTCCGCGCAGCCGCCTTTTTTGCCAGGTGATGCCCGACAGCGCAGCCGCCCATGGCACCCATAACCGCATGATGACCGGCGTAATGACCGGCAACGCCACCAACAAGTGCGCCCTTGATGCAGCCCTTGGCTTCGGCCTGAACCGAAGTCGCAAGTCCGGCCAGGGCGAGTGTCGTTATCAGAAAAACCTTGCGCATCTTAACCTCCGCAAATTTTAACCCCGTCTCAGCGGGTAAATGCGTCCGCGAAAGCCGTCAACTTTGTTATGATCGGCCAACGGGACGCCGAGTTGGCAACCCTCGGTTAATGCTTGTGCCTGGATAATTGGCAGTGTCAGGAGTCGATGACCGTGCGACCGGTTGCACTTGTTTCCGTGTTTAGCGTCTCAGTTGTTTGCGCCGTCCTCAGCGCGGAACCCGCAGGCGCGCGTCGCTCTGAAGCGGAGGATCTGGCGAGGACGAACCGACTGACATGGGGCGCATCGGCGACGCCTTCGCCTGGGGAAACGAGCGATGGCCACAGGCTGTCCAACGACGCCGGTGCCGGTGACAAATTGCCGTCCGCAGCCATCCAGCAAATCGCCCGGATGCGTATCTCCAGCGAACCGATGGAAACTTTGGTTGCTGAGGAAGATGCCCAGAACCGGGCGGCGAACGCGATCGTCGATCCGGACCAGAAAAAGGCGGCGAAACAGGCTTATCAGCAATATATGAATGCCCTTGCCGGTGAGGCGGCGACGCGGTCGATCCTGCGCGACCTGTATGCGCCGGACCAGCTTCGCGAACAGCTCACGTGGTTCTGGTTCAATCACTTCAACGTTCACGCGCAGAAACGCGATATTCGGGCGATGGTCGGCGACTATGAAGACAGTGCGATCCGCGCCCATGCGCTCGGCAAGTTTCGTGACCTTCTGAACGCGACGCTCCGGCACCCTGCCATGCTGCGCTATCTCGACAATGACCAGAATACGGCGGGGCACATCAACGAGAATTACGCGCGCGAGATCTTGGAACTGCATTCGATGGGCGTTGGCTCCGGCTACAGCCAGAAGGATGTTCAGGAACTCGCACGCATCCTGACCGGGGTGGGCGTCGACCTGAAGCCCGAGCCGCCGAAGCTGAAACCGCAACTGCAGCCGTTGCTTGTCCGTGACGGCTTGTTCGAGTTCAATCCGGCGCGTCACGATTTCGGCGATAAGCAAT
>JAQGKX010000104.1 GCA_028289885.1 Sphingomonadales bacterium
GCACGATCTCCGCCTCACGCAGCTTGCCGATAATCTCCTCCGGCCTATGCTTCTTGAATGGCATTCCATGTCTCCTCTCGTTCCAAAATAACAAAGATTTTGGACCAATCAGAAGGGGGCAGGTCACATTGGCGATATCAACGAGCCGGGCTGCCACCGCCTCGAGCAGTTCCTGATATGGCCTGAGGTCGATTCCGACATGGTCGGGCAACGCGAGCAAAAGCGCCGCCTCGTCGAGTATGATGTCGGCATCGTCGACGAGGCCGAGGCGATTCAGGTTTTCATCCATAACTAAAAGATGGGGTTTGCGGCTGGTCTTGCAATGGCGGGTGGGCGCGCGGGACGCACATTATCGTGAGCGCCGGATGGACGTGATCAAAGCCGCAAGACTCGTGATGATCGCAGCAAAGGCACCAAGCGTGTCTGGATCCAAATAAGGCATGGGACGACTCCTCGCCTCCATGTTCCAGCTTTGTTCTCTGTAGGACAGCGCATTTTGTGATCGCGTGATGAATGCAACGATAGCCGACGGGCACTCATCTTAGCCTTTTTCGTGTAAGCTAGGATATCGGAACGGGCCACGGCTGCCTTTTGGAATCTGGCAACTTTCATGAGTTAGTTTTAGCGGCCGTAACCGCGCCGATTGTTCAGGTGCCACTATTCGCTTTCAACACCTTTCGCGCTATCGCTGCTCCATGTCTTTCAAAAAGCCTTTGCGTGCAGCGCCGATCATCTTGGGGAAACTATGCTCTAAAAACGGGTGATGCTTGCAGCATCCATTGGTAAGTGTGATTACCGGTTGGGTGGCGGAGACTGATCGCTTAAAGTCCGGCAGGATTCGGGAAACCGACCTTGAATAGCTGTCCCTCAAAAGACACGGATGGTTGCGCGGCTACGTCTGAGTTGGACGTTGATCCGGGCTGGAGTCGCCATAGCGCTGGTACTTGTCGCGAAGGTTGTGATCATTGAGCTCGCACGGGCCGACCAGTCCTCACGGCACGTAAGTTATAGCGCAGGCCGTGCTTTTGCGCGTCCTGCGAAACGCCTGCCGATGCCAATCTTCTCATTTAGCAGAGCTTCAATGCGTCGAGCACTTGCTTTTCAGTCCGGGGAGAAGGCGCTGCGCCGACTCCGACCCACTTGCTCAGGTGTTACCTCGGGCTGCTTTGCCTTCCATTCGGAGTAAGGCATACCGTAGACCAGCTGGCGTACGTCGTCGCGCGTGAGGTCGCTCGCCTCATCGGCGTACCGCTGGTCGAGCCAACCGCTTGCCGCTGTTGAAGCGGCGCTCGGTCGCGCCGCGCAGGCCCGTGCGGTCATTGTTGCGGCAGCAGGCAATAATGGCTCGGCCGCCCCGCCATGGCTGGCCCTCTACGCAGCCGACCCACGGTTTGCACGGTCGTTGATCGTTGCAGGCGCCAGCACGCCTGACGGAAGGGTCGCGCGCTGGTCGAACAAGGTTTTGGAGGCCGAACGGCGCTACATTGCCGCTCCTGGCGAGAACGTGATCGTCGACTGCGGTGACAGATATTGCAGCCTGGTTTCGCGCACTTCCTACTCAGTGGCTTATATAGCGGGAGCGCTGGCGCCCGTACTTGAAGCATATCCTGGGCTAGGCACGGCGAATGCCGCCGATATCCTGCTCTGCACCGCGTCCGGCCTCGATAGGCTTGGCGTTGACGCCGTCAGCGGAGTGGGAATGCTCAACGTTTCGCCTGCTCTGCGGGGCTAGTCGTCGATCAACGCGTAGCGGCCTTGCCAACTCCGACCTCTGCAAGGCGAGCAACCCCCTTCTTACCAAATGATGCCGTTGCTAACACTCGGTCGGGCTGCTCACGGCACATCGAGCAAGCCGATCCAGCATCAGCACCTGATAATGCGCCTCGCGCTGCGCACAGGCTCCAAGCAAGGCGCCGTTTTGATCTTCTCCACATGATGGAACCTGATGGGGAGCGCCCGGTTTTTGGGTGTAAGATTATGGATCAGAAGAAAGAGGATGAACCAAAATGACTGACATACTGTCCAGCGGCACGTCTGGCGCCACGACCAATAAAACTCAGCCTCCAATGACCAACACGCAGACAAGCGGAGGTCCTGGCTCAACCACGGCATCCGATAACATGGAGCCGCGCAAAGAGGCGCACATGAGCGAGCAGCATGTCACAGAGCAGCGCCATAGCCGTCGAAAGACCGAGCAGTCTGACCAGAATACCGGTCAGGACGCCGGTCAGCCTTCAGGGCAGCATGGCAACCAGGTTTCAGGGCAGCGGACAGACCAACAGAAGACTCCTCACTCGCAGAATAACAATGAGGACGAAGCGGGAGCCCAACTCTCATAAGCAGCGCAACGGCACGTCGCAACCGGGCGTGGTCCCGACTTTGCGCCACCGGACAAGGAGATGGTGACAGTCACCCGGGCCATAGGTCCATCGGGCCGGGGGCGCCCAGGCCGCGACACCCAAACATGCCTTAGAAAACACGGCGGTCGGCGATGCGCAGCACCCCTGGCCTAGTTGGGTATCAATGGGACGATCGCGTACTCCTCGAAGTGGCCAGATCATATCGGCTCGTGCGGCCTGTGGCGGTCCGATCCCGAAAATCCCGTCTTTAAGTTTATGACCCATTCAGACTGAAGCACCTGCTCAATCTATGAAGCGAACGAACTCCCCATCAAGTGTCGCGGATAAGCGCAGCGCTCATTTTCGATGCTGCTCTGATCTGTCTGGGGTCGCTTTTAGACACCGATATTCCCGTTTCGGACACACGGGAAGAGGAACAAGAGTGACGAATCATGATCCATTGACAGCATTTACTCGGGGCGTGGTTGTCGCGTGACGGCTGCGATTTGCCTGTTTGTGCTGATTTTCAAATTAACCGACAAGATGACGGCCTTGGCCGTGCTCGTAGCCTTCGCTCCTGCGGTGCTCGCATTTGCGACGATTGCAACGGCGGGGGCTGCCGGCAATCGGTGCGGCAATCTATGGCATCCGTATGCAGGGCGACTTTGCCCGGACTGCAGAACGCAACGAAGCCTTGGCGCATGCGCTCCATGGCTTGCGCGCCGTCATCGACGCCGAGAACACGGGCTTCGACACGTCGATCCGACGCATCGGGCGACCGAGCGACCTGCTGACAGAAGATCTGTCCAGCTGGTTACAGACCCGTCACGCCCGCCCACTGCCTGGCTAAACTATTTGTCTTTGTTGGTGCGCTCGCCGATGGTCCGATCCCCGGCATTCGAGGCGTTATCCGCCCCCGCGTTGCCAGCCCTCGCATTGTCGGCCCCTGCTGCATTATCGACCGCTGTTCTTTCCGAATCGTTCAATGCCATCGGATCGTCGACAGGTGCAGCGGCGTTGACCACGTCGGCTTGGTTCTGTGCCTGCGGGCCACATCCGGCCAGCATTAATATGACCGTACCCGTCGCTAAAATCACCAGTTTATTCATGTCACGTCCCTTTGTCGAAGGTAAGAATTTTTCGAACCCCCGCCCGCGAAGCAACGCGCCAAATCGGGGCTGGTTGCGCAATCCATCGAGCATCGGACCGTTGCGCGCATAGCCAAAGGCAGCATCGCCGATCCGGCGCGCGCGATCGAGCATTCTGGAAGGCCTGTGACTCAGTGATCAAAGACCCAGAAGGCCGCTGCTAGTCAGCCGACACTCAGAACGGCTGATCAAGACACGTCTCAGTTACCTCGATGTTACATCACCGCATTATAGGGCTGGCTGGCAGCTTCCAGGATCAAACGGGTGGTCCTTAAGCCGAAACAACTGGGTGCTTTGTATCCAGGTCGCTTAATGACCTTGCCTGACCGGAAGGAGAAAGGCAGCTCTTGGCCTGAGAGACGGGAAAGAAGCAGAAGCTGCGAACCTTCCTGAAGACGTCACAACCAGTCGCGACGGGATAGGTCTGCTCGGTAATCGCGGTCCGCCGACAAGCATCCGCTGTCGTTCTGCCCTGCGCCAACATGATATCGGCATCAGCTCGCCGATGTGCTTCCTTTGCATTTCTGAACTTCTTCAAGAGGCAAAGTAACAAAAATATAGGCCACTCAGAAGGGACAGATCAGTCAGATGAGTTCCACTGAATTCAAGTTCCGAGAGGCTGCCGAATTTGACTGGTGTGATAGGAGGCCATCCTCGACCCCAGTCAGTTCCACGTACGGCCAATCCAGTCCCCGCGTGCTGTCGATCGCCTGCGAAACGAACTAGCCATAATTATATTTCGCGATTACGATACTGAAAGCAGTAAGGTCTCAACCAGTCACCCTCGCCAAGCGCGTCCAAATATCATGCCACGATGACCACATAATCTTTTCCATGCCGGCTCTGGGGGGCGGTGTATTTTCTGAGTCAGGACATGCAGAGATGATAGGCACGGAATTATGAATGAAGGCATCGTTGTAATCATCGCGAGTGTGCATCGGCCCGAGGAACTGGGTCGATGGGTGGGCCACATAGAGCGACAGACATTAAAGCCGCTTGAGATGATATGGGCGATCACTGGGGATGACGACATCATGCCCGCGTTCCGCTCGGGCGACCTGCCGTCTGATCTGACAATCGTCCGGTGTCCGATGGGACTTACCAAGCAACGCAACGGCGCGCTGGCCGCCATTAAAACCAACCCAGAGTTTATCGCATTCTTCGACGACGATTACGTGCCGACGACGACGTGCCTGGCGGACATCGTTCGCTCCTTCGATCTCATGCCCAACGTGGTCGGCCTAACCGGCACGATGCTCGCCGACGGTATCAACTCAAGTGGAATCAGCTATGAGGACGCCGTCGCGATCGTTTCGCAATACGAACAGCAGCGCAACGGCAAGCCTACGACGCCGCCCACTCTGCAGTTGTGGGACGGCCTGTACGGCTGCAACATGGCACTGCGCGCCGATGCGATCGGCGACGAACGGTTCGACGAGAATTTGCCGCTCTACGCCTGGCAGGAAGACGTGGACTTTGCCGTTCGCGTAGCCCGGGGGCGCAAGATGGGGCGGACGGACGGTTTTGCCGGTGTTCACCAAGGCGTAAAGAATGGACGGGGCAGCGGCAAGCGTCTGGGCTATTCGCAGATTGTGAACCCGATCTATTTGATGCGTAAAGGCAGCATGAACCGTCGAAAGGCTTTGCTCATGTCATCGAAGAACATGCTCAAGAACCATCTTCGCTTCGTTAATTCAGAACCCTGGGTCGACCGGCGTGGCCGTGCGCTGGGAAACTGGCTGGGGATATGGGACGTGCTTAAAGGTCGTATCGATCCAACCGCAATTCTTGATTTGTAGGTTCAAATGCGTGTCCCATCAGGTATCTAATTCGCGAGCGGCTCGCGAGCATATTTTGCCTGACCTGCCCAGGAACCCCCCCATTTCTCTCGTTGAAATATTAGCATGATCGTGCACTGTATCAACTGACCTAGGGACTGCTTTTCGGAAGGCCATCTTCATCAGAGACTATGACTGCCCAGGTGCAAATCGCCACGCTGCAATCGTGCTCGTTTCGGCAATACGCCTGTCCGATTACTGATATTGTTTGGTAGCGGATGGTGTCATGGGGAGAACCGACGTGAATAAACTCAAGAAAGCAGCGTTACACAGCGTCGCCAAAGTCGGTAAAGCTGTAATGACAAATCCTTCATTTCAGCGCATTTTGTTCAATGCAATCCGACTGGATCGAGCCGAAGTGGCCCCATTGATCCGTGATAGAAAAATGCAATTTATCTCATACTGTCTGGGAAGAAGAGAGCAGTCACGCTCGCAAATTCTTCAGGACCTCTGGGTTTGCTTTGAGTTGAACGAAAAGCGCTCCGGCTATTTCGTGGAGTTTGGAGCCACGAACGGCCTTAAAAACAGCAACACTTGGCTTCTCGAGAAGCAATACGGCTGGACTGGTATTCTTGCCGAACCAAACCCGTTCTGGCACACAGAGCTCACGGCCAATCGTGGCGCGGACTTTGAAGCTCGCTGCGTCTCTGGTCGAACGGGCGAACTCGTGACTTTCATATCGACCGAAAACTCCGATCCCGAGCTAAGCGGCATCGAAGAGTTTTCGGCCTCCGACCATTTCGCAGCCACCCGGCAGACGGGGACGAAGATCGAGATAGAAACCATCTCCCTCGATGATATGCTCATACTTTATACCGCGCCGAAGGTCATAGATTATATATCGGTCGACACGGAAGGTAGCGAGCTCGCGATTTTTGAAGGCTTTAGTTTCAATTATGATTTCAATCTTATTTCTGTCGAAACGAATCGCCAAACCGACGCGATAATCCAGACCTTACTGGAATCCAAAGGTTACATGAGAGTGTTTCCCGAATTCTCGCAGTGGGATGCTTGGTACGTAGCCAAAAACGTCAGAAGCCCATCGATGCAGACGATAGTTGCGCCGGATACCTAGGCTCAAACCCAGCCGGCGATTGGGACTGGGCAGAGCTTCCTGCCGAAGAATCAATCTTGCGCCCGCCATGTTGATGACCGGCGGGTGATCCTAGGCATCATCCACGTACTCAAGGGCGGTTCCCGCATTCTCTCAGAGTAGTGCAAGCGACCTGTTGCAGTTTCCGGGGCCGCCTTAAGTCGAACCATTCGAGTGATGAGGAAGGCCAGGAAAGCGACGCCGCTCTTAAGGGCGCGAGTTTTCCGGAGCCGAACACCATGCTGTGTGCCGTCAAATGGGTCGCATCAATCATGACGGCTTTCGCGCTGGTATCTGCCGCGGGCCGCCATCTATCCGTCGCTCGCTGCGAGACTTGGGAAGTACGCCACGTCCATGCTTATACCGACATGGGTCGCGCATGCCGGGCCTCGTCTTCAAGGCGCATCTAAATCGGGATTCTCGAACCGACCGGTTCTGGATTAACAAGTCTGCGAATTCCTAGCGATCAACTGTAAACCTTGCTTATCAGCTTGGCAGGCACGCCCACGACGATCGTCCCATCTTCCACATCATTCACCACTTCCGATCCGGCTGCTACGATCGACTGCTCACTGTCATGACTCCCCCCAATATGAGCGATCCTACGCCGAACCACTCTTCAATAGGCCTATTCACCAGCACCAGCCCCGACTTCCTGAACAAGGCCGCTTCGTTCGCCCTCTGATGGGTGAATCTCGCCTCCCGACCAAAAATGCAGATCGGGTCACTGCACCGTCTTGCCGGCTGAATAGGTCAGGGCTTCCCTTTATCCAACTTGCTACCGGACTGACATCAGCTATGGTTGCCTACATTCATGCGCCAGCGACGGACGCCATGCATGGTAAAGTGTCGATGAAAGATGGGCTGGGCTGACGGGTTTGTGGGGCGAGCAATGTGGGAATCCGGAAATTTGGTGATCTTCCTGCCTTTGCGGTCGCGGTGACATGAGCCTTACGTTCTTCGGATTGACCATTGCTGCCGTAGGCATCGTCATCCTGTTTCGCGCCGGCGTGATGGAGATGTTGTTGCTGATGATGGCATGCTCCCTCTTCGGGGGCTCTGCGGCGATGACTTTGCCCGGCGGATCATCAATCCCGCCTTCGCAATTTGCCATCATCTTCGGCGTTGCGCGGATCCTGCTGCCGGGAAGCGGCTTGCTGAAACAGGCTGGAGAAGCGCTGCGCGCCAATATCTTTCTGGGCCTTTATTGCATGTACGGCGTTGTCGCGGCGGTGTTTGCGCCGATCGTTTTTCGCGACCAGATCTGGGTCCCGGCATTGCGTGCAGTGGGTAGGTGGCGATCCCTTTACGACACCGTCTTACTCGCGCCTTCTGCCCAGAACTTTACCGTGTCCTTCTATATGATAGGCTCGCTGATCGCGGGGCTGATCGCCTATGTCGCCATGCAAGGCAAAAATTCCCCCGACCGCTACGTCAAGATGGCCGTCGTTGTCGCATGGATCCACATCACGCTCGGCGTGCTCGCCGCTGCCTTGAAGGGAACGCCCTTCGACCTGTTCGTCGATTTCGTGCGGAACGGCAGTTACGCCCAGACCAATCAGACGGTGTACGGGATCGTCCGTATCACGGGCATCTTCACCGAGCCGTCCGCATATGCAGGCTTTGCGTTCGGATGGTTCGTGTTCCTGACCGAGTGCTGGCTCCGGGACGTCATGCCGCGGCGCACCGGCCCGGCGGCATTTGCAATGGGACTCATCCTGTTCTGTTCGACATCCTCGACGGCCTATGTCTCGCTGGGGACATATGCGCTCATGCTGGTCCTGCGCGGTCTCGTTTTGCCCCAGTATTTCCCGTTTCGTAAGCTACTCATCTTGGCTGCCGGGATGGTGCTGGTGATCGTCATCACGAGCGCGATGGCCTTCATTTTCCCTGCCGCAATCGATCTGGTCACCAAGATCCTGCGCTCGGCGACCATCGACAAACAGGACACCGATTCAGCTTTGCAACGGGCGTTCTGGGCCAAATCAGGCATCAGGGCTTTTATTGTATCCAATGGTATCGGCATCGGACCGGGGAGCTTCCGGTCGTCTAGCTTCGCCACGGCGATGTTGGGATCGGTCGGCATATTCGGATCGACCGTCCTGGTCTGTCATATCCTCAAGGCGCTGAAGCCGCTGCGCATATCAACCTATTGCGGACTGCGGGACGGCGGGAATTTCGGTCAGGAGGCGATGATCAGCGCGTCGGCGGCATGGGCTGCCATCGGGGTTCTGATACCTGCATCAATCGCCGCGCCGACCTGTGACCCGGGCCTGGAATTCGCCATCTTCGCTGCCGTCGCATTGGCGCTACGGTCCGGCAGTGTCGCGGTACCGATGGCGATGATGTCAACGGGTGGCCATGATCTTACGCCGGAGAAGACCTGAGCGATGAGCCCCGACGGACTTGGCGGCAGGATGCATTGAAGTGAGCGCGAGATCTCACTCAGTCTCATTGAAGAGACGCTATGAGGGACCTGTACTGGCTGACGAAGGAGCAGTTGGCGTATTGCCCGAAAGCCACTGCACGCCCCCATCGATGACTGACGGGTTGAGCGCTCGCTGAGACTTGTCAGCGTCTCATCGGTCGACAGTTAGCAATTTAGAGCCGCCCGGTTTTCGGGGGAGCTGATCGGCCATCGCCAAGTTGCGATTGGCACCGGTGCCAGATGAGTGGCGCCGTTGGTCGGCGAGAAGACATCGCTTTCAATGGATTGGCAAACCAGCGGCGCGGCTGCGGGATTTTGACAAAGGCAGGATTCTGCCACAGGCAATCGTCTTGCGGTGTTCTGCCATATCGCTTCGGCGTTCTGCGTTCGGCAAGGGAAATGAGGCTCATGAAAGCCAAGCGATTGCCGCAGAACATTGCTCGCCGGACGGCCGCGGGCGCGGCGTGGCTGATCGGCGCGAGGCTGGGCGCGAAGCTGATAGATCTTGTCACCTTGCTCATCCTCGCCCGCCTGCTCCAGCCCACCGAGTTCGGCCTGGTCGCCGTCGCGATGACGCTCATTCTCATTATCGAAGCCGTGTTCGAGCTACCCGTCAATCAGGTCCTGGTCCGGCTGCCAGACCCATCCTCCAGCATGTTCGATACGGCCTTTACCTTAGGTGCCTTGCGGGGCCTCGTCCTTGCGCTGCTGTTGAGCGCGATTGCGGTGCCTTTCTCCGTTTTCTACCACAATCCTGACTTCGTCATGTTGCTCGGCTTTCTTGGCGTCGCACCGATCGCCCGAGGCTTGCTCAGTCCGCATCTCGCGACCTACGCGCGGAATTTCGACTTCCGACGCGACTTCATCATAGAATTGTCGGGAAAGGTCCTGGCATTCGTATCGTCGGTGGCCGTCGCCTATCATCTGCACAATCACTGGGCGCTGGTCGTCGGCATCGTCGCATCCCCGGTCGGCATGCTTGTCGCTTCCTATATCGCGGCACCCTACCGGCCACGCCTTTCGTTCCAGGGCTGGCGCGTCTTCGCGGGCTTCCTCGGGTGGACCACCGCCTCGCAACTGGTGAGCGCCATCAACTGGCAATGCGACCGCCTTCTTTTGGGACGCTTCGTGTCGTTGCACCGGCTCGGCCAGTTCTCGCTCGCCAACGATCTGGCATATTTGCCAGAACAGGCGCTCATAAAGCCGATCATGCGGCCGTTGATGGTGGCATTTTCGCACGTCAGAGACGATCCCGCGCGTTTAGCTGAGGCATATACCAAGGCTGTAACGGCGGTGTTCGCGCTGGGCCTCCCGATCATGACGGGTCTCAGCCTGCTGGCGGACCCCGCGGTCCGACTGATGCTCGGCGGCAAATGGCTGGAAGCGGTGCCGATCCTCCAATGGCTGGCCCTGTCGCTGATACCGGCCTTGTTCGTGTCCCCTCTGATCCCGCTGACGATGGCGCTTAACCGCACGGACGTCTTCCTGCGCTTCAGCACGTGGGAACTGGTCGTGAGGCTGCCCGTGATGGTCCTGGGCGTATCGCTGCTGGGCGTACAGGGTGTAATCGGCGCCCGCATGGCGACGGCGCTGGTGACTGCGCTCGTCGGAATGCTGTACGTGCAGCGACTGATCGGCATCCCGCTAATCCGCCAGCTGGCGAGTTCCTGGCGGGTCGTCGTCAGCGGCCTTGTGATGGGGGCGGTCGTAGTTCCGCTGCGGATCTGGCTGGTCGATGCCGATGGCCTAATACTGATACTGAAGCTGGGAACCGTCGCGGCCGCCGGCTTCAGTGGGTATGTCGCCGCCATGGTCGGCCTATGCACCCTGGGCGGTGGCGAATTCGAAGCCGGCTTGGTCGCGCAGGCGCGCGCGCGCTTGCAGCGCCCCGGCCCACCGCGCAAGAATCTCGTCTATCTGATCCTCGGCACGCCCCAATGGACTCAATGGCAGGCCGACGGGGACTTCGTCGTGCGACCGTATACGCACATGCTTGCCGCGGCTGACCAGATCAGTGCCGTGGCCCGCCAGCATTTCGTCGGTGAACGCAACCTCATGTTGATCGAAATCGATCTGAGGGTTCTGGGGAACAGCGCCGCGTGGGAGCACGAGAGCCATTGTTACCGGTCGCCGGACAGCAACAGCTCGATCCCGCTCGCCGCAGTTACCCAGGCTCGGTCGATCGACGATTTCAAATCTGAAGGGACCGGGTGATCGCCCCGGACGACCGGCTATCGCCCGACGATCACCCAGCGCCTGCCTGCCTTGAGCCCGATTGCGGACAGGGCGCTACTCTTATCGGCACCGGTAATGATACCAATCCTGTTCGCCTTGAATTGTCGGACGACCAATGCGCAGAGTAGCCTTTGCACCACGGCGGCGCCTCGGTGCCGCAGTCGAATGAAGTTGCCGAGTATGATTAGCATGTCTTGCGGACCGTCACGCGCGATGGAACCGACCGGTACCCCGTCGATCAGGCGGTTCAGCAGTACTGCGGACCCATGATGTCGCCGATGGCATAGATGCCCGTCCAACTTCCAGTTCCCGCAGCACGGTGCTCAGGATGATCTCGGCTTGATTGCGCCACGTGAACAGCGCCGCGCGCATTTGGCCGCGGATGGCGAGATCGGAGGCGAGGCTCGGATCGTCGACGATCCTGAGGGCCGCGGCGACTATGGACCCGACATCATGTGGGTCGCAAAACAAGGCAGCATCGCCGCAGCGTTCGTGCATCACTGGCAGGTCCGACACCACCACCGGGCAACCGAAGGTCATCGCCTCGCTGGGAGGCAGGCCGGATGCCTCGTAGAAGGATGGGTAGAGCAGGAAGGCTGCACCGCGATAGAGATCGATCAGCGCATTGTTATCGACATAGCCAAGATAGTGGATGCGCGCACGCGCCACATCGCTTGCCTGGCTTAGCATGGCCAAGGCCATCGGGCTCGGCGTGCCGACGAATCGGAATTCGACGCCTCGTTCGGCCAGCGCCAGGGCGGTGCGAAAGGCGCCGAGAAAGTTCTTGCGATCGGTGAAGCCACCGACCGACAGTCCGAACCCCCGCTTCGGCCGGGCGACAGGGGGGCCGGGATCAGCGTCCTCGATCCAACTACCGTTGGGTGCTGTGACAATCGCATTGCGCAACCAGGGGTTGCCACGACCGATCTCAGCCGCTTCGGTAGCGGACACAGTCAACAGGGGACGGGCGCGGGCGAGGATGACCCGGTCCATCAGCGCGTGGAAAGCCCGGTAGCTGAGACTGTAATCGCGTGGGAACAGCCGGTAGGACTGATCGTGGATCATCACCGCAATCGACCGGCTGCAAAGCAAACTGGCGATCGGTGCCGCATTGCCGAGCGAGATCAGCGCGCCTCTTCCGACCCGCCGCGCCAGCGCGACCTGTTCCCACCGATAGCCGCTGCCTCCGGCAAGATGCTCGGTGCCTATCGCGCGCAGCCCCAATGATGCGAAGTCGGCCCCCTGTGGAGCGACCAGCCGTAGCGTCAGGCCGGGAAAGCGCCCTTCCGCCAACAGTCGGTCGGCGGCCAAGGTGAACTCCCGTGACACGCGCTGCACCCCCGTCGCCCGCTGGACGAGGAAGCGGGCGTTTATCAATACTTCATGCGTCGCCATGTCAGTGCAGCGTTCTATGCAGTGGAGCGCTGACATGGCGACGCATGCAGTGATGGTGCGGGAGGGCGGCGTGCATCTAGACGTTCACCGCTCGAAGTATGCCCTCGTCGAAATGCTCGGGCGCGAAACGCGACGCAAGCTGCACCGCGACCCGGGGGTCGAACTCAGGCAACCAGGCCTCCATCCGTTCGATGCCCTCAATGACCCCTTCGGGTGTCTGCGCATCGAAGAACAGCCCGCTTTCATTTGGGACGATACTGTCACGCACGCCACCCCGACCGTAGGCCAGCACTGGTCGCCCCGATGCCATCGCCTCGACCGGCACGATGCCGAAATCCTCTTCAGCGGTGAAGACCAGCGCGCGTGCCTGCGCATAGGCAGCCCGCAGTCCGGCGAAGTCGAGCCGATCGACAATCGTGATGTTGGATTTGGCACGCTTGCGCAGTCCGGCGCTCATGGGGCCCTCGCCGACCATCAACAGGGGAAGGCCGAGCCGGTTGAAGGCCTCTAGCGCGATGTCGGCGCGCTTGTAGGGGGTCATCTGGCCGACCCAGAGATAGCGCTGCTCTACGTTCGCGGACGGCCTGAACAGGCCGACTTCGACGGGCGGATGGACGACCTCGGCATCGCGATTCCAGACCCGCTTGATCCGCTGGCGAATGAAATTTGAATTGGCGAGGTGCGTATCGACCCGCGCGGCAGAAGCGACGTCCCACATCCGCAACTTGTGAAACATCCACGGCATCGCCAGCCGCGAAATGGGCCCGGCCGAACTGCGGTAATCATGGTAATGATCCCACAGGTACCGCATCGGTGAGTGGACGTAGCAGATGTGGAGCGCATCAGGTGCTGCGATTACGCCTTTGGCCGGCCCAGATTCGCTGCTGATAACCAGATCGTAGCCCCGCAGGTCGAGTTCCTCCAACGCCATCGGCATCAGCGGCAGGTACTTTTGATAGTGGCGGGCGGCACCCGGCAGCCTCTGGATGAAGCTGGTGTGGACCGTGCGCGAACGGATGGTTTGCGACATGGCCTCGGGGACGTAGACGTGCGTGAACAGGTCCGCTTCGGGGAACAGTTTGAGCAGCCTCTCCAATACGCGTTCGCCCCCGCGCATGCCCACTAGCCAATAATGGATGATTGCCACCCGTCGCGCCATCATGCATTATCCCTTTTTAGAATAGCCGTTATGATAGCCCGTCGATGCGGACCGCAGCTACGGGCCATGTGGTCACCGTATGGCTTATGACCCCGCTCAAGCGTAATAATGCCGGTACTTCTTGTAGTAGGACGTCCCGTCGCCATGGCCGAACTTGGCCTGTTTGCGGACATCGACCAGTGTCAGCACGACACCGGCGATCGGAACGTAGCGATGCGGCAGCATGCGCAGCGCGGCGCGGATGGCATGGTCAGCCGTGCTGCGCCAGCGCGCCACCAACACGATTGCATCGACCTTCATCGCCAGTGAGCGCGTGTCGGCAATCGGCAGGATCGGCGCCGCGTCGAACACGATCAGGTCGAACCGCTCGCGCAACGCCACGATTAGAGCATCCATTTCCATGCCAATGAGCAGATTGCCGACATCGCGCGCCGTCTCCCTGATAGGCAGGATGTAAGCGTTGCTCTCCTGGTCGTGGATCAACGCCGCATCCAGCTCGGCCTCCCCGCGCAGGACCTCTATTAGCCCCGGGCGGTCGTCGGCATGACGGATCAGTCGGCTGACGCCATGCTGCCGGACATCGACATCGACCAGAACGACCCGCTCGCCGCCCAAGGCACTCATCCGCGCGAGGCAGATAGCGGTCGTCGTCTTGCCCTCGCGGGGCAGGGCGGAGGTTATCATGAGAGCTTGGCGACGCCCATCGACGGCATAGTTGATCGATGCCCGCAAGCTGCGGAACGCCTCGGCGAAGCCCGAGCCCGGATCGTCCAGAATGGACTGAATCGGCGGGCCTCCGCGCGGTACGACGCTTTTGAGCAACGGGATGCTGCCGAGGCAGCGGGTGCGCAGCCGTTGCTCGACGTCGAGCTCGGTCGTGAAACCCGAAAACATCATCTCGGCGATGAAGGCAGAGGCGATGCTCAGGCCCGCACCTATCACCAGGGCGAGGATCAGGTTCAGCGCTACGCGCGGACTGGTCGGCGCCATCGGGAGATCGGCATAGGAAATGACCCGCGATTCGGGTCGCTCTGTGCCCTCTTCGGCGCCGGTCTGCTTATAGCGCGCCAGATAGCTGTCGTAGAGCTGCTGCGACGCTTCCGCGCGGCGGGTCAGATCGTCAAGGCCCACCATCGCCTTGTTGTTCGTCACAAGCTGCGCGCGGGCTCCGCCCAAAGTGCCCTGGATCGAGGCCAGTCGCTCGCCCGACACCCGCGCTTTAGCCTCAAGGTTCGAGATCACGCGATTAATCTCCGCCGATATCTGCGCATCCACGTCGGCCAGTTCGCTCTTCGCCTTCTGCACGTCCGGGTAGAGCGAGCCATAGCGCGCTTCCAGGCTCGCAAGTCGCGCGCTGACGATGGCGCGCTGTCCCCGCAGGCCGCTGACAACCGAAGAGTTCAGCGCCTCGCCGACGTCGTCGCCCTTTGACCCGTTGCGCAGCTGCGCCCGTGCGGTCGATAGGCGCGCCTGATCCTCGACGGCCTGCGCGCGCGCCGCGGCGACCTGCTGATTGAAACTGGAGATTTCCTGCTCGGTTAGCGATGCACCCGACGTGCTCAGCAGGTTGTTGGCGATCCGGTATTGCTGGACGCGGGCCGTATCGGCCTGCGCCTGATTGCGCAGCTCTTCCAGCCGCTTCGACAGGAAAGTCAGCGCCTCGCTGTTGGTCTCGCGCTTCCGATTTAGATACAGGTTGGTGTATTGGACCGCATATTCGTTCGCGATCCGCTGAGCGTCCTCGGGCTGGGCCGAGGTCATCGAAATGTTGAAGGTATAGGTCGACCCGACCCGCATGATGTTCAGCCCGGACAGGAGCTGGTCAACGACTGAACGACGCACGGCGTCGGGCGACATTTTGACCGGCGGCTTGGACGCCAGCAGTCCTATCGATTCGCCGATGCGGCGCAAACGTCCGCCCTGCCTGCTTCCGTTGGGATTGAAACGCGGATCGAGGTCGAGCTTGAGTGCCCGGGCGACGGTCGAAGCGAGTTCGCGGGAGCGCAGCACCTCGACCTCGGTATCCGCCAAGTCCTGTGACTGTGGTGCCTTCGTCTCGCCGCTTTCACCCGGCGGAACGCGGCTCTCGGTTGTGACCAGTGCAATCTGAGAATACGCCGTATAGCGCGGTGTCTGCAGCGCAGTGAAGGCGATCGCGAGCGCCATCACCGTCGCCAGGACGCCCAGGATCAAACCGCGACGGCGCTGCAACGTGACGAGCAGCGAACGCAGATCGAGCCGATCTTCGGTCGGCTGCATCTCAGGTTCGGCCTTGACGGGCAGCAAACGCTGCACCTCGATTTCTCTGCCGCCACGGGCCTCGATTGCGTTGCTCAATTTGCTTTCATCCTGTTCCGCACTGATCTCATCCTATCATTTCAGTGTAATGCTCATCAGGATGCTGGTGCCCGCATATTCCCGCCCCAGCAGGTTTGACGTCGTCTGGAAGCGATGGTTGATTGACAGTCCTGCTTCCAGCCAGCGGTTGATGAGGTAACGAGCGCGGCCCTCTGTGATCCATAGCCGTTCCTTGCGATCCACGTCCTGATAGTCGTTGGATATGAATTGTTCGTTCACCGAGAGGATAAGATTGCGGAGCAACTCATAGTCTACGTTGACGCCCAGGCTGTCCTGGAGAACGCCCGACTGATTGATAAAAGGGCTCTGCTGCACTGTGCGTGCGGCGGTGGCGGTGACTGTCAGCAGGAGTGTCGGATTCCAGATCGCGCGCGCATTGTAGCTGAAGCTGCCAATATCGTGCAGGTTCGGCTGCCGGTAATATTGCTTCAGATAACCGATGCCGACTTCGCCGTTGATGAACTCGTTGATCGCGAACACTACGCCGCCGAGGACTGCGAAACCCGTGGAGTCCTGATCGACCCCGGCCAGCGGCTGGCGATAGTTCTGGTCATTGAAGTTGCCGCTGACGAAGGTGCGAATACCGGGCCCAATGACATAGTCGCCGCGTAGGAGCGCCGTCACCTCTTTGCGATCGCGATAGTCCTGCGACAGGGAAACACCGGCAAGGTGCACGGGCAAATAGTTGAAAGTGGAGTAGGTGCCGCCCGCAATCAGCAGCAAGCGACCGAAGGTGTTAGTCGCGGACAGCCGTACGGTGCCCTGATCGTAGCGGATGCGGTCGCCGCTGGCGATGACGTCACCCAGCGTTCCCCGCTGCTCGACGCGGCGCGCGTAAAGGCCGCTGCCGTTAATAGCCAGGTCGCTGGACACGTCGTACCGGCCGATGGCCCCGACGTCATACTGATCATTGTTTTCGCTGGAGCGGCTGAAATAGCGCTCGAACTGGCCGCCGGTGCTGAGCGTCAGGCTGTGGCGGGACCAGTTGGATCGCGCTTCCAGCCGGGGCGAGACACGGACGAGCCCATCGGACACCTTACCGGTATTGATGTTGTAGATGTTGTCGTCATAGCCGCTCTGGATCTGGAGCGTCGGGAACAGCCGAAACCCGCCAGCGCTGATCCCGAGCGGATCATAGTCGGGCCGGGCGCGCGTCGCTACAGCCTCCGACGCGGCGATGTCGGCGAGCGTCGGGGGCGCGGCATTTTGGGCCAGCGCCGCCGCAACCACTGTCCATAAGCCGTAAAGCGAAGCTCCCCAACGTGCAAAAGCCCCAATACGCCGCGTCATATCGCCCCTTGCCCCAAATGCCCCGGCCAAACTCTTAAGCTATTTAACCCAAGAAAACAGTAATTTTTATGGTTTACCAGACGCGTACGTCATGCCCTGCTGCACGGCAACAGTGTAGACCCGCAAAGGCCCGCTTGTCAGCATCCTGCTGCTTCCCGTTTCCCGATATTTATGCCTATGGCGCCCTGCTGGAGCGGGCAGGGCCGGTCGCTTGCCCTGACCGAATCCGAAGCACTCCGCCGATCCCGCCTCGACCGGAGGAGTTTCCCGATGATGTCGGTAGCCCTGTCTGAGAGCCGCTGTACTCGGGCGTTATGCATTACCGCTGTGAGATTATGGCACAGGCCGCACTACGATTTATGTGGCGAGAAGCGGAAGATCATGGCAGATTGTAAATAATTAAAAGGGTGGTGATCAGATGGTAAAGTCGACTCTGGCGCTTTTGGCGCTCGTCATGGTTGCGCTTTCGGGATGCGCGGGAACACCTTCGCCACTCGCCGACAGCGGGATGCTAGCGACCAGCTATGCACTGTCGGCGGGGGACAAGCTGCGCATCACAGTCTATAGCGAGCCGGCGCTGACGGGCGAATATGCCATCAACAGCGCGGGCAATGTCGCCTTCCCGCTGATCGGCGACATCCCCGCCGCGAACGGCCCGGTCGAGAAGCTGGCCGACGCGATTACCGCCAAGCTCGCCCGAGGCTATGTCAAAGATCCTCGCGTTAGCGTCGAGGTGCTGAATTACCGGCCTTATTATATTCTGGGCGAGGTTAACAAGCCGGGGGGATTTCCCTACTCAGTCAATCTCACGATCGAACAGGCGGTCGCTGCGGCCGGCGGCTATTCGTACCGGGCCAACAGGCGCTACGCCATCGTGCGCCGCGCCAACGAACCCGAGGAACATAGCGTCGATCTCCGCGGTCGCCCGAGCTATGTGCTGCCCGGCGATACGATCAGGATCAGCGAACGCTATTTTTAATCTCATGGCAATTCTGTGAGAGCCGCCGTGCCAGTCCGCTCGACAAGGAAGTGAGCGCTTCGTAGCTTCTGCGTCTGATGCCTCTCGCTTGACGCGGGGAGCGTTCGACTGGCTGACGCCCAGTTGCGCGCCAACCGCATGCCGCGTGATCCTGGTCGTCCTGCTCTGCTGGCGCTGGTCGGCCCGACAAACCGGCTCGCTCGGCCTGCGCGAGATCGTCGCCATAAGGCCTTGCCTGGATCAGCGGGCAACTCAGCCCGCTCTTGTTTGAAGCCAAGGTGGCTTGCGTAGGTGGCCGGCAGGAACCGGTACAAGTCCATCCCGAACGTCACCGGCACAATACGCCTTCTTTCGATCGTTCGTCGTCGCGGGACCGGCCCACCCTTGACCGGTACGTACAGGACAGGCGTTGTCGTTTTCTACTGTTTTCATCAGAGGTAATCTCTACGAGGGGCTGATGGACACAATTTTTAACGCCCAGCGCAACCTGTGATGGCGACAAACATCGAAGGGGAATGTCTTAAATCTTTTCGCAAGTCTGAAAGTTCAAAGAGCAATGACTCCTGATCAACCAAAACTCCGTGACAGTGCTGAGTTGACCAGAAGGACGACGAGGAGTGCCGCCTGGCTGATATTGGTCAGGCTGGCCAGCAAAGGAGTCGATTTCCTCAGTCTCTTGATACTTGCCAAACTCCTGTCGCCAACGGACTTCGGCATCATCGCAATCGCCATGACCCTGGTTCTGATGATTGAGGCAATCTTCGAATTACCGGTGTCCCAGGTTCTCGTCAGCATGCCTCTCGTGACCGATGGGCATATCGACACCGCCTTCACGTTGAGCGCCTTACGCGGGCTGGCTCTTGCGCTGGTGCTGTGGATACTCGCCATTCCCTTTGCGAGTTTCTATCACGATCCGCGGCTCGCATCGTTGATCGGCATCCTGAGTTGCGCTCCGGTGCTGCGGGGGATGATCAGCCCTCGCATGTCGTTCTTCATCAAGCGCCTCGACTTCAGGCGCGATCTTATCCTCGATCTGGGGAACAAGCTCGCAACGCTGGCATCGTCGTCTTTGGCTGCTTGGTTGCTGCACGACTATCGAGCGCTGATGGTCGGCATTATCGTTTCTCCCCTCGTCGTTGTTATCCTGTCGTACGTATTCGCGCCTTACCGGCCCCGATTCTCGCTCAGGAACTGGTCGGCCTTTTCCGGATTCGTCGGTTGGACGACGATTTCGCAATTTCTGTCTGCCGTGAACTGGCAGTGCGATCGCCTTCTGCTAGGAAGGTTCGTAACACCTGCGGCGCTAGGCAATTATTCATTGGCGAACGACCTGTCGTTCCTCCCGGAACAGGCGCTGATCAAGCCGATTGTCCGGCCGTTGCTTTCGGCATTCTCGCTGATTGGGGACGACATCGATCGCTTGCGCTCGGCCTATCACAGGGCGTCCGGCTCGATCTTCGCTTTGGGATTGCCGCTGATGCTCGGGTTGAGCTTGCTGGCCGATCCCGCGGTGCATTTCATTCTAGGCAGCAAATGGGTGGCGGCAATCCCGACCCTGCAATGGCTATCGCTCACGCTCATCCCGCCCTTGTTCATCTCCCCCTTTCCGTCGCTCGCAATGGCCAGGGGGCGTTTCGACCTGATCCTGCGCCAGACCGCCAGTGAAGCGGCATCCAAGATACCGCTGATGGCGATCGGTGCGCTGCTGTTTGGCATACCAGGCGCCATCGGAGCGCGAGCGATATCGTCGATCATCACCTCGATCTTCGTATTATACTATACCGGAAGCATATTAAACCAATCGATCTCCAGGCAGATTCTCGGTATTTGGCGGATCTTGGCATCCGGCCTGATCCTCGCCGCGTTCCTGTTGCTGACCCGGCCGCTTCTCGCAGGCGACACTGGCTTGACCTTGGGTCTTCATCTTTGGCTGGTCAGCATTGCAGGGCTGACGGTGTATTGCGTCTCATTGGTATTGCTCTGGATCAGCGTCGGTCGTCCTAGGGGTATCGAAGAGCTGATCTGGAACCGCATTCTGGTCTTGCTTCGCCGCAAGTTTGTATCGCGTTGATGGCTGACGGGGCAGTGCGTCCTGTCACGGCAACGAACACAGGGATAATTATCCCCCGCCCAGCGCTATTTCCGCCTTCAAGGTCGTATCGCGTGCGGTCGGCTGATAATCGAACCGTCCCTGTCGACCGATCGATTCAATGCCGAAGTCGGACAGCAGGAGAACGGCTTTCCGGGCAAGATCCGTCGCACCGTCTAGGTAGATCGGGTAAGCGTTGGACGTTAATTGGCTGCCTTCGAGAATGAGATTTCCAACAAACAGGTTGTTAGCCGCCACATGTTCCCGGAATTTGCGATCGGCAGTCTCGACCGACCCTTCGACGTGATCGGCATTGACCTCAACGCCGAAATACTGACGCTCTTTTACCAGGCCGTAGAAGTCAGAATAGATGGTCAGCCGCTTCCAGGGCCCGGAGAAAGAGAAGTTGTACAGGATGGACGAGGGGAACCCGCGCGTTCCATCGAAGCTGTAGAACAGGCTTATCAAGCGTACGGATTGCAGTTCAGCACCGAGGTCGATCCCGCAAAGCGCCAAGCTGGTATGTAGCGGGAACGTGGAGATGACCCTACGTGCACGCAAGCACTGGTCGGAGCACTGAACCTCGAAAAGGCCATCGACTTTCTTTATCGAGCTTACCGTCGTGCCCAACGCGATGTCTGCGCCAAGCCCTGCCAATTTGTCCGCTGCGGCTTTATAGAGGTAGTGGAACCCCTCCTTTGGTCGCGCAAGTTGCCGATTGATTGGACCTTGCCGGGTACGATGACTCTTTTTCAGCATCGGATTGTTCAGCGAAGCATATTCCGAAATCCAGGACATGCGCTTTTCTGCAAATGCAAGTTCGATCTTTTCCGGTGGGAGGCCATAGAAGCGCTCCATATAGTTTTCGAGCCCCGACCTCCTCAAAAATCTCGAACCGATCCAATAGCGCGCGAAATCCTTGGCATTTTTCATACGGCGGTGGAACAGCCGGGAAAAGACGACCGATGCTACGATCCTAGCCCATTCTATCGGACCTGCGCAAAATAAGTCGTCCTTCAGCGACAAAGGGTATTTGGTCACGACACCCTGCGGGTTCAGTCGCTGCCATGTCGGATCGATATCGACATAGAGGGGCAGCAATTCCGGGAAGTGCCGAATCAGTGGCGAGTCATTCTGAAAGATAAAGCTTCCAATATCAAAGCTATATTCTCCGATATTTACATTGATATGATTGCCACCGAAATGTCCGTAACTGTCTAATATCAGTATATGCAAGCAATCATCATTAAGGAGAATCGAGGAAGCAACAAGGCCGCTGATGCCTGCTCCCAGTACTATTGCATCATAGACATCATGTGAATGGTTATCCAAGATGCGTCCCCCACTTCCTATGAACAGAGCCAAATGGAGACATCATGCATTGGTACGCATCCCCGATGCCCGCCCGTCGCAGTTTACTGACTCCGAATACTTTCAACCTTTAGGGGCCATCCCCACAAATTTTACTCAATAGACATGCTGCGGGATCATAACCGGGCGAAGCGCCTGCGTATTAGTGCACGTGCGATACCCAGAGGTGCCATGAGGATTACGCCCGAATAGGCCGCCATGATCAAGCGTCGATAGAGTGGCTCGAACCCGCTACGGAACGGCATCATGATGGCATCGCCCACCGCCGCGAGCCGAGAATCATCAGTCAGCGGATGGTCGGTCGGCCGAAGCCGGAGAGACACGGCGCGCAGTTGCAGCAGATGAGGCCCGCGAAACAAGGCCAGTCGCCTCGGGGACGCAACGCCCATCATCTCGCAGGCGTCCTGGGCCGCGCTCAACCGCTTCACGGCGCGCTCCACCTCGCGCCCGAAGTTGGTGTCGCTTGCCAGAAGGTTGCTATCGTTGCTGTCATGCATTCGGTACAACACCAACGGGCGCGCGATGGTGATGACGTCACCCATGAAAGGTGCCATCGCAATACAGGTCGTGTCGGTCGAACTGTCGCGACTTGCATCTATCGGAAATATGCGCTCGAGAAACGATCGTGCATAGGCATTGCCCGATCCCGGGGGGCTGGGGTATTCGTTGAACTTCGCCGCCCATTTCCGTATTTGTGTCGCCGAAGGCACTCCGTCCAGCCTTGGCAATATCGACTTCATCTTACCTTCATTCTCGTCGATGCGCTGGACTTGGGCTTGGACTTTGCTGACGCCCGGGCGCCATACTGCGGCGATCGCGCGCGCCATGTCCGGCAGCAATATGTCGTCGGCATCGAGAAATATGATCACGTCGCCGTGGGTCGCGGCAAACCCGACGTTATTGGCCACGAGCTGCCCGGCATTTGGCTGGAATAGAGATTTGATCCGCCCGCCATAAGCTTCGATCACCTCCCGTGAATGGTCGGTAGAGCCATCATCGACCACGATCAATTCCACGTCCGGCCAATCTAGACCCAGAGCGCTGTCGATCGCGCGCGAAATGAACCGGCCATAATTATAATTTGCGATTACGATACTGAACTTTAGTGGCGTCTGCATCAGTTACCCTCCACCAAGCGCGTCCATATCACCATGCCAGGACGATTACATTAGCTTTTCCATGCCGACTCCGAGGGCGATGTATTTTTGTGGGTCGGAACATGGTGAGCGGAACAAGGGCAAAGTCGCGTGCGAAGCGGCGAAGGATAAAACTGCTGTTGTCGGTCGCGCATTCGCTGCAATGTGACACGTTTTTTTCGCGGCGCGAACGACGGCGTCAGAGCAGCGTGATAAATCCCAGGATGATCAGCCATCCGGCAACGCCTATTCCGCCGAAGATCAGGAGACGACGGCTTTGCGATAAGCGCTCGATCTGCGGCGGGTTGGCGCGCGACCATTCGCTCAGCAGGCCCACGTCCAGCTGCCTGCCGAAATCTGCCTCGACGACGGACTGCGCGGTTGACGGCATGGTGACCAGGCGGGCATCGATCGCATCAACGAACTCGCAGCTGAATCCGTTGTCGGTATGACGGACGACATGGGCGGCCCGCTGGCCGACGCCCGGAATGCCGACCGTTACCTTTTCACCAAGCTGCAGATTGGCTTGCGTAAGCATGCGGAAGCCGGTCGCCGACAAATCTTCGACGACCACGTCGATCGGTATGTTGCCGACGTGCCGCAAAGTCCCGGCAACATGGAGTTCCTTGCGTTCCGCCCGGCGGTCGTCTCGAAGAAGCTGTGCCGTGAGTGCCATAAGTTGAATCCTGCTTAGGTAACTACAGCTAAACGAAAGGCGGTAAAGATACCATTAACGCTGGGCCTTGTGCCTGCGACACAGACAATCACGCCTGCTTATCTCAATGCGTGCATTCTTGCGGCGCACGCTATGTTCGCGATATGACCGCAGGCTAAGAGTTGCCCAAGTCGCACGGTGCCGAATGCTTGAGCGACCATGCCGCTACTCCGCCTTCTCATATACGCCGGCGTGACAGCGGAACATTTTTACCAATTGGCAGTTCGCGCGAACCACCCATAAATGCCTAATTTCGCTTCCATAAATCATTTTGTAACGTGTGTAATTTAGAGTATCCGTACAATCAAGCTTGCCAAGTCTTTCGAGTCGATTGGCTGTGCATCTATTGGTGTGAGGCATGCACGTGAGCGCTCAGGAACTTGCAGTATTGGATAAGGCCGTCAAACTCGGGCGGCGTGATAAACCCGTGGTGTCAGTCGGAATCAGCTTGGCAATAATCCGTGGCCTCGACGTGACCTTCGCCGGATGCGCCTTGCTGTTCATGCTACCCGTGATGCTTGCCTTGGCGATAATGACCTGGCTCGGCGACCCCGGTCCGATCTTCTTCGGACATACCAGAGTTGGCAAGAACGGGCGCAGCTTCCATTGCTTTAAGTTCCGCACGATGGTGATCAATGCCGAAGAGCGCCTGATCCAGTTGTTGCAGTCTGACACCATCGCGCGCGCCGAATGGGAGCGCGATCGCAAGTTAGCCAACGATCCCCGCATTACCAGAATTGGCCGCTTCATGCGCAGATCGAGCCTCGACGAACTACCGCAGCTTTGGAACGTCATCTGCGGCGACATGAGCCTCATAGGTCCGCGTCCAATTGTACAGGCCGAGGTGCCCCGGTACGGTCGCTATATCGCCGATTACATGTCTACGCGACCGGGCATTAGCGGCCTGTGGCAGATAAGCGGTCGCAACGACGTCAGCTATCGGCGCCGGGTCGCGCTCGATGTGGCGTTTGCCCGGTCCCAATCGTTGAAGCTATATCTGCGTATCTTGGTGCTTACCTTGCCGGCGGTGCTCTTTCAGCGGGGGTCGTACTGATCGATCCACGCACATGCCAGGTCTTCGGCCCGGCCGGTTCCATGGTCACGCAGGGCATATCGTCGAACTTCGAAAGCTGTCTAGAGGCTGATCGCTGCAATGACCGCCATCCACAACATGGTGGACAGCGCAAGCGCAATGAAAATGCCGCGAGGTGCTTCAATCGATGCGGAACCTGACGTCAGGGTCTCGCCTTCAGGCATCGACAATTTAGTAAAGCGCGGCATGCTCCTGATGCGATGGTTACAGATGCGAACCGTTGTTACGCGGTGAGTTTTCATGATCTCTCCAACTTTTTTATTTTTCGTATTCAACAGTCTGGACGATGTGTTGTTCCATTTCAAGACACTCAATGGTGTGAGGCGTTGACAACATTGACCGGATATGAAGTTTTGCTCAACTTGGTTGCGGTCAATTCAACGAGCAGGATCGGGAGGAGCGACAATCGGCGGGTTATCGCCCGCAGTCTGCCTTATCGTTGCTGACGCGCTCATTATTGTTCATCCCAGTGGAAATTTAGGCTTTTTGAACGGAGATGATCGCGGTGACGGCCTCTCGATCACCGCGCAGCAGGCTGATCGTGGTCAACGGGTTCATTGATTTATGTCTATAGGGACAGCAGAACTGGAACCCAAACCGGTGCGTAAGATGAAGCGCGAAAACGCTCACTCAAATCGGGCTTAAACGAGGAAATATCAGAACGCCGATTGACAATGTTCGGCTGTTGAGGTTGGCTCGTTTGGTGCCATTGAGGATCGATGTTTGTTGGGCTTTCTATGTCGCCTTGATATTCACCGGTGGCTTCGAAAGCCGGCGACGGCAAAGCCTCGCACGATCGTCGCGCGATGTCTCTGGTGCGGCAAAGTGCGGGTGACTCACCCGAGGCGGTCCAGATCGCAATAATCTAACTGAATCTCGTCCGGGCTTTGCTCGGCAGTCGGGCAGAGCTTCCTTGATCGTATACCCGACGGGAGGGTTGCAAAGACCGAACGTACCGGCGCAAAATCCTGACCTTGCGCCCTGAGCAGAAGGACTGGACGGCTCGCATCGAGCACAGCATGGCAGATTGCTTCTTTTCGGCGTTTCATCCTGTGTTCGGCATAACATCGACTGCAAGGACGACTCGCGATCACTCGGAAGGATAATCCCCTTATGACCGGCAAATTTATCGGATGCATCGCTGTGATATGTGCGGTCGCAGGCGTCGCGGCATGGAGCCACTCGCCATCGGCGGCCCCGTCGCGCATTGATCTTTCCCGCTACACACTGACCTTCGACGAACCATTCGATACGCTGGACGTATCGTCCAGGGGGAGCGGAACGCGCTGGATTGCCCACACGCCATGGAACGGTGATTTCGGCGATGCTGCCTTCATCGATCCGCAAAAGGACAAGCCCTTCAGGATCATCAAGGGTATCCTGGAAATAGAAATGCGGATGCGCGACCAGCGCTGGGAATCCGGATTGCTGTCGTCCGGCGACCAGTTCTCGCGAGGGTTTCTCCAGTCCGGCGGCTATTTCGAGGCTCGGGCCAAGCTTCCTGGCGGGCCCGGCGTGTGGCCCGCCTTCTGGCTGGGATCTAATTCCACCGGCGGAATCCCCACTCCGGAAATCGACGTTCTGGAATATTATGGCCAGTTTCCCGATCTCTATCGCGCGACGACGCATGTGTGGCAGCAGGGCAAGTCGATTTCCGGCACCTCTTACAAGATCGAAGTGCCCCGCGCGTCGCTGGAGAAGGCCTTCCATACTTATGGCGTCTCGATTGATAGCCAAGACGTGATCTTCTACCTCGATCGACGGGAGGTCGCACGCGAACCAAGTCGGCCCGAATATCTAAAACCGATGTTCCTGATGCTTGATCTCGGCGCAGGCGGTGGCTGGCCAATCGCAGGGATGAGAAATCCATCCATAATGTATGTCGATTATGTTAGGGCCTATGCTCTGAAACCTTCAAAAGGTCGAAGTGCGATCGGGGGCAAGTGACGTGAACCAAGAATTCCAATGCAGCCGACCGCTTCGCCCGGTAAGCAGGACACATTTGATCGCGCCCTTACGGCTTCTATCTAACTAGTATACATCCGAAATGGCGGGGTTGCCGATGATAATTGTCCAGTACCTGAACCATAGCTGCAACGGGAACGGTCATGTCGCGGTTGCGGTCGATCTCGCATGTGAACAGGTACGTGATGGCCATGACGTATATTTCGTAAGCGGCTACGGAGACTTCGACGACCTGCTCGCCCAACACGGCGTCAAAATCCTCACACTCGGCGATCCTTCCGGTACTTTTCGCCTGCCGATCATGGCATGGCGGTTCCTGTGGGCGGTCTTCCGCATCAGGCCGGACATCGTCAATGCGCACATGGTCTATGCGGCGCTTGCCGCCCGAATGGTCAAGTGGCTGGTAGGATATAGGCTGATTACGACTGTCCACAACTCGTTCGACCGCCAGGCGTCATTGATGCGCGTGGGTGACCTCGTCATCGCGGTCAGCGATGCAGTCAACTGTGACATGGAGCAAAGGGGCGTGCCGGCGAAACAGCTGCGCACGGTGACGAACGGGACGATCGGGGGGGCGCGTCGCCCTGCCTATACCAACACGCCGGAACTGCTCCAGCACCCGGCCGTCGTGACCGTATGTGGACTGCATTCTCGCAAGGGCGTTGCCCATCTGATCGATGGGTTCGACGCAGCGCGGCTCAGCTTTCCCGAGGCGCACCTCTATGTGGTCGGTGGTGGGCCGGAAGGGGAAGCGTTCGAAGCGCAAGCCCGTAAGACTGCCAGCGCTGACCATATCCATTTCATGGGCTACCGCGCCGATCCGCGCGACATTCTGGCGACCGCCGACGTGTTCGTGCTCGCCTCCCTGCGCGATCCGTGTCCCCTGGTGATCTTCGAAGCGCGCGAGATGGGCAACCCCATCATAGCCACGTCCGTGGACGGTATCCCCGCCGCGCTGAATGATGGTCGCGCCGGCCTGCTCGTCCCTCCGGCGGATCCTGATGCCATCGCACGAGCGGTCGTCCGCATCCTGTCGGATGACGAACTTCGCGCGACCCTGTCCCATGCGGCTCGCCAGGACCTGGAGGATATGACGGTGCGACGCATGTCAAGGCAGACAGTGGACGTTTATGCTGAGTCGCTTCGGTGATGCCGACCTCCGCTAGCGGCTGGCGGTCATGCCCGTGCCGCCCATTCCGCCTGTCTTGAGCCGGCGTAGATGAACAAGAAACTCGACGCTGCCTGGAAGCGAATCGTACGCGCTGACCCCCGGATCATTTCGTGCGACGTCTTTGACACCCTGCTGAACCGAAACCATATCTCAGAATCTAGCCGCGTGAAACTGATCGCCCGCCGTGCCGCCAGCATGCTGGAGGAGAGATGCGGCGTTCGCCTCGATGCCGATGCGATCTGGCGTACCAGGGTCGATGTCCAGCATTATGCCTATCGGGCCCTCGACATGATCCACCCCACCGGCGAAGTTCAGTTCACGCGTATGATGGAAGCAACGGCCACCTTGCTGGGTCTGGGGGCCCCCGAAGCGGCCGTCCTTGCCCGTGCGGAGGTTGCCGTCGAACAGACGCAGCTGACACCGAACCTGCCGCTGCTAAGCTGGCTAACGGATCGGGCCGCCGAAGGGATCAAGGTCATTGCGATCAGCGATACCTGGCACGATGCTCCGACCATTCGTGCACTGCTCGACGGCGTCGCACCCGATAATCCCGTCGCTACGGTGTACACGAGCTCGGATTGTAATGCGACCAAGCGCAGCGGGGCAATCTTTCCGATGGTAATCGCCGCGGAGCGCATGCCGGCCGAGACATTCTTCCACATTGGCGACGACGAGCTTGCCGATGAGCGGATGTCACGTCGCGCAGGATTGCACGCACACCGCATCACGCCGCCCCGGATGGTAATGATGTACCGACGTCTGAATGGGGCGCATGCCCGTCTCCGCCATCGCATGCCCCAGCGCTAACGATGGCAAAGCGATTGGCAAACGTCTTGAGCAATACAGCCACGATAACCGGTGAGCGGTCGGCGGAATCCATCGGCCGCGACGTGCTGGGGCCGATTTTTGCGGAATACGCGCAACGTCTCTGGCTTTTCCAGTTCTCACTTCCGGAGCGCGACGATGCCTGCCTGCTGTTCTGCGCAAGGGGCGGGCTCCGGCTGCGGGTGATCTACGAACGCTTTTTGGCTGCTACGGGACTGCAGGCGCCGTTGCCCTATGACGACATAATGATTTCGCGACTGGTCGCCGCGCGCACATCGATCGCATCACCCGGTCCGGCGCTCGTCGAGGAACTGAGCCGGGAATTCGACGGGCAGACGATGCGGGAGGTCGCCGTTGCCCTTACCCAGGAACCGGTGGCGGAACTGGGGAGCGCATGGGACCAGCCGTTCGATCCGAAGATGTTCGTTGCCCTGTTGCAGGAAGACGCGCTGGGCGTCGCGCGCATGCATGCGACGACGTCGCGCCTAAACGCCGCCTTCGCTCGCCACGTCGAGGCCGTTTCGCATGGCTGTCCGCGCATCATTCTGTCCGACACGGGCCTGTACGGCAGCACCTTGCGCCTGCTGCGCGCCGGGATGCCGGACAAGCAGTGGATGTCCGCGCAGTTCGCCCGCAGTAATTACAAGGGTTTCGCGACGCCACATTTCGATGGGACCGTCGGCATCAGCGTCGAGCGCGACGGCTATATGGCCTGGAACGCTCGAACAACGGTGCTACGTTTCTGGCAACTGATCGAATCCGCGCTCGAGCCCGATCTGGAGAGTGTGCGGACGTTTAACGGAGCCTCGATACCATTGGCGAATCTACAGGTTCCAGGCTGGCAGGACAGAATTTCCTCCAATGTGCCGGGCTTATTTACCGGCATCCTTTCCTATATAGACGATCTGTCCAGCAAAGATTTGCCGCATGTCGGGATGCGGGCCGAGGAGGGGTGGTGGCAGCTGCGCCGTCTCGTGATCTGGCCCCGGCGCGCGGACGTGTCGCTGCTGAGCCTGCCGCCGAGGAGCCGGGATTTTGGCCGAACTGAGGCGGTCCACCAGTTTCCCGGCACCAAGCCCATCCGTTCCAGCCTATGGCGCGAAGGCGCAATAATCCAGCGCTACCCCAGGCTAGGCCGTGGCTTCCTGATGTTGTTGGAAGCAGCCCACACGCTCCGCACATTGCGAAAGATGTACAGGAAGAAGTATCGGAAGGCGGCGTGCGAATGACGCGCCCATACTGGCAGCCGGTGCGGCGCAGAAGCTTTTCCCGCTACTCAACCAATACCAAGAGGGAGTAGCCCCCCACCAGTCGCACTGCGAAATCTCTCGATAGAGCATAGAGCAGTCGGCGCGGCAGACGCATCATTTGGCTCGAGATTGTTTGATTAGGCAATTCTAGTCGACTTGCCGTGTAGCGGTAATCGATAATCTTGTATCCACAATCCCGTAGAGTGGCCAAAGCCGTATCCTTGCAGAAATAATGGATATGCCCGACGCTTTCGCGCTGTCCCATGATGGGCGAAATCCTGAATACGGATTGAACGGATAGATCAAGCGGGATATGAAAAACCTTATACTTCCCGATAGTCTTGATGTTCTTCAGAAAAGCTATATAGTCTTCGACATGCTCAATCACGTCGATCACCAGGGTGACGTCGAACTCATCGTCCTTCACTAAGGTCGCATCGCCGAAAACAAATTTGGTCCGCTCGGTTTCACGCTCCTTCGCCTTGCCGAAAGCATAAGGGGATATTTCGTAGCCGGTCAAATCCGTATCGGGAAGGCTCTGCTCGAGGTTGAGTAATATACCACCTACGCCACAGCCAATTTCGCAGATCCTACGATGAGGAATATTGTGGTCCTCGAGGATTTTGCGAATATGACCTGCCTTCCATGGCGAATCTTCTTCGTGCCACGTCGGATTGTTATCTGCGTAAATGGCCTGCTCGTAAATCCTTTTCATCTAGGTTCCTAACTCGCTAATTAGCCTACGCTCTTGAAGCACTGCATAACTATCACCAATTGCAAACTTCGATACACTATGAATATAAGTCGGTTAACAAAGCACCTTATGTTACTGGATTCAGCCCTGGCACGAGAGTAGCGAAAAGTCAGCGTTGACCCAACTTTTACCTCGATAGGCCATTCGAAAGGCTGGTCCACACACCGACCGGACATTATCGCAGTTGTGTCGGCAGTCGATGTCCGCCAGATAATACCGAAGGGGGCACTGCCATGAAAATTCTATATGTCGTGCCGCCTTCGCATCATTTTGCCGGAATGGAGCGAGTGGTCCATGACCTGGCGAGTGGCTTGGCAGTACAATATCCCGGACAGCTGGACGTCACGGTGCTTTATTGTCACCGCTATCCCGAATTGTCGGGCGACCTTCCGTATAAAGTTATCTGGGAAAGGGTGGAGCAGCTGCGATCCTTCGGCTTTCGCGTGGCGCGATGGCTTCGCAAGAAAAACTATGACGTGGTAGTCGTAGCGCAGTTCGAACCAGCGGCGCTACTTTGGCTGTCGCATCGTCTGGGCGGAGGGCGTGCGCGGTTTATCATGCACTTTCATGGCAATCCGAAAGTCGAAGGCACCGGTTCGCTCCGCGCCCGCATGGCCTTTTCCCTGTTCGGCACCATCGTCCGGCGCATGGACAAGGTGATCGCTGTATCGCCTAGCCTCGCCAGCTATATCGACAGCCGCGTCGGGGAACCCGGGCTGGTCGAATATCTGCCAAACCCAGTCCGCCAGTTCCAGCCCTCGCCGCGCGCGATCGCCAAGGAAGGTCTCGTCTCCTTCATCTCGATCGGCCGCCTCGCGCGACAAAAGGGGCACGACATTTTGATCGACGCCTTCGCAAAGGTCCTCGCGACGTGTCACGGTGCCAGGCTCGTCATCGTCGGTGACGGCCAGGAATTCGGGGCCCTCGACGCGCAGATCGACCGACTCGGCATCCGCGACCATGTCCTGCTCGCCGGCAAGATTTCCAATCCGGAAGCAGAGCTGGCGAGCGCCGACTGCTTTGTCAGCGCTTCGCGATGGGAAGGCTTCGGAGTGGCCATCGTGGAGGCGATGAGCGCGGGGCTTCCTGTGATTGCCACAGACTGCGATTTTGGTCCGCGCGATCTGATCGACAGTCCAGAGAAAGGCTGGATCGTCCCTGTTGGCGACATCGATGCGCTAGCCGCCGCCATGTCGGCATTCGCGCAGCAGGATCGATCTAACGCGCATCACGACGTGCGGCGCAAGGCTGCTGCGATGTTCAATTTAGACAATGTGGTGGCGCAGCATGCCGCGATGCTCGAGGCCACCGGATTGCAGACGGGCGGCCAACGAAACGGTCGTGCTTTCTACAAACCTACCAAGCCGCCGAAGTGAGGTATGCGAATTGATCGTCGAGGCGCTTCACCCGCAGTCGGACCGCAGCCGGCATCGCTCGGCGGCTGGCTTTGCGCCGGTAACGCGGGTGGTATCGACCCGAGGTTTGACCGCAATCAGGTTAGAAACGCCGAGCAACATTTATCAGGTGACGCACTTTGCGTTCAGCGGCGTCTTTGTGGAAATGCCAGTCAAATTGACCCGTCAGCGATTAGCCGGGCTTCCTCAACTTACGCCTTTACAGCATCGTGCGGCGTTCGTGCATCCCATTTGAGTCTATGGGCGGCGGGGGGCGGCGGGGGTCGCGATGACTCAGCAGCATTGCTCGGGGCAATGAACGCACTGCTCCTGATTTCGTTCGGGCTCACGGAACATCACAAGCCGAGACGTTCAGAAATGCTTGTGGAAGGTTTCGCGATTACGGGCCTGAGGCGCTCTGCAGGCTCACTGCCGGCACCCTGGGCTTGGGCGTAGCGAAACGGGGGCCGTCCTTGTAGGCATCAATGCCTGAACCTGATAAGTGAGCTACGTGGCGGCGAGCGTTACCCGTGTTCGTCGTCACTCAGCATCACGAGTGGTCCTGCCCAAGCTCACTGTGGCGTGATCAGCAGGGCTGGCCCTAAAATCGGCTCGCCGGTAAATCAATCGTTGATTTCGCTTAGCAGACGCGCGTAGCTCCGACCAACTACGGGGGGAATCCAAGACATGCAGATACTATCCTTGCTAAGGACCGCCTTTCTCGCGCCTCTTCGAGCCGTCAAGAGCAACATCGCCGCACGTACGAACGCAAAAGAATCAGATGTCTGCGACGATTGCGGGGACCCCGCCATATTCGACGACAATGGCGGCTGCATCATGTGCGCTCAAGTTGGGCGGTACTTATGACCGGCCCTATGCGCCAACAGCCACCACGAATTACATGAGCCGGAATTCGGTTGGCCCCCGCCGGGGTGGGTATGGTGAGCGAGGGCCCGCCTTAACAGCCCAGCGGCCAACCCGTTGCTTCGACGCATCCCTGCGGTGGTGCGGCGTCAATCATTTTCGTACTGAAAGCGCGAGATTGGTCCAGTTTGGACTTTAGCAAGTCTCCGTCAGCAGCCGTGGGCCCGTCGATGCCCATAGTCTCGCCTACAACGTCAAAGCCTTGGCGGGCGCTGCGCGCGACCGGCGGGGCTGCGGTAAGTACTCGGTCTGGTTTTGCCTCTGCCCGGATCGGTGTCATCTCCCAACCTTCGCACTCTTCAACGCCGCAGCGGCACTCGTCAGCCTGCCAAAGACGTGAGCCAATGCGCACTCGATTACCGGTTATCGAGAAATTCTTGATACCAAAGCTTTCGATGTAAGTGTGTAGAGCAAAGCGCAAAATTAGAGTCCTCCGGCGCCGACGTTTTGAACTCATCAAAAGCATGTCAAACACACAATTGTTTAATAATGGGTGTCTACCAAGATCTTTTCGTCCGCGAATGCGGAAGCGCTCGCCCTAGGTTACCCCGAGGGAGTACAGCCCACGCCGAAAGCAGCGAACCCGAAGTGGGTTCCTGCCCACTGCCTTGAAAGCGAAGCAGGCCTGCGTCGGGAGGACTCCCGTGCTGAGTGTGGCATCTGCTGGCTCACGTCATAAACAACCAGCGGCCAGCGATCTTGGCGCTTGGATAACTTGCAAATTCGGGGGCGCGGAAGTCAGACTGTGCCAAAAACAAGCACCGGCAATGGGAGCGCGATGCAAAGAGCCGTTTCAACAGACGTTTTCGTCAGCGTAAACCCGCCTGACGCCACCGAGGCTGGACCGACAGCATCAATTTACATCTGGGTGCAGGTGGTGTCGATGCGGGCAACAGTGCTTGTGGCGAATACTTGGGGAAAAACCTGGCCCAACAGATATTTATGCTGAGCACCGCTCGCGAGAAACGGGACGCTATACTGTTACAGATTGCGGAGCGCCTCGCCGGCGGCATGCTTCACAGAGCGGATCGTGACGTATGGGGATACTGGCACGAGCAGGCCGCGCTGAAAGCCAATTCGTATCGTTGATTCGCTGTTTTCAGACCAATCGGCGAATACTTAAGCGTACCACTTGTGGCCAAACGAGGATTTATGGCCAAGCGACCAGCGCCTCGACGGTCGTCCGATCGGGCGAGAGAGCTGCTGAAGGCTGTCATCCGCGGTGCTGAGCAATCATCGGAGGTCTGCGTCCCGGTTTTGTCTACATCCGGTGCTCATCTCGAACATCCTAACCCCCAGTCGCCATCGCCGGGGTAAACGTCGATGACGGTGGAGCCCGCATCGACGCGTGCGAAGTGGATCGACGCGGATTACGTGCGTTGATGTAGATTGGAGCTTCCTGGAGACGGTTCCTGCGACGAGCGCACGGCGTGCGCTTTTATGAAGCACGCACATCGCTGCGGCCTGGGGCGAATCTCCCGCGTTGCCGGGCTCCAACGTCGCCGCGGCCCGCGCCAATGCCTGCGTATCGACCTACTCCCGAATTCTGGTCAGCTTGCGTCTCGAACCGTGATGGCGGAGATCCAGTCGTCCTCGAACGACTTGTTCGTGGCTGTGATCTTTCCTTCGCGGGCACTGCGCGCGATATTGAAGCCAAGCTGTTGAAGCGCAATCGCCGCAGGCAGTGCGGCAGGCGGCACCATGTCCCCTACCGAAGCCTGCCACGCCGGTCCGTTCACGAGCGTGTCAGACTCGACCAGAGAGGTGAAGCCGTGAAGCGACAGCGGCGATCGAGATATTGTAATCCGTTGGGGCGCCGCGAACATAGACCATGCCGTTGATCGACTCGAGCCACCGACCCGCCGTCCCTTTTAGCCACGTTTCAGGGGGTTTGTTGCCGCCGGGCAACACCTGTCGTCCGGCCTACTCTCCGCCAGCAATATGATCGTCGCCGGAGCCGATGAAAGCCTGCCCGCGAGCACGCAATCGGCTGACCCCGAACTATGATATAGTCATAGCTTCCCAGCATCGCGGCCTCAATCTCTCGCTTGCATCCGGCCGTATCGATCCGCGGCATCTCCTGCATCTCACGGGCATCTGCTATCTAACCTGCCAAAGTAGGGCAATAAATCCGGCAAGCTAAAGCGTTCGCGCTACCGCGCGCGATGTTTCTGCGCCTGCCAGCGTGAAACAACCTCCTGTCCGCGGGCAGGGTTGTATGCTTTCGGTTTGCCTAAGTCACGGAAGCAAGAAGCTGGGCAGACGACGCCGACGATGGGTTACGCATGTCACAATCAAGGAGGCTAGGATGCAAAGGACGATTGAGGAACGCTTGCGGATCCTTGAGGATCGGGAAGAAATCATCAAGCTGAAGGCGCGCTATGTAAATCTGAACGACGGGGGCTGGAAAGGCCCGACCCATACCAATCCGCAGGCCGTTGCGAATATGTTCGTCGAGGACGGGATTTGGGACGGTAGGCCGACCACAGGCTATGCGGTGGGGCGGCAGGCGATCAAGGAGCTGTTCGACGCTTTCCAGATTGTCCCGTTTATTGTCCACTATGTGACGAACCCGATCATCGAGGTCGATGGAGATCATGCCACGGGGCATTGGCATGCCCTTGTCACAATGACGATGCCTGACAGGCAGGCGCTGTGGAACCTCGGCCTTTATCACGAAACATATGTCCGCACGGGGGACGGATGGAAGTTCAAGACGCTGCGGTTCGAGACGGCAGCGACGTCGCCCTACGAGCTGGGCTGGGGCAAGATGCAACAGGCTTATACCGACAACCCTCTCGAACAATAATCCTGTCGCGAAACGCTGGGCCGGAACTGCGGATCGGGCTCATCTCAAACCTATGTCAATGGAGTCATTTTATGCCTGGCCAGTTCATTTCACTCGTCACGGGTGCCAGTCGTGGTCTTGGTCGCGGCACCGCACGCGGTTTGGCCGCGAAAGGGGCAATCGTTTATGTGACTGCCCGCAGTGCGGAGAGCCTCGACGAAGTGGTTCTCGAGATCGAAGCAGCGGGGGGCGAAGGGCGCGCAATTGTTTGCGACCATGCCGACGATGATCAGGTCAAGGCGCTGTTTGCGCGCATCGCCGGTGAAACCGGGAACAGGCTGGACCTGCTTGTCAATAATGCGACGGCGGTCGATGCGATGGCGTTGATCGCACCCGGCGGTTTCTGGGAGAAACCACTTGGCCTTGCCGACATGATCACCGTCGGCCTACGGTCCAGTTATATTTCCGCCTATTATGCGGCCTTGATGATGACCGCCACAGGCCGGGGGTTGATTGCGAATATCTCGTTTTATGGCGCTGTTTCCTATTTCCATGGGCCTGCCTACGGAGCCGCCAAAGCCGGGACTGACAAAATGACCGCCGACATGGGCATCGATCTCGCCCCCTATGGGGTGACCGCCGTGTCTTATTGGCCCGGATTCATCATGACCGATGCCGTCAAAGCGATGCCCGTCGAATATATCCCCGAGGATTTGCGGGCTCAATTGCCCTTTTGGGAACTTCCTGAGTTCACCGGCTTCATTCTGGAAGCCTTAGCCCGCGATCCTGATCTGCAGAACCATAACGGCAAAGCCGTCATCGGTGCCGAGCTCGGCGAACATTATGGCATTGTCGACTTAGATGGGAAACGGCCGATTTCTTATCGAGCAAGCCTTGGTGCTCCGCTGCAATTCATCGGCATTCCACGAATGTGATGTGTATTTCACCCTTTGCACTGATGACGCGGGAGAGCAGATGTGGCACGATATTACAGCGTCGAGGAAGCCCGTACGATGGCGGGTTTGCGCCTTGTCGTGACGGCCCATGTCCCGGGATTATGGAGCGAAGCGGCCAAGTCGATATTCGATGCCAAGGGCCTCGCCTATGCGCTCGTCGAACAAACGGTCGGCGGAGAAAACGCGGCCTTGCAGGCGTGGACCGCGCAAACTTCCGGGCCGGTTGCAGTATGGGAAAACGAGAGACCGCGCTCGACGTGGATAGAGCAACTCTATCTGGCTGAACGCCTTGCTCCGGCACCCCGTTTGATCCCCGAAAGACTGGCGGATCGTCTACTGATGTTCGGGCTTTGCAACGAACTGGCTGGCGAAAACGGTTTTGGCTGGAACCTGCGTATGCGTGTCACTCATGCAACGCTGCTGAGCGATGATGTCGACGAATTTTCGCGCGCGCTCGCCCCGAAACTGGCGGCAAAATACGGTTACGATGCCACTCTCATCGAGAGCGCAAATGCACAGATGGTGGGGATCGTCGAAGCCCTGCGCGACCAACTGCAAACGCAGCAAAGCCGGGGCGTTTCGTTCCTGACCGGTGACAGGCTTTCGGCACTGGATATATACTGGGCGACATTTGCCGGTGCGATCGATCCACTTCCTCCCGAACTCTGCCCCAATATGCCGGAACCTATGCGCGTCAACTATACCGATCCAAAGCTGAGAGCTATCGGTGGGGACGCGCTCTTTGCCCATCGCGACCGCATTTATCGCAAACACCTGAAACTGCCGATGAACTTCTAATCGAAGCACAGGAGAATTTCATGCTCGATCTCTATGCCTGGCCGACGCCCAATGCCTACAAAGTATCGATCATGCTGGAAGAGATCGGGCTTCCCTATAACGTCATTCCGGTCGATATTCGGAACGGCGAGCAATCCGCACCAGATTTTGTTAAACTAAGCCCTAACGGCAAAATGCCGGCGATTGTCGATCATGACGTGGCAGGCGGCCCCGTATCTATCTTCGAATCGGGCGCGATCCTGATGTATCTCGCAGAGAAAAGCGGCCGATTCTGGCCGACGCAAGTTTATGAGCGATATGACACTGCGCAGTGGGTGATGTGGCAGATGGCGGGGCTCGGTCCGATGAGCGGACAGGCGTTCCATTTCAGCTATTATGCTCCGGATAAACTGCCCTATGCGATCAATCGTTACATGTCCGAGGTTAGAAGACTTTTCGGGGTTCTGGATCACAGGCTGGCCGATCGTGACTGGATTGCCGGCGACTATTCCATCGCTGACATGGCCTGCTATTCCTGGTCGATGATCTTTGAACATCTCGCGATCGACATATACGATTATCCGGCGGTGCAGCGGTGGCAGGACAAGATGGGTGAGCGCCCTGCGGTTCAGCGAGGTGTGGCGTTGCTGAAAGAGTTTGCCGGGAAACCAGAGAAACTGGATAGAAAGGCGCGGCAGGCGTTATTTGGAAAACAAGAGGATTAATGTCGAAACCCGAAATGTCGGGCCAAGTCGCCGTTATCTTGGTCATAGCGGCTTGCTACGGACGAGGTCGAGCGCGACCCGGGGGTAAGGAAAGCTGAATTTGAAGCCGTGGTACACCGGCGATGGTGCAGCTATCGGTATCGCCTGATCCTATCGAACCGGCGCCCGCTGGCGTTCCGTGCAAATCAGATCCCCACCCTGCAGGTCGCGAAGATCGACATATCGCAACGATATCGCCGATCCTCCAGGTCATGTCGGACAGCTCTCCACGTCGTTTTGCCGCCATTCACTGACAGTTCGATTGCCCGCGTGGCGCGTGGCATGCCGGTCACGTCCGGCACAAGCGGCCCGGACCGCGTCGGCGATCTTCGCTACTCTCGTGCAAACGTAACAAAAGGCGGCTTACAAGGAAAAGGTATTCACGAGTGAAGGACCGATTTCGGGCGCATTGTAGCACGGCCGCTTAATGACCTTCCCTGGCCGTTTGCTGACCGACAGCTTTGAAGGAGCTGAGGTGATATAGCTGACCTTTGAAGGAACGAAACGCTCGAGGTCGCTCCCCTAAAGGCAGGATCGGTCAGCAATGGATGAATGACACGGCAGGGTTGATCGAACATAGTGGCTGCCGACCTGACGTTCTGCAGTAATCTCGCGTCCGAATATAAATCCGGCGCAAGGGCAACGCCCAGTCCTGCCAGTCGTGGCGCGTGCACTGGCTTGGAGGTTAGGCGGCAAGCTTCCATCGACCACGTCCTGTACGTTTGGCAGCGTAAAGGGCGTCGTCGGCGGCGCTGAGCAGCTCACGAGGGTCGTGGGAGCCATCGGAGCAGGAGACTCCGATGCTGGCACCAATCTGAGCGGTCTCGCCCTTGACGTGAAACGCGGAGCCGAGTTCCCGCACGATGCGCTCGGCGATCGCCGACGCGGTCCCGCGGTCGGCGCGCCGGAGCAGTACTCCGAACTCGTCGCCACCCACGCGGGCCACCAGGTCACCGTCGCGCACTTGAGGCGACAGGCGACGGCCTACTTCGGCCAGAACAAGGTCGCCCGCTGTATGACCCAGTTCATCATTTACCTGTTTGAAGTGGTCCAAATCGATCAACAGGATAGCAAGGTTGTCACCTGCCGGAGGCGCTGCGAGACCCTCCTCGAAACCACGCCGGTTGTACAAGCCTGTGACGTGATCAGTCACGACCAGCTGCCGCAGCTGAGCATTCGCGTACTGAAGCTCGGTTCGAACGCGGTTGCGTTCGGTAAGGTCAACAACTTCAGAAATGAACTGGATGGGGGCTCCCGAGTGATCACGGATGCATGTGGCGCTCAGCAGCGCATCAAGCATTTCGCCGTCACACCGCACGTATCGCTTCTCGAGCTGGTAGCTGTCTCTCTCGCCGCGCATCACCGCCTCAAACAGATGAAGGTCTGCCTTAAGGTCCGCCGGGTACGTGAAATCAGAAAAGTGCATGCCAAGCATCGCCTGCTGCGAAAAACCAAGCATATGTGCGAAAGCGGCATTCACCTCGATACAGTGCCCGGACACCGCTATTATTGCCTTACCGATCGAGGCGGAGCGGAAGCTCGCCTCGAACATATCTCGGCCGTTATAAAGCTGTTGCTCGACGTCCACAGAGTTCTCCGCGGTCAGTCTTCCTTAGTGGAGTTGCTGCGGCGACTGGCCAAGCCGCACCAATAACGCGCAATCGTTAAGAAAGCTCGCCCTGCGGGATCGGACAAACAAGGTATCTCGGGATCACGCGAGCCGGCCCAGCAGTTTACGAAATCGAGGTTAGAGCAATATCCGATCGTGGTTGAGCTGCATCCGAACCATTGGCAACACATGATCGACAGTACCATCGTCGGCGGCCACTCTCAGGAAGTGGGCACTCCAGGGAGGCCGGTAAGGAAAGTCTGGCCGAAAACGCGGTGGCTTTACGAGCAAAATCCACGCCCGCCGTGAGGGTCAGGGACGTCCTCTTGGCTTCGTCCTGACCGCCGGCGAGGTCTCAGACTACCGAGCCGCCCCCGTTCTCCTAGGTATCCCGGTGACAACGCCGAAGGCGATGCTGGCCGACAAAGGCTATGAGGGGATTGCTGTGTGCGAGAACCTGCTTCTGCGTGGTATCCTGCCGACCATTTCCCCCCACAAACCAACCGACGCGAACCTGCCGTGTCTGACTTTTGCCGCTACAGCAATGTGCCTGCGCCCTGGTTCGCTGTTCTTTTGGGCGACGTCACACGCATTGCAGGGGGAAAGCTTTGCTATCACGTGCAGCCGCTCAATCAGCCAGACTGGTAAGCGCTGCCAGACGGGTGAAAGTGAAGCTGCAAACCAGGCCATGGAGCGCGCCAAGCAACAGCTCAGTCGGGATAAATATCCACAAGTTCGTGCTGCCTTGCTGCAGCAAATCGGGGAGGGAGGGCATCGGAGTCCTAAAAATATTTGGTGAGAGTCTTGAATTCACGCAGCGCCTGCTCGGCGCTCACCGCACCTTGACCCGCGGCATCAGCAATACAGTGTTCCATGTGATCGTGGATCAGCGCGCGCTTGAGGGTCTTGATCGTGCTCACAACCGCCTGAAGCTGCTGCGCCAATTCGGTGCACGGCCGGTTTTCAGTGAGCATGGTCAGGATCGAGGCAAGATGGCACTGGGCCTGTTTCAGGCCCCTGCGGACCTCTGGATCGGAAGCATGTGACATGGACGGCCCTACCCCCCAGGTGGTGGGAGTCTAGCCCTTGTCCGCTTGGCGTTTGCAAGGCCGCTGGCGGCTGCCGGTTGACACCGTCAGCATCATCCGCATTATTAAGAGCATGGGGATCGCGATCACCCCATGAGGCGACATGCTGAAGTATCGCGTCCTGCTTTTCTCAAGGGCGCTTCATGTCTGCATCAAATTCGATTCCCGCTGAAAAACTATTCCGACTGATCGGCACGTCCACCGCGCCGACTATCATCGACGTCCGAACCGATGAGGATTTCGCTGCCACTCCCCGGCTGATCCCGGGTGCGATACGCCGCCCATGGGCGGACGCCGCAAGCTGGGCCGCGGAGTTTCGCGGGTTCGACGTCGTTGTGACATGCCGCGAGGGGCACGCGCTCAGCCAGGGAGCGGCGGCATGGTTGCGTGAGGCTGGTGCGGATGCCGAAGCACTCGGCGGCGGCATCAAGAGCTGGCTCGACGCGGGCTATCCGACAATCGCGCAGTCGGTCCTGGGACCACGCGATGCCAAGGGGCGCACGGTTTGGGTGACACGCGCCCGCCCGAAAGTGGATCGCATCGCCTGCCCCTGGTTGATCCGGCGCTTTGTTGATCCGCAGGCGGTGTTCCTGTTCGTCGCGCCAGGTGAAGTCGCCGGGGTCGCTGAACGCTTTGGTGCCACACCGTTCGACATTGAGGGCGATGGAGTCACCTGGAGCCATGACGGTGAGCGGTGCACTTTCGATGTGATGCTCGAGGCTTTCGGTCTTTCCGGCCTTGCCCCACTTGCCCACCTCGCGGTCATCGTGCGCGGGGCCGACACCGGTCGCCCCGACATCATCCCCGAAGCGGCGGGCCTGGTGGCGCTGTCGCTCGGGCTGTCGCGCATGTTTGCCGACGATCTGGCGCAACTCAATGCCGGGATGCTGATCTACGACGCGCTCTATCGCTGGTGTCGTGATGCCACCGGCGAAACGCACGACTGGCTATCGCACCAACCAAAGGCGGCGCGTAGCAAGCTGACGTCGGTATGACTGTGGCCATTATCGATCAGCCTGACGCGCCGACGCTGACCCCGATTGCTCCGGTGTCGCTAGGTGAAGCCTTCTGGGTCTGGCTGCGTATTGCGGCGCTGTCGTTCGGGGCGGACCTGCCGGACAGATTGCAGTGATGCACGGCATTCTGGTCGAGGAGAAACGCTGGATCGGCGAACATCGATTCCTGCACGCCCTTAACTGTTGCATGTTGCTGCCCGGGCCCGAAGCGCAGCAGCTCGCCACCTATATCGGGTGGCTGTTGCACCGGACGCGTGGCGGCATTGTGGCGGGAGCGTTGTTTGTGTTGCCCGGCGCTGTGTCGATCATGGCGCTAAGCTGGATCTATGCGCTCTATGGTCGCGTCGGCCCGGCAATGCGCTGTCCACGGCGATCGAACGCGACTTCGGCAGCGATGCACGCTGGGCGCAGTGAATTTATCGCGATGGGCAAGGCGCTCGGCGGCGGCTCGGGCTGCGTGTTACTGACCTATAGCCACCGCGACAGCCGCCTGGTCAATCAATGGGCGGCTGATCACACGATGGCGATTGCGGGGGCAACACCGATCCTCGCGCTCGATATGTACGAACACGCCTATGCCATCGACTATGGCGCAGAGGCAGGGGCCTATGTCGATGCTTTCATGGGCACAGTAAACTGGAGTTCCGCCGATCAGCGGTTCGCAAATGCGAGCAGCAGCTGAAATGAACCTCGCCATCTGGAGGCAAGATTTGTCCTTAAACTCACCCCGCTCCGCAAATGTATACCGCCTTCTGGCGATGACCGTATCGACGTGTTTCGCGCTCTCCCCGAAGCTCGCAACCGCTGACACGATTCAGCCTTGGCCGGATGTGATTATTGCCGCTCCGGTTGCCAAGGGATTGCTCGTGTCCGGTGAAATCATCGGGCGCATCGCCGACGACGCTCACCCCTCGCAGCTTGAAACCCGCGCTCAGGTCGGCCATGTTTTCAGCAAGAAATTCACAGGCTGGGTGGGCTGGGTACATTTCGCCAATTACATTCCCCACGCTCCCAATGGCCGCGAGGATCAGCTTGTCGAGCAACTGAACTGGAACGTGGCGGCGGCGGGCCCGCTGCGCTTCCTGACCCGGACACGGCTCGAGCAGCGCTTCATTCGTGGCATTGACGAAACAAGCTGGCGATGGCGGCAACAGGTGCGCGTCACCTATGCGCTTGGAGGAAAGAAGGCCCCCAGCGCTGTCCTGTGGAGCGAACCGTTTCTGTCGTTGAACAGGACAGCCGCGCAGAGTCACACTCTTGATCAGTTGCGTACATTTGTCGGCGTTACGGTGCCGATCTCCCCACATGTGGATTTTGAATGCGGCTATCTCAACCAGCGCATTTATCGCTCCAACGCGACCATTGTGAATGATGCGATCCCCATCATTTTGACGGTTCGCTTTTAGGTCAAACTAACTGGGGACAAAGCACGAAGATTCTCCGTTTGGTCTTTACGGAATCTCCGCCTCGTGGCTTAATTTCGGCGCGTTGCCGATAGGCGGCTTGGTGGCGCGATCTGACTAATGCTGGTGCAATAAGTCTAGCATGCTGGCGGAACAGCGGCTTATCGTCCATCGAGTGCTGTCGATCAGCGATGGATATAAAAACTAAGTCAGACTTTTCCCGCGAACCCGGCTGACCGCAAACCGCCGGCAGCAAAAAATGTGACAAACGTCACGATGCCCAGCAATAAAAATGCCAGCACTGATGTCCGAGGGTCTTCGTAGACGAACGCCCCAAGCAGCATCATGTTCACGGTCATGGCGAACATGGCGGGGGCAGGGAACAGGAGCATCGAATAAGGCCGATCCAACCCCGGCTCCTTTATCCGCATTGCGATTGCGGCTGCATTTATGCACACGCTCATGGCCGTGACGAGCGAGAGACTGAACGAGAGAAGCAGATCGTAAATGCCGACGGTTGCAAGAAGTGCAGCAAGGCATACCGTCACCAGCAGCGCCGCGCGCGGTGCCCCATTGGGCGCAACAACCGAGAGTGCGGGCACCTTGGCGTCGCGCGCGATGGCGTAGAGCACGCGTGGGAACTGCATCACCATCACGTTCGCCAGGGTGGCGACCGAGATCAGCGACACCAGCGTGACCAGTCTGTCGGCAAGGACCGGCGCAGACTGGAAAACACGCGAGGCTGCATCAGCCGCGACGAGATTACTCCCTGCCATTTCTCGGGGCGTCAGCGCCCGCAAAAGCGCCAGGTTCATGAGCACGTAGACCGTCATGATCGCGAATATCCCCGAAAAGGTCGCGCGGACGATAGCACGGCGGGGGTCCTTCAACTCTTCGGTGAAGTACACAGCCGAGTTCCAGCCACCATAAGCGCCGACAACGGCGCGGATCGACGCAATGACCCCTACGACGGTGAAAGCGGCTGCGTGACCGGAGGACACGACCGGCGCCCCGCGTGGGACAAGCAGCAGCGCCAGAATCAGTACCGTATAGACGAGTGCCTTCACGGCACTCCCGATTTCTTGTGAAGCGCCGCCCACTCGTGTGCCGAAAACGTGAATAATACCCGTCGCCAGCGGAAGCATTGCGGCGAGCAGACCCGTTGGGACGCCGCCCGCAATTCCGAGTCTGTGCATATATTCGGCGAAGACAACGCCGATATAAGCAATCGCAGCCGTATTGCCGAGCCAGTCGGTCAGCCCCACGGCGAGGCCGACGAATGGTCCAAAGGCGCGCCTCGCAAACACGTAAGGCCCGCCGCTGAGACGGATCGATGCGGCGAGTTCGACTGAGCACATGGCGTCGACCAGAACGATGACCCCGCCGACAATCCAGAGCGACACGATCACCGTTGCCTGCGGTGCGCCCTGTGCGACCAGACCGGGGGTCCGCATAATGCCCTGACCGATCGTGCCACCGACGACTACTGCGATGCCGAAGGTGGTGCTGAGCACACGTAACAAATGGGTCGAATGCGCGGCGGCCATGCAGTGAATCCCCCCGAATCAAGCAAGTATGGCAAATAATCGCGCCTCAAGCACGCGTTCAGATTCCTCACAGATCGCAGCCCGATATGCTGGTCCAGTGGCGGCGCGTGAGATCACGACTAGCGATCGGAACGTCCTGATTTGGGACCCATAGCTGATCGGTTTTTAGCGCCACGTTCCCAATGCTTCAGCATCGGTTCCTGTGGTGCTGACAGACAACGCTACCCGCGAATGGGCACGACGTCGTCTTCGGCAGCAACGATCTGCCAGTGCCCGTTTCGCCTGATCCAGGTGTCCGTCCATACAAACCGACCCTTTCGAGAAGGATTTCTTTTGGTCCAGGTCTCACTGCCCTGTGCGACCGCAGTGTCCGCGCCGAAGAACCGGACATGCACATAGTCAGGATGGTTCGATACAAATTCGCCGGGTCCCTCCTTCGCAAAGCGCACAGCCTGCGCCTTGTTCAAAACCTCGCCGTCGAGAACCCAGACGAAATCAGTGGCGAGTATGCGTTCCACGACGGAGGCGTCGTTCGTCGCGACTGATTCCGCCCACTGATGTTCACTGTCGATGATATAGCGTTCGGCATGTGCCTGAGAGGTTGGTGGAGTCGCAGCCGATACTTCTAGGCTCACCACGAGTAACAATACTGCAGTCAGACCAAATTTGTGCATGGTGTTGCTCCCAACGTTGGCCACGCTAGCCAAGTAACGATCTTGCGCAAGTGACTATGATGTCGGGGGATGTCCATCTACGGCACGGGGCTGTGACAGGCGGCCAGAGTGAAATCAAGCAAGTCCGGCAATCGACAAAGATAGCTCCGGTCGGCGGACCGGCTGTATTCGGGAAAGCTCGCAAAGCCACTAAAAGGTAAAAATTGCCGCTTTGCCATTTGGCCGCTCGTGGCGACAGAATGCGGAAGCACAGTCGACGGTCGAGCCTTACCTATCCGGGCAGGCAGTATGCGCTGACGAGACGTTTCGCTCAATTCACTATATAGGGGGGGATGGAGTGTTCGCAAACCCGGTTATGCACGATACGCTGAGTTGAAAAATCAAGGTTGGCCAAAGGGTGGCAGCGTGCGCAGACATATATTAGCGGCTTTGGCTTTGTCCGCCTCAGTCCCCGCTCAGGCAGCAGGCGACACCGTGGCGCTTACCTTCGATGATCTGCCAACCATGACACTTCTTCATGCACAATCTTACGCCAACTATACAAACAAGATGCTGTTACGTGGGCTGCGGCGACACCATCTGCCGGCTATTGGATTCGTCAACGAAGGGAAGTTAGACGATCTCGAGCGCGCTGCCCAGATCGACATACTGCGCCAGTGGCTTGATGCGGGAATGAGTCTTGGCAATCACACCTTTTCGCATGAGTCGCCGAACAAGCTTCTAGCCGAAGGCTATACCCGCGATATCGCCCGCGGCGAGGCGGTTATCCGCCCGATGCTGGTTGCGCGCCACCGCGACCTGCACTGGTTTCGCCATCCCTATCTTGAGACCGGGACACCGCTGGAAACCAAGCTGAAGATCAACGCCTGGCTGGCATCTCACGGCTACCGAATCGCGCCCGTGACTATGGAAAACTCCGACTGGCTGTTTTCAGAACCCTATGACGACGCCATTGCCAGCCACGACAGATCACGCGTGCGGCGGATTAAGGCGTCCTACCTCGCTTACACAGCAAAGATCATTCCCTGGTACCGAAAAGCCGGGCATCAGTTGCTGGGCCGCAACATGGCCTTCATCATGCTGCTGCACGACACGCGCCTGAATGCCGATTGTATCAATAACATAGCCGCGCTGTTGAAGAAGAACCACCTCAAACCGGTGACGCTTCAACAGGGCATGGCCGATCCTGCCTACAGCATCAAGGACCCTTACGTGGGGGCCGATGGCGTCGAGTGGCTTGAACGATGGTCGCAGGAACTGCATAAGGAACTGCCCTGGGACAGCTTTATAGAGCCTCCTGCCGAGACCGACGCCGATTATACCCACATCGCGCACGATCGTTAGGAGTCCGTGAAGGCGAGACGGCACGCGCTTGCCGCTTAATCAATTCGTCAATTCAACCACGCTATGTCAATGCCCATCCTTAAAGGAGCAAGTCAGGCACGATGGTAAAGAATTCGACCGACGTACTTTTTTCAAGCGTTGCGAAATCCGGTCTCAGGATTGGGTCCGCAAAAAGTATTGAGCACCTTGTGCCATGGGTGATTGCAGTAATTGCGATCTCGTTTTTGTATTTTGGCCGTGCGGTCCTGGTTCCCATAACGCTTGCGATACTACTGTCTTTTCTGCTTGCTCCGATCGTCTCCGTATTGCGAAAACTCAAAATGGGGCGACATTTATCTGTCATCGTCGCCATCCTGCTGGCGCTGGGTACGATAACAATCACCAGCGCAGTAATTATCAGCCAGGCTGGACGGCTGACGAAGGATGCGCCCGCCTACGCAGAGGGGATCGCCATGCATGTCAATGATGCGATCACCGCTCTTCGCGCCTATTATCTGGCGTTAACGGGGCGCACCCACTTGTCGGAGAGCCTTTTGGGCGCAACAAAGGGAGTGACCGACACGCAACCCCGCGCCACCCGGTTCTGGCGCGAACGGCTGCTGATCGGGATCGCTGCGGCACTGAACGAAAGCGCGCACGGCCATCATGCACAGGCGCAGGCCATCGCTGACGCGATTCTTGCCGACAGCCAACAGGATGGCCGTATGGTCGCAGTGGCCGAAGCCCATCTTGTCCGAGCCTTTGTGCTTGCGCGCTGTCCAACGGGCCAGACTCAGGCGCTGGCCCCGCTGGTCGCCGGCCTTAATCTCATCGGCATGCATGCCATCCCTGGACTTCTGCACGAATGGCGTGAACTGGTCAAAGATCATGCCGAGGCATTGAGAGGTTTGCTCGATCCAGCGGCGCACGTGCTGCTCGAGCGCATCGAGCGCGAGTGGGGAGGGCGGGTCCAAAAGGATCTTCTGTCGGATCGTGAAGTCAGCGTGCTCAGGGGCGTGGCTGCAGGACTTACAAACAAGCACATCAGCCGCGAATGCGGCTTGTCGGTCAACACGATCAAGTTCCATCTCAAGCAATGCTTCAGAAAACTCGACGTTCAGACGCGCGAAGGCGCGGTGGAAACTGCGCGCCAAGCTGGCCTTTTTTGAAGCAAGGTTGTCACGCGCAAATCTTTCAGCGATCCCATGTTCGCGTTGATATTGCCTGGCCCCGTTCCCGACATTGCGGGGAAGCGGGGGGCTGCAAATGATCGTTGCCTAGAAGGTGCGGGATAGATTGATGCCGATGGTGCGCGGCTGGATGACATAGACGGCGATCGGGTCGCCCGTGCCACTTGGAAGCACGCCGCGTTTGTCGGTGACATTGTTAAGAAACACGCTTGCCGTCCACATATCTTGTTTGAGGCCAGCATGCAGGTCGAGCTGCGCGTAGCCTGAAAAGACCTGTCGCGCGACGCCTGCGGGCTGAAAATTGCCAAGGCGCTTTCCGACGTAACTCACATCGGCACCCGCAAAGCCGGTCAACCCGTCGCTCAGCCCGAATTCGTCATTGACCGAGGCCTTGCCAGAATATCGACTGCTGACGGGCAGGCGATCGCCCGCGCCCCCGACCGCCGTGCCAGCGAGCCCGACCGGCAGCGCACGCTTCAGCTTGGCATCGTTGTAGGCGATCCATCCGGATATGGTCAGGCCTTGCACAGGATGCGCGGTCATCGAAAGCTCGACGCCCTGGCTCTTGGCCCTGCTCCCATTAACGAACAGCTGCGCGCGCGTAACTGGATCGATCACGGCAAGCTGAATGTCCTTCCATTCAATGTAATAGATTGAGGCATCGAACGACAACTTGCGGTCGAGCACCGAACCCTTGAAGCCGAGTTCGTAATTCTGAGTCTTGTCCGGCGCGTAAGACGGGAGCAGGTCGGTCGAGTTGTTCGAATTGGGACCACCGGGCCGATATCCGCTGGCCACCCTGGCATAAACCATTGCGTCCTGGGAAAACTTGTACTGCGGCGTTACCGAATAGGTGAAGGTGTTGTCCTTTGTGTCCTCCTGGGGGGGCGTGAAGGGGTCGGGCCGATTTAGGAATATCGTGTTGTAAGGGCCGTTATAGACGGTCTCGTAATGTTGCTTGATCCGGCTTAAACGCCCGCCGGTCTGAATGTTGAACTTGTCGGTAATTTGGAAGGTCAAATTCCCGAAAGCAGCGATTTCATCATAGTTTGTACGGATCGGTTGCTGAAGCACTTGCGCGACATCGGCGCCGGTTGCCGGATCAACAGCGCGCAGGTCGGTTCCCAGCACAGATTTTTCGTGCGTGTAGAACGCGCCGATCAACCCGTCGATACCATCAATGATCGGAACCGACAGCCGAAGCTCCTGGCTGAACTTCTTCGTATCCGCCGGATTCGCCAGCCGGTCTCCGCCGACGCCGAAAGTGGCTTGGGTAGCGGGGCCGAAGGCGAAGGTGAAATCGCGGAATCCTGAATATTTATAGGTGGAATAGCCCGTGATTGATGTCAGGTCGAACGCGCCAACCTTGCCGTGGGCCAGCGCGGAATAGGCCTGTGTGCTGAGTTTGGACGCGCCCGTGCCTCGTAGACGGCTCTGCTGCAGGTCGCCAAGGTTCGAGTCGGTGTAGGGAAAGCCGAGAATCTTGTCCCGCTGCAACGTGGCATTGAGCTTGAGCGAAAAGTCGGATGATGGTCGCCACAATACGGACAGGCGACCGCCGCTCGCATTGGTTCGATTGACGTTCTGTTCGCCGGTCTGGACATTGTCGATATAGCCGGGGTCGCGCCGGGTGACGCCGCTTACGCGGATGGCGAGCGTCTCGCTCACCGGGACGTTGAGCGCCGCGCGCACACTGTACCCGAGCGCGCCGCTCTTGACGCTGGTGCCACCGACTTCGATGCGCCCGCGCAGCGCATCGGTCGACTGATCGACCGAAACATATTTGAGTAGTCCACCAAGACTGTTGGCACCATACAGCGTGCCCTGTGGCCCTCGCAGAACTTCAATGCCAGCGAGTTCGCTGGGATCGAACTCGGGGACGGGGCCGCCGCCGCCCAGATTGGTCGAGGATCCGAACGGCACGTCGTCGACTACGGTGCCTACTGTCGGATTTCCGCCGCCAGTGGTCAGTCCCCGGATGGCCAGCGACGTGCCGGAACTGCCGCCATTGTTGCCCGGCAGGATGCTGAGACCTGGGACGCTGGTGTAAAAGTCTTTTACGTTGACTTTATTGCCCTCGGTCAGCGCGCTGGCGCTAAGCACGGTTACGGGAATGGGCACATCCTGAAGGCGTTGCTCGCGCTTTTGGGCAGTGACGATGATATCGTTCGAGCTGTTGGTTGCAGCATCGGCGGCCGATAGCTGCTGTTCCGATGGTTGCGCCATAGCCGGGGCGACCCAAGCCTGACTGACGATGGCTGATGACAGCAGAGCCAGGCGGAAAGATGGAAACATAATTCACCCCTTTTATCGGAATTCTCTGGCGAAACTATGCGCATTCCTGAATCTTGCAGACTTCGGCGCGGGGTAGGCGCTCACCGTTGGTGGGTAGTAGTAGACCGCCCGTTTCGTTTTCCTAAGCGGTAAAGACAGGCTCGCTCGTTAAGTGATGCAAGCGGCAATTAGCTTTCTGTCCAGGACCCGGACGTCCATTTCTGCGGCCGAAACGGGATGCCCGCAGTTCCAGATAAGCCAGACTCTTTTTGCAGCCGGGGGTCGATCGGACCCTCACCTATAGGCCGCTCGCTCCCAAGCAAGGTCTACCCTTTGCACGTGGCGGGAGCTCTTCGCGGTCGAAAGCGAGTGCGTTATTATCATCGCTGTTGGCTCTGGTCATCCCGCACCCTATCGGCTGGTGGGTGGCGAACTGAGGTGGTTTCGCGCAATGACAACACGGTGCGAATGAATATAAACGTGAGAGGCGAGATGAAACAGGATTGGAAAGCGCGGTTTACCGCATTGCGATCCGCGCCCGTAGCCGAAGCTATTGCCGAACTCGCGACAGCGCCACTTTCACTGATGATGATAGCGGCGGAGGCCATGACGCTTGAGGGTTTCGGTCAGACCGTCACCTATTCGCGAAAGGTCTTCATTCCGCTTACCAAGCTTTGCCGTGACGTCTGCCACTATTGCACTTTCGCCACCACACCTGCTCATGTCGGCAGCGCTTACCTGTCGCGTCAGGAAGTCCTGGATATCGCTCGTGCTGGGGAAGCGGCAGGGTGTCGTGAGGCGTTGTTCACGCTGGGCGATCAGCCTGAGGCCCGTTATTCCGCCGCCCGCGAAGCGTTGGCCGCGGCGGGGCATGCGACGACCTTGTCCTATCTAGGCGAAATGGCGGCTGCCGTGCTTGCCGAAACGAGCTTGTTGCCACACCTCAATCCGGGATTGATGGACGCAGCGGATTATGCCGCGTTGCGCCCCCATGCGGTTTCGATGGGGATCATGCTGGAAAGTATCTCAGACCGGCTCTGTGAACGCGGAGGTCCGCATTTTGGATCGCCTGACAAACTGCCCTCGCTTCGCCTGACGGCCATCGAGGAAGCGGGTAGGGCGCTGATACCGTTTACCACGGGGCTTTTGATCGGCATCGGTGAAACACGTGCCGAGCGCATAGAGGCGCTGGTCGCCATTCGTGACCTGCACGCACGTTTCGGACATATTCAGGAAGTCATCATCCAGAATTTCCGCGCCAAGCCGGGCACCAGAATGGTCGATCACGCCGAACCATCGCTCGAAGATCATCTCTGGACCGTATCTGCAGCACGCCTCATCCTCGGACCGGATATGACCATTCAGGTGCCGCCCAATCTTCAGCCTGAAGGGTTGGCGGCGCTCATCCGCGCAGGTGCCAATGACTGGGGCGGAGTCTCGCCGGTTACGCCCGATCATGTAAATCCAGAAGCACCCTGGCCGCATCTTGACGCTCTGGCCATTGTGACCCGTGATGCCGATCGCGTGCTGACGCAACGACTTGCGATTGGACCAGCTTTTGCGCTGAATGCGAATACCTGGCTAGATCCAGTATTGGCTGTGCGC
>JAQGKX010000052.1 GCA_028289885.1 Sphingomonadales bacterium
GCAGCGGGGCGGTTGATCGTTGCCGAGCGCCCGAGCGTTTCGCCACCCGTCGGTTCGATAAGCGATGCAGTCGCCGCGTCTTCGCCATCAAGCTTTTTGGACGTGGATGGGGGCGCGTCGTCGGACGCGTAGTGATCATTGTCTGCCATGATAAGCTCCTGAGAACAGGACTTAAACCGAGGTCTTGTGATAGCGTTCCCGGCACCCGAAATTAACTGCTTCGACTGATTTAGGTGGTCTTTTGACGACAATCCTGTATGGACCCGCTCGACTGCCGATACTTTCCGACTCACACCTATGGAGTTAGCTTTGGATCAAGCCACTATTCTTCGCGACCGCGCCGCTTCCGAACGCGCTGCCGCTGCCGCAACGACCCTTCCCCAGCGCCGCGCGATGCACGAACGTGCCGCCGAAGCATGGGACACGATGGCCTTCCAGATCGAAGATACGTCCGAGCGTGCGGCAGTGAACAAGGCTGCCAAGGGACAATAGTCCGGAGCCGGGTTTCCGAATAAAGGCGGGGGATTCCATTTTACCGATAGGAAAACCATGTCCGGTCCACAGCTTTTCACGGCCTTCAAAGTCGGTGAACTGACCCTCGCCAATCGCATCGTCATCGCGCCGATGTGCCAATAGTCCGCCGTCGATGGCTGCATGACCGACTGGCATCTCATCCATCTCGGCCATCTGGCGCTATCGGGTGCTGCACTGTTGACGATCGAAGCCTCGGCGGTGGTGCCCGAGGGGCGGATCACATATGGCGACGTCGGCCTGTACGACGATGCGACCGAGGCTGCGATGGCGGGTGTGCTGGCATCTGTGCGACGTCATTCGAAAATGCCGATCGCCATCCAGTTGGCGCACGCCGGGCGCAAGGCCTCCTGCGAGTTGCCGTGGCTCAGTGGAAAGCAGATCGCCCCGACCGCGCCCAATGGCTGGCAGACATTTGCCCCTTCTGCTGTGTCGTTTGCAGAGGGTGAAAACGCACCGGTCGCGCTCGACAAGGCCGCAATGGACCGGGTGCGGGATGCGTTCGTTGCGGCGGCGGTTCGGGCTGAGCGGCTCGGCATCGACGCGATCCAGCTCCACGGCGCGCATGGATATCTGCTGCACGAGTTTCTTTCGCCGATCTCGAACCAGCGCACCGATGACTATGGCGGCAGTATCGAGAACCGGATGCGCTTCCCGCTCGAGGTGTTCGACGCCGTTCGCGCGACCTTCCCGGCCCACAAGCCCGTCACCATGCGCGTGTCGGGAAGCGACTGGGTGGCCGGCGGCTGGGATATCGAACAGACCATCGTCTTCGCAAAGGAACTCGAAACCCGCGGTTGTGCAGCGATTCATGTTTCGAGCGGCGGCAATTCGCCACTGCAGGAAATTCCGATAGGGCCGAGCTATCAGGTCCCCCTTGCACGCGGCGTCAAACAGGCCGTCGATGTTCCGGTGATCGCAGTCGGCTTGATAACCGATTTCGAACAGGCAGAAGCGATCATTGGCACAGGCGACGCCGACCTCATCGCGCTTGCGCGGACGATTTTGTACGATCCTCGCTGGCCATGGCACGCTGCCGCCCATCTTGGCGGGAACGTTGTCGCTCCGGAACAATATCTGCGGTCGCAACCACGTCAATATCGCGATCTATTCAGCCACAGTTGATCCAGATCAACTGCGAACGTCGTTTTCCAAAGTAAACACGTTTTCATCATTCTATATAGTGGTGTGAAAGTATCGATGGTGTAGGAACGGTCATCGTCACCGACATGCTGCGAGCATGGTGACGACCGAGGGCCCGTTGCTCCCGCTTGCTGCAGGAGCTTTGCGTGTCGAGAAGAGCCGGTCGTTCAAGAAATTCGAATTGGTGAGTACGGCCGTCAGCGGCCGCGACAGGGATAAGGTTCCGGTGCCCGATTTTGGGCCCGGGACGCTGTCGCTACGGATGATCCTGCGCGCCGCAACCACCGCCGACCACGAGATGGTGGATGCTGCGTTTGGACGGTACAACCTGGCATCGATCCCGTCCTACGGCCAGTTCCTGTCGGCGCATGCGCGGGTTCTGGGGCCGCTGGAATCGGCTGTAGAGGGTTTGTGGGATGCCTCGATCGCGCGGCTTCCGCTGTTGGAGGCCGATCTCGCGGAACTCGGAACAGTTGTTCCGTCCGACGCAGCTTTTGGCCCGATGTCGGATGCGCGGCGCTGGGGCATGCTTTATGTCCTCGAAGGATCGCGGCTTGGCGGTGGAATCCTTGCCGGACGCGTCGCTGCGGGCCTGCCTGTTCGATATCTCTTGGCCCGCCACGAAGACGGAAGCTGGCGTCGGTTCGGCGACGCGCTGGAACTTGCCGGTGCCTCGCAGGGCGCGGCGTGGCATGAAGATGTGGTTTCTGGTGCCAGGATGGCTTTTGCACGTTTCGCTGAGTCGGCAGGGTTGGATTCGTGAACGAGGTTCCGCTCGATCTCACCAATTGCGATCGCGAACCGATCCACACCCCCGGCAATATCCAGAATTTCGGCTTTCTCGTCGCGGTTTCGCCGGACTGGCTGGTGGCCCGCGCCTCGATCAATATCACGCACGCGTTCGGCAAGACAGTCGATGAGATATTGGGCTTTCCGCTCGTGGATTACGTAGGTCGGGAAACGCTGCATGTCCTCCGCAACCGTGCCGCCATCCTGCGGGGCACAGATGCGATAGAGCGCGCGTTCGGCCTGACATTCGTGGCCGATGGCCCCGCCTACGACGCGGCGGTTCATTTTTCCGGGCGTCAGATCATCATCGAATTCGAACCCGTCTCGGTCGAAGGGGTCGATGCCGCGACGCTCGTGCGGGGCATGATGTCGCGGCTGGGCGAGACCGAAGACATCACCCGTTTTTACGCCGAAGGTGCGCGACAGATACGCGCTCTTACCGGCTTCGACCGCGTCATGGTCTATCGTTTCGACCGCGTGGGCAGTGGGGAAGTCGTCGCTGAGTCGTTAAAGGCGGGTGTCGACAGCTTCCTTGGGCTGCACTACCCGGCCTCCGACATTCCGGTGCAGGCGCGTGCGCTGTACCTGCGCAGCACGTTCCGGATCATTGCCGACGTCAAGGGAGAGGTCGTGCCGATCGTCCCGGCGCGCGATATAGAGGGGCAACCACTCGACCAGTCGATTTCGGTATTGCGCGCGGTGTCGCCGATCCACCTCGAATATCTGCGCAACATGGGCGTCGGGGCTTCGCTGTCGATCTCGATCATCGTCGACGGGCGACTGTGGGGGCTGTTTGCCTGCCACCATTATTCGCCACGCCTGCCGAGTTTTGCCCAGCGCATCGCCGCTGAATTGTTCGGACAGATGTTTTCGCTGACGCTGGAGGGACGCGAGCGCCGGGCCGCCGCCGATTATGAAGCGCAGGCGCGCGCCATCGGCGACCGCCTGATGGCCGCCGTTGCACAGGATGGCGCACTGCTGGAGGACGCATCCTGGCTCGGCGAGATCATCGGGACGACGATCCCCGCCGATGGCGTTGCGGTATCTATAAACGGGGTTGTCGAGGCATCGGGCAAGACGCCGGACCGCGAACAATTGATCGAACTCGTCCGACTGCTCAACCGCAATTCGGGTGGGCAGGTTTTTGCCACCGATTGCATCACGTCGATCATGCCGGGTGCCGCCGACTATGCCGCTGCGGCTTCGGGGATGCTGGCCATTCCGCTGTCACGGTCGCCGCGCGATTACGTCATATTGTTCCGCACCGAACGCATGCGTCAGGTGCGGTGGGGCGGCAATCTGCAAAAGGAGATAGAGCTTGGACCCAACGGCCCGAGGCTGACCCCGCGCAAAAGTTTCGAGGAATGGTCCGAGCTGGTGAAGGGGCAAAGCGAGCCATTTACCGCTACGCAGATCCGGGTGGCGGGTGCACTTCGGGTGGCCTTGCTTGAGGTTTTACTGCGACTTTCGGAAAACGCAGGCGACGACCGTCGGCGGGCGGCGGACCGTCAGGTTATCCTTATTGCCGAACTCAATCACCGGGTCCGCAATATCCTTGCGCTGATCCGGGGGCTGATTTCACAGACGCGGGACAGTTCGCTGTCGGCGGACGCCTTTGTCGCCACACTCGACGATCGGGTGCAGGCACTGGCGCGCGCGCACGACCAGCTGACGGCGGATCGCTGGGGCCCCGCGCGATTAATCGACCTGATCCGCACCGAAAGCGAAGCGTATCTCGGCGAGAAAAGGCAGCGGGTAACCCTGTCAGGCGTCAACGTCCTGATCGACCCGACAGCATTCACGGTCCTGGCGCTCGTCATCCACGAACTGATGACGAACACGACGAAATATGGTGCGCTGAGCGATGGAGGAACGGTCTCGATCAGCTGGGATATCGACGAGGAAGGCAGCCTCAACCTCGATTGGAGCGAAAGCGGCGGTCCCGTGGTCGAACCGCCATCGCATCGCGGCTTTGGATCGACGATCATCGAAAACTCGGTGCCCTATGATCTGGGCGGCAAGGCCGACGTTCAGTATCTGCGGGGCGGACTGGCGGCCCGGTTCTGCATCCCGTCACGCTATATCGCGCACATCCTGCCCGATAGTGCGCCAATGCTTTCCGCGATGCCGATCGCCGATGTTCAAAGCAATTTGTTGAACGGCGAAGTCGTGCTGCTGGTCGAAGACAGCATGATTATCGCGCTCGATGGAGAGGACGCGCTGAAGGATATCGGCGCGCGCGAAGTGTTCACCGCACCATCGGTAACACGGTCGCTTGCCCTGATAGACGAGGGGCAAATCAGCTTTGCCGTGCTCGATTATAACCTGGGTGGGGAAACGAGCGTTCGGGTCGCGGAGGAGCTCCAGACCCGGGGAGTACCGTTTATCTTCGCAACCGGCTATGGTGAGGCGCTCGACCTTCCAGAGTCGCTGCAAGGGGCGATCGTTATCAAGAAACCTTATAATGCTGCGGCATTGATCGCAGCGATCGCAACTACCCGTCCCGCCAACGCCCGGCGGGACTGAATTTCGTACAACGATAGGACCGAATGAATGTCACGCGCCCTGAATATCAATGCTGATTACGACCATGTCATCGCCACCTGCGCCAAGCAGAAAGCGACGATCAGCGCGATCGAGAAGCTCCTGTCTGGCGGCACCCGCGTCGTCCTGATGAACGGCGAGGGCGCGGCTGCCGTGTCGAAAGCCTATGGGTCGAAGGTTCTGACGGGTCCGGTCCGTCGCACCAGCTCGGTGAAAATGCAGTAAACCAGTTAACTGGCGGCTGGGCTCTTTTGCCAGCCGCCACCCAGCGCGCGGAACAGTTCGACCTGTGCCTGTGCGATCCGGGCATTCGATGCAGCCAGCTCGGCGTCGGCATCGGCGAATGTCCGGTCGGCGTCTAGTACGCTCAGGAAATCAATCTGTCCTTCGCGCTGGCGAGCATGGGTAATGCGTGACGCCGTCGCCGCGCCGCCTTGTGCTGCCTTCAGCGCGGCGTTGCGTTCGATTTCGCGCGCGTAGTTCGACAGCGCGGTCTCGGTTTCCTCGAGCGCTGTCAGCACCGTGCCGTCGAACGTCGCGAGAGCCTCGCGACTGTCGGCTTCGCTCCCGGCAATGCGCGCTCTTGCTGCGCTGATGTTGGGGAACGACCAGCTGATCAGGGGTCCGATCAGGAAGCGGAGCGCACCCCCACCGAAAAGATCGCCAAGGCTGGAAGCGTTGGAACCGACCGATCCGCCCAGCGAAATGCGCGGGTACAGGTCGGCGGTGGCAACCCCGATCCGTGCGGTGGCGGCGGCGAGGCGACGTTCTGCGGCGCGGACATCGGGGCGGCGCGCAAGCAGGGACGCACCGTCACCGACTGGTATTGGCACGGTCAATTGCGGCGTCGTCGTGCGCGCCGAAGCAATCGCAGGCAAATCCTGCGGCGTCCGTCCGGTCAGTGTCGCAAGCCGAAACAACGATGCCCGACGTTCGGCTTCGATTTCGGGAACCAGTGCCGCACGTTGATCCCGGAGCGTCTGCGTTCGGACCACCTCGAGCCGCGAGGCGCGCCCGGCATCGGCGCGTTTGGCAGTTAGGTCCGCCGATTTGTCGAGCAAGGTGACGACGCGATTTGCCACAGCCAGTCGTTCCGCCGCCGACGCCGCATCGACATAGGCCCGCGTCGTCGCCGACACGATGGCGACACGCACGGCATCGGCATCGGCACCCGCCGCGCTCACGTCACCGCGCGCCGCTTCGATATTGCGGCTGACCCGGCCCGACAGGTCGAGTTCGTAGGAAATATCGAGGCCGACATCGAACGCCGATCCGTTGCGGTCGGCTCCGGGCAAAGTCTGTGTGTCCGCCGTCCGCCCGCGCGTTCCGCTTGCGCCGATATTGGTCTGCGGCAACCGGTCCGAACGCGCCCCACGAAGCGATGCGCGCGCCTTGTCGAGCCGCGCAACGGCTACCCGGATATCGGTGTTGGCAGCCAATGCGTCGGCAACGAGGCCGTCCAGCACAGGATCGTCATACAGCCGCCACCAAAGGTCGGCCGTCTGACCGACCACGACGGCAGGGTTGACCGCGCCGATGAAAGGACCTGCAGATTTCGGGGCGGGCAGGGGGGCGACGTAATCGGGACCGGCGGCACAGGCCGACAAGGCGAGTGCCGATAGCGAGGCAAGCAGGATTGGATATTTCATGGGCGTGCCGCTCCTATTCGGCGGGCTGGAAAGTGGCTGGCAGGGCTTTGGGCTTGCGTGCGAAACGCGTGCCCAATGCGCGGCAGACCACGTAGAAAGTCGGCGTGAACAGCAGACCGAAGCCGGTGACGCCGATCATCCCGAAGAACACCGCCGTACCGAGAGCCTGTCGGAGTTCGGCCCCGGCGCCAGTTGCGATCACCAGCGGCACCGTGCCGAGGATGAAGGCGAAACTGGTCATCAGGATCGGGCGAAGCCGCGACTGGGCCGCATGGATGGCGGCTTCGATCGGCGACATGCCGTCATCCTCCTCGGCCTGCTTGGCGAATTCGACCACCAAAATGGCGTTCTTGGCGGCGAGCGCGATCAACACGACCAACCCGATCTGCGTCAGGACGTTGTTATCCATCCCCCGCAAATTCACGCCGGTCATCGCGGCCAACAGGCACATCGGCACGATCAGGACGATCGCGAGCGGCAGGGTCACGCTTTCATATTGCGCCGCCAGCACGAGGAAGACGAACACGACCGCCAGCAGGAATACAAGGCCGGCGGTACTGCCAGCGGCCTTTTGCTGATAGGCAATGTCGGTCCATTCATGGCTGTACCCGGCTGGCAGACTTGCATCTGCCAGTCTGTCCATCGTGTTGAGCGACTGGGCTGATGAATAGCCGGGTGCGGTGTTGCCATTGATCTCGACAGCTGGCGACAGATTGTAGCGAACGACGCGATAGGGGCCGGTTTTGTCACGGAAGGTGGAGACCGAGCCAATCGGCACCATCGCTCCTGAATTTGAACGTGTCTTCAGGTTGGCGATGTCCGCAGTCGTATTGCGGAACGGAGCATCCGCCTGCGCCGTCACGCGATAGGTGCGGCCAAGAAGGTTGAAATCGTTGACGAAGGCCGAGCCGAGATAGACCTGCAGGGCTTCGAAGACGCGCTCTGGTGGAACTCCCAGCAGATTGGCTTTTGCACGGTCGATGTCGGCAAAGATGCGCGGCGTGGATGCTTCGAAGAACGTGTAGAGCTGGGCAAGCCCCTTGGTCTGGTTGGCCTTGCCGATGAAGTCCTGCGCAGTCTTGGCGAGTGCGGCATAGCCATTGCCCGACTGGTCGGTGATCATCATACGATATCCGCCAGCCGATCCGATACCCTGCACGAGCGGGGGCGGCAACATGATCAACATCGCGTCGTCTATGTCGGCGGTTGCCTTATGCGCCTCCGCCATGATGCTGCCGATCGTCGCGTGAAGCTTGGCGCGTTCCTCGAAACTTTTAAGCGGGATATAGGCTGCAGCGGAGTTCGGCGCGAGCGTCTGCGACGGACCATCGAACCCGGCCAGCATGACCGCACCCTTTACGCCCGCGAGTGGCAGGATGCGCTTGACGACCTTCTGCATGACGGCGTCGGTGCGCTCGACCGAGGCTCCGGCAGGGAGCTTGATCACGGTAAGGAAATAGCCCTGGTCCTGCGCCGGGACGAAGCCGCCCGGCGTGATCATGAATAGCCCCGCCGTCAGGACGATCAGCCCGGCATAGACGGCCATCACCTTGCGTGGGGCGTTGACCAGGCGGCGCGTCATGTCGGCATATCTCAGGCTGAGGCGTTCGAAGCCGTGATTGAAACGGTCCCCGGCGCGGCGGATGAATCGTTTTATCGGTCCGCCCGCTCCGGCATCTTCGGTCGGCTTGAGCAGAATGGCGGCAAGCGCTGGCGAAAGCGTCAGCGACAGGAGCAACGAGATTGCCGTCGCGGTAGAAATCGTAACCGCGAACTGGCGATAGAAAGCACCCGACAGTCCGGACAGGAAGATCGTCGGCACGAACACCGCGAACAACACGAGAACGATCGCGACCAGCGCGCCTGATACCTCGTCCATCGACTTACGCGCTGCCTCAAGCGGGGACAATTCATGCTCCAGATTACGCTCGACGTTTTCGACCACGACGATGGCGTCATCGACGACGATACCGATCGCCAGCACCAGCCCAAACAGGGAGAGGTTGTTGAGCGAATATCCTGCCGCCGACAGCACGGCGAACGTGCCGATCAGCGATACCGGGATGGCGATGACCGGGATGATTGCCGCGCGCCATTTCTGCAGGAAGACAAGTATGACGAGGACGACGAGGATGATCGCCTCGACCAAAGTGTGCTTTACCGCCTCGATTGACTGGCCGATGAATTCGGTCGGGTTGTAGATGACGTTATAGGCCAGTCCTTTGGGGAACTTCTTCGCCA
>JAQGKX010000132.1 GCA_028289885.1 Sphingomonadales bacterium
CGCGCGGCCCGCTGGCGACGACTATGCCCGCCACGCCGCTACGCAATTCGCCGATTGGAAGCTCGTCATCGACGGCATGGTCGCGCGCCCGCAGTCGATCGCGCTGAACGACCTGCGGGCGATGCCCAACCGCAGCCAGATCACCCGGCACGATTGTGTGGAGGGCTGGAGCGCGATCGCCAAATGGACCGGCGTTCCGCTGAAACTGCTGCTCGACCGCGCCGGGGTCAGCCCGCAGGCAAATTATCTCGTCTTCCATTGCGCCGATGCCAATGATGGCCAGCCCTATTACGAATCGATCGACCGGATCGACGCAGTCCATCCGCAAACCATGCTGGCATGGGCGCTGAACGATCATTATCTGCCGATCGCCAACGGTGCCCCGCTTCGGCTGCGTGTCGAGCGTCAATTGGGCTATAAACACGCCAAATACGTGCACCGTATTGAACTTGTGTCTACATTTTCTACTTTACGCGGCGGCAATGGCGGATTCTGGGAGGACGTTGCCGGTTACCAATGGTATGCGGGTATCTGAACCACTGGAACTCCATGAAATCCAAGGCTATTTCGAACCTATGTCTCTTTTCGATAAATATGTCTCAGCAACTTTTCGCCGTGGTTCGCTCACCATCATCGACCATAAGGGTGTCATCAAACATTTCGGAAAAGCGACCCCCGGCTTTCCCGACGTCACCGTTCGCTTCGCCGATTCGCGCGTTCCCCGCGACATAGCGCTTGCCCCCGATGTCGGCGCTGGCGAGGCGTATATGGATGGTCGGCTGGTCGTCGAACAGGGCGACATCCTTGACCTTATCAGCCTGATTCGCCTGAATAATCCTTGGGAACAAGGCGGCAATATGGGCAATCCGAATATCTGGCGCGATGCCCTGCGCAAGGCCAAGGGGCGGGTCGATCGCATCAACTGGGCGCGCAAATCGAAGCGCAATGTCGCGCACCATTACGATCTCAGCGACCGGCTTTACGATCTTTTTCTGGACGCCGACCGTCAATATAGCTGCGCCTATTTCACCGACCCGCACAACTCTCTCGAACAGGCGCAGGCCGATAAAAAGGCGCATATAGCGGCGAAACTGGCGCTGAAACCCGGTCAGCGCGTGCTCGATATCGGTTGCGGCTGGGGCGGCATGGCGATGTACCTGAACCGCGTTGCAGACGTCGATGTGCTCGGCATCACGCTGAGCGAAGAACAGCTGAAAGTCGCCCGCGCGCGCGCCGAGACAGCGGGTGTTTCGGACCGTGTGAAGTTCGAACTGATCGACTATCGCGACGTGACCGGCCATTTCGACCGTATCGTTTCGGTGGGCATGTTCGAACACGTCGGCCCGCGCCATTACGAGGCTTTTTTCAGGAAATGCCGCGACCTGCTGACGGATGACGGCGTCATGCTGCTCCACACGATCGGCCGCATGGGAACCCCCGGCGTCACCGATGCATGGACCGCGAAATATATCTTCCCCGGCGGTTACAGCCCCTCGCTATCCGAGATCGTCGCCGCGAGCGAGACGACGCGGCTGATCCATTCGGACGTCGAGACGCTACGCCTGCACTATGGCCTGACGCTGCGCCAATGGTACAAGCGTGTCGTCGATAAGCGGGCGGAGATCGAGGCGCTCTACGACGCGAAATTCTATCGGATGTGGCAGTTTTATCTGGCAGGCTCGACCGTCGCGTTCGAGGGCGGGTCGCTGTGCAATTACCAGATCCAATATAGCCGACGCCGCGATACGCTGCCGATCACGCGGGATTATATGGCGGTTGAGGAAGAAAGGTTGCGGGGGTTGGGGTGACACTCCCGTCTCTCACTCCCCTGCTCGAGCGTAGTCGAGAGACGTTCCCAAACTGGTATCGTTAAGTTCTGAGGCAGACGGTCTCTCGACTACGCTCGAGAAAGGGAGAAAATTCAATCCCCCTGCCCGGGCTCCGGCGAGAAGAACTTGTCGAACTTGTCCTCGACACCCTTGAACGCATCGGCATCCTCGGGAGCAGGCCGCGCGCGCGTGATGTTCGGCCATTGCGCCGAGAACGTCGTGTTCAGCTCAAGCCATTTTTCCAGCCCGCTCTCGGTATCCGGAATGATCGCTTCGGCGGGACATTCGGGTTCGCAGACACCGCAGTCGATGCACTCGCTGGGGTTGATGACGAGCATATTGTCGCCTTCGTAGAAGCAATCGACGGGGCAAACCTCGACGCAATCCATATACTTGCACTTGATGCATGCGTCGGTAACGACGTAAGTCATGTCGGTAGGAACTCCGGGTTAATGCGGGTCCGTTAGGTTTCCGGGACGGACTCGTCAATCACAGAGCCACTTTCCCTTCCGCAATCAAATCTGTGTAACAACGCTGTGCCTCCGGTGCCGGCCCCCTTCGCGACGGCAGAGCTACGATCCGCAGCACCCTGACGTTCGGTCCTTGGGGGAAGGCGATAACCTGTCCGGCGCGGATTGCGGCATGGGCGCGGTCGATGGGGCGGCTGTCGATGCGGAGATGGCCGCTCGCCGCAATCGCCTGCGCCGCGCTGCGCGTCTTGGCGAGGCGCGCGAACCACAGGAATTTGTCGAGGCGCATCGCAGTTTCAGACACGGCCTGCCCAGCCCTCCAGCGCGGCGAAGTGTGGTGACTGGGGTGTTGGCTTCACAGGCGCGGCGCGGGGGCGACTGCGCCAGACCCAGTTGCCGCCATTTTCCACGCGAAATCCGCAGGCTCGGAGGATATGCTCGAATGTCGCGGCATCGACACCGAACGACGTGGCCAGCGCGGGGTCGGGAACGAAGGGCAATCGCGCCTTTCGCCGGTCGTGCACCGCGCGCGCGATTCGTTCAATCAGGTCGATCCGCACTTGTTTGGCACCGACTTTTCGAAAGCCTGGCAATGCGCCGGGCGTTTCGGTCACAGTCGCACCGGGTGCAGGCAGGGGGGGCATCGGCGACTTGGCCCTGACGGCACTCAACGCCGCGACCAGCCGCATCGGCTCGGGCTTCAGCAAT
>JAQGKX010000176.1 GCA_028289885.1 Sphingomonadales bacterium
TCCGGAAGCACTGAAGAATTGGGCTGACCAGCGGGTGGCCGATGGCCGCTATGCGAGCACCAGCGATTACGTCCGCGATTTGATGCGGCGGGATCAGGATGAAGCTGCCGAATTGGCGTGGCTTCAGGCCGAAGTCGATAAGGGCCGCGCCTCGCCGGTCGATCCGCGAACTCCCTCTCAGGTTATTCACGACGTGGTGACTCAATATCACGCCAAGAATAGTTGAGATTGAAATACGGGCTGAGGCCAGTCTCGATATCGCCGACATCTATGCGTTTAGCATCGGGCGTTTTGGGCGCGAAATCGCTCAGGATTATGTCGATGGCCTTGATGTCGCGCTGTTGAGGCTTGTTCAATATCCAGAATCCGGGCCTGTGTTCGAAGGCGTGAAACCGAAACTCCGCGAACTGATCTATCGCAGCCATCGTGTGCTTTATGATTTTGACGGACAAACTGTGGCGATTGTCCGCATCCTTCATTCCGCTATGAACGTGCCGGGGCGCTTACGGAACTAACAAAGGTCTATGGAACCTTAACCCCTCCCACGCTAAACCCTGCAAATGGCTATCGATCTCTCCGACTTCGAAAATGGCGCCGATTACGACGGCGACTATGGCGACGACCTGAAGGCGCTGACCGAACGGCTGGCGAGGATACAGGCCGCCTATATCAATCACGGACGCACCGCGATCATCGCTTTCGAGGGGTGGGACGCGAGTGGCAAGGGCGGGGCGATCTCGCGGCTGACCGCGTCTTGGGACCCGCGCTGGTATGAGGTTTGGCCGATCGGTGCGCCGACCCAAGAGGAGCGCGAGCGGCACTTCCTGTGGCGGTTCTGGAAAGCGCTTCCTGCAAAGGGCGAAATAAAGATCTTCGACCGCACCTGGTACGGTCGCGTGCTGGTCGAACGGGTCGAGGGCTTTTGCACCGAGGCCGAGTGGAAACGCGCCTATGACGAGATCAACGAGTTCGAGGCGCAGCAGAAGGACAATGGCGTCACGCTCGTCAAACTGTTCATGCACATTACGCAGAAAGAACAGGATCGACGCTTCAAGGACCGGCTCGACTGTTACTGGAAGCGGTGGAAGACCGGCAAGGACGATTACCGCAACCGCGCACGGCGTGACGATTATCTAAAGGCGTATCACACGATGTTCGAGCGCACCGATACGCGCTGGGCACCGTGGAAGGTCATCGACGCCAACAACAAGAAGACCGCACGGATTGCAGTGATGACCTATGTTGCCGATCGGTTAGAGGCCGGGGTGGACATGAAGCCGGTCGAGGCCGATCCCGAAGTGCTCGCGCTGGCCAAGGCTGCATTCGGATAACTGATTGCCACAACTTCATATTCAACCTCTCTGCCGGGGAGCGTGACGCGCTTAACGTCTCCGACCGCCGCACCGCGAAGCGCGCGCGCGATCGGTGAACTCCAGCCGATCTGGCCCGCACCGGCATTGCTTTCATCGTCTCCAGTCAGTGTCACAACACGTTCGTTGTCGTCCGGATCAGCAATCGTGACGGTCGCACCGAACCAGATGCGCCCGCGGTTTTCCTGCGCCGCCGGATCGATGACCTGCGCGGCCTTCATGCGGCGGGCGAGAAAACCTGCACGGCGGTCGATGTCGCGTAGTTTCTGCCGACCGTAGATATAGTCGCCATTTTCCGACCGGTCGCCATTGCCCGCAGCCCAACTGACGACATCGACGATCGCCGGGCGGTCGATGCTCATCAACTGGTGGTATTCGGCTTGCATGGCGGCGAAACCGGCGGGCGTGATCGGGTTTGTGCGTTCTATCAACCGGGGTTCGACTTGCCGAGATAAGTGGAAAGCGGGTTGCGCTTTGCCGGACCTGCACGCGGGTTCAGCAGGTCGTAAACAACCGCATTTTCCAGCACGCGCTGAACATAGTCGCGCGTTTCCTTGAACGGGATCGCCTCTATCCAGGCCAGCACATCGGCACCCGGCAACCGAGGGTCGCCGTTCGCGACCAGCCATTTGTTCACATTGCCCGCGCCCGCATTATAAGCCGCGACCGACAGGACGTAATTGCCGCTGTAACGGTCCATCAGGCGACCGAAGTACCACGAGCCAAGCGAGGCGTTGAAGGTCGGGTCGTCGAGGCTGGAAACGTTATAGGCAACCCCGGTCTTGCCCGCGACATCGCGCGCGGTTCCGGGCATCAACTGCATCAGGCCACGCGCGCCGGCGCGGCTCACGATCTTCCGGTCGAACTGACTTTCCTGTCGCGCAATGGCGTGGATCATCGTCCAGCTTGGCTGGTTTTCAGGCGTGACGGGAACGATAGGGAAGCCGGTGCGGACGTAATCGCGCAGGCCGTTGATCCCGGCACTGCGCCCGATCATCACGCCGAGGTCGGGACGATTGATGCGCACCGATAATTCGGCAGCGAGGACATGATCCTTGTCGGTCTCCGCAGCAGCCGCGATGGCACGGACGAACAGGCTCTGGCTTGCCCAGTCTCCGGTCTGGCCGAGATAGGTCGCCGCGCGAACGATCTCGCGACCGAAGAACGCGTCGCGATCGTTGGCTGAAATCTCGATGGTGCGCGAAACAACCGGGATCACCAGCGGCTGGCCGATCCGCTCGCTGGCAAGCTGGCCATAGAACTGGTCGATATAACCAGCTGCGCGCCTGTAATAACCGTCGGCATCGCTGCGTCGCCCGGCGGCTTCGGCGGCGCGACCTGCCCAGTAGATCCCCTTGACCTGCGTTTGCGGCGAGCGCGCGGCTTGCGAGTATTTGTCGAACAGGGCGACGGCGTCGGCAGGGCGGCCAAGACGGTTCAGGGCTGCATACCCCGCCAGCCATGTCAGATTGGTGTAATCATCACGCTCGCTCAAGGGCCGGTCGCGGATCACCGTGCCTGCGGGATAAGTGTTGTCCACCTGCCGCGCAATGTCATAGGCAACTTGCCATTGGCCAGCATCGGCGGCGGCCTTGGCAAAGCTGTAGAGCGTATCGAGCCAGCGGTCTGGATCGAGCGGCGTATAGTTCAGGCGGCGCGGCGCGGCGAGCAACGCACGAGCGGCAAACTCCTGCCCAGTAGCGCGTAGCCAGCTTGCTCGATCGACCAGATAGCCGGCATCGCCGCTTGCCATGCTCGAGGTCAACGAAACCTTCGTAAACGCATCGGGGGAGCGGCCCTGCATGGCGATGCGCGCGTCAAAAATGGGTTGGCGGATCGGCGAGGCAAGCGCCATCTGTCGCGATGCGTTGGCGGTTGCGCGCGCCCACAGCAGGCGGTCGGTGCGCTGGTCCTGATCCTGAGGTGTGAGCGCACTGCCGAATCGGGCCAGCAATCGCTGTTCATCGTCGAGCGACAGTGATCCGGTGGTCCATGCCTTGCGCGCCATGTCGCGGGCGGCATCGCGCTGGCCGGTCGAATCAAGAGCTTCGGCATAACGCAACGCGGCGGACGGGGACTGCGCCGGATAGCGCGCGAAATACGCCAATATCTGCGACGGTGAATTTACATCGGGACGCAACTGACGCTCGGCCGTCTTCCTCAGCGCGGCTTCGCCCGGCCAGCCGGGGTGACGCAGCAGGAAATCGGCATAGGATGAAAACGGCAGCGAATCCGATTGCCGGATCGCGTTCCACTGGGCGATCGCATCTGACAGCCCGGCATTGCTCTGCGCGACGAAGGATCGCGGCGGCGGTGGCGCCATCAAATCCTGTGCAGCCGCCGGAAACGCGGCCAATAAAGCAAATCCAGTCAGCGTTCCGGACATTAGATATCTGGTCATACTGGACATAGTGACACACGCATCCTTATCAGGCCCTGAATGTGATCGTGAATACGGCGATTGGGAATACGGCTTCTTGATACTCATATATGCGCTTATGGCGCGTGGCCGCTGTTTGGTGAAGGATAAATACGATGTTTTCCGGCTCGATTCCGGCACTGGTGACGCCGTTTCGGGGGGGGATGGTCGATGAAGACGCCTTTCGCGCGTTCGTCGACTGGCAAATCATCAGCGGCACCGATGCGCTGGTTCCCTGCGGGACGACGGGCGAAAGCGCGACCCTGTCCCATGAAGAACATTATCGCGTCATCGAACTCACTATCGAAACGGCGGCAGGTCGCGTGCCCGTCATAGCCGGTTGCGGATCGAACGATACCGCCACCGCAGTCCGCCACATGGCCTTCGCATCGAAGGCCGGGGCCGACGCCGCGCTGGTCGTCGCCCCCTATTACAACCGCCCCAATCAGGACGGCATCTTCGCGCATTTCGAACATCTGACGCAGCACAGCGACTTGCCGATCATCGTCTATAACGTGCCGGGGCGCACCGTGACCGACATCCTGCCCGAAACGATGGTGCGCCTCGCCGAACTGCCGACTGTGGTAGGAATCAAGGACGCCAGCGGTATCCTCGGTCGCGTCACCGCGCATCGTCTCGGTTGCGGGCCGCAATTCTGCCAATTGTCGGGCAATGACGAAACTGCGCTCGCATTCAATGCTACCGGCGGCATCGGCTGCATTTCGGTCACCGCCAATGTCGCACCCAAACTCTGCGCCGACTTCCAGGCAGCATGGGCGGCGGGCGACCTGAAGCTTGCCCGCGAAATCAACGACCGGCTCTTTCCGCTTCATACTGCGTTGTTCAGTGATGCGTCGCCCGGCCCCGTCAAATATGCCCTCAGCCGCGTGTTCGGCCAGGTGACCGCCGAAGTGCGCCTGCCGATCACGCCACCGTCGGAGGCTTCACGCCGCGCCGTCGATGCCGCACTAGAGGTGGCTGGTCTGGTCTGATGGCACGTCCCCGGCATCCTGAATTCGACAAGGTAAAAACCGTCGCCGAAAACCGGCGCGCACGATACGACTATGCCATCGAAAGCACGGTCGAGGCGGGCATCATGCTGACCGGCACCGAAGTGAAATCGCTGCGTTTCGGCGAGGGGTCGATCGCCGAAAGCTATGCCGAGGTGAAGGACGATGTCGTCTGGCTGGTCAATTCGACCATTCCCGAATTCAGCCACGGCAACCGTGAGAACCACGAACCCAAACGCCCACGCCGATTGCTGCTGCATGAGCGCGAGATCACCAAATTATATCAGGCGGTGTCGCGCAAGGGCATGACACTGGTCCCGCTGTCGATCTATTTCAACAGCCGTGGTCGCGCGAAGATCGAACTGGCGCTGGCCAAGGGTCGCCAGCATCAGGACAAGCGCGAATATGAGAAGGAAAAGGACTGGAAACGCGATGCCGCGCGCATCATGCGTGACAAGGGCTGATGTCTGTTTCCGGCGTGATGAAATGGGTTCGCGGCCACATCCCGACGCGGGAGAGCATCGCGGCGAACCGCTGGCTCGCGCCGTTTGCCGACCGTTTGCTAAAGCCTGACCTCTGGCATTTCAACCGCCGTTCGGTGCCGCGCGCCGTCGCACTCGGCCTGTTCGTCGCGCCGATCGTTCCCGTCGCGCACACCTTCGTCGCGGCCTTGCTGGCACTTCCCGCGCGGGCCAACATCGTTATCGCGCTGGTCATAACCTGGGTCATCAATCCGCTGACGATCCCGCCCTTTTACTACGCGGCCTTTCAGGTCGGGCGGTTCCTGCTCCATCTAGACAAGGGAAATCCGGTAGGCGCGGCGATCGTCCCGCCCGTCCATACGGCCAATCACTGGCTGACGTGGCTATTGCACGTCACCGGTCCTGCGGCGCTTGGCACCGTTGTGTTGGCAACATTCGCATCGGCGGCGGGATATCTCGTTTCCACCCTGATCTGGAGGTTCCGCATCGCGCGAAAGTGGCGACGGCGGCCCGCGCGACGGCATGGACAAGAAATTGCCTGACCGACGCGCCACTGCACACCGCAATCGAGCCGTCGGCGCGCTTGTTGCCGGGGCGGCTGCACTGTCGGCATGGGTAATTCTACACGCTACGGCGATGCCCGCAGTCGCGGCTGGCTTTGGCGGCACCGTCATCAGCCTCGCCGCGCTGCTTCTGTTGTTCCGCCAGCTTTATCCGCAATCCGCCGAGGCCAGTGCGCAAAGCATCGACTGGTCGCTGGTTCGTGAAGCCGCCGAACAGGGCGGCGTCGCTATCGCGATAACCGATCGCCAGGGCCGCCTTGTCTGCACCAACGACCTGCACGACAAATTGTTCGAAGGTCCGGCCACGCCGCCCGCCTTGCCCGTCGATACCGTCGGTGTGAATGCAATGACCGCAGCCGGGCGCGCGGCATGGCGCGACGGACGGGCCAGCGCCGAGGGCATCCGACGCGATGGGCGGATTTTGGACGTCGATGTCGTGCGTGCCGGAGCAGCACAGGATTGCCTGATCTGGCGTTTCACGGTCGTGCCCGGCCCCGACGCCTTGTTCGACCCGACCGCGATCATCGGCGGTGCGTGGGGCGAGCGAATGGGCGAATCGGGCGTCATGATCGCCCTGATCGGCAGCGAAGGCCGTGTCCGCGCCGCCAATCTGCCGATGGTGAAGCGCGCGACCGGTCGCGCCGATGCCCCGATCGCAGGTCGCGACCTGGCCAGCCTGTTGTCATCGGACAGCCATGGGCAGACGCGTTTCAAGCTGGAGGGTCCGCTTGGCACGCCGTTGCGGCTGTTCACCATCCCGGTCGATCCCGATGCCGAGAACGGGCCTCAGCTCGTTGCCCTGATCGACGACGACTCGCTGCGGGCTGGGGAGGGTGCCGACGTTCCCCTCCAGAAACTGCTGGCGATGTTGCCGCTCGGCCTTGCACTCGCCGACCGCGACGGACGGTTCCTTTACATGAACCACGCCTTCATGCGCGCCGCAAACGTTCCTGCCGGATCAACGCCCGTCTATCCCGGAGACCTGGTGATTCGCGACGACAAAAGCGCTGTTGCCGATTCGGTGAGGCGCTTCGCTTCAGGGCAGAGTACGTCGGGCGATATCTCGATACGGTTGCGCGACCGGCCCGACGAACCCGTCGCGCTGACGATGGCGAGCGCGCGTGGCCTTGGCGAAGCGGCGGTGCTGCTCAGCATGAAGGACAATACCGAGGAATCGCGGCTCAAGCGCGAGATTGCACAGGCCACGAAGATGCAGGCAGTCGGTCAGCTTGCGGGGGGCGTGGCGCACGATTTCAACAATATCCTGACCGCGATTATCGGGCACTGCGACCTGATGCTGATGCGCCATACGCCCGGCGACAGTGATTATGACGACATCACGCAGATCCGCATAAACTCCAACCGCGCGGCGGGTCTGACGCGGCAGCTTCTGGCGTTCTCCCGCCAGCAGACCTTGCGCCCACAAATACTGCAGCTCCCTGACGTCATCGCCGAGGTTTCGCATCTGCTCCAGCGCCTGCTCGGTGAAACGGTGACGCTGGCCGTCAACCATGGTCGGGGTCTGGGATCGGTCCGCGCCGATCCGGGGCAGCTCGAACAGGTTATCGTCAACCTCGCCGTCAATGCCCGCGATGCAATGCCCAATGGCGGTACGGTGACGATGCAGACCTATGCGGTGGCAGCGTCCGACGTGCGGAAGCTGGGCAGCGATATCATGCCGGTCGAAGATTATACCGCGCTGCGCCTGAGCGACACGGGAACCGGTATTCCCCCCGAAATCCTCTCCAAAGTCTTCGAGCCGTTCTTCACGACGAAGGAAATCGGCAAGGGCACCGGCCTTGGCCTGTCCACCGTCTACGGCATCGTCAAACAGTCGAATGGCTTCATCTTCGCGGATTCCAAGGAGGGTGTCGGGACCAGCTTCGTCATCTACCTGCCGGTTCACAAGGCCGATGAGCCCGCCCGGATCGAGGCACCGGTAAAGGCCGAGAAAACCGCCGATCTATGGGGCCATGGCACCGTCCTCGTCGTCGAGGATGAAGACATGGTGCGCACCGTCGCCGAACGCGCGCTCACCCGGCATGGCTATACCGTGCTGACCGCGTCGCATGGTGAGGAGGCGCTCGAGATATTGGGGCAGGCGACGCATATCGACCTGCTGATCTCCGACGTCGTCATGCCGACGATGGATGGGCCGACGCTGGTCCGCCACGCGCGCGAGCAATTTCCCGACCTCCCGATTCTGTTCATGTCGGGCTATGCCGAGGAACAGTTGCGCAAGTCGATCCAGATCGAGCGTGTCGCGTTCTTGCCAAAGCCGTTTTCGGTCAAGCAACTCGCCGAAGCCGCGCGCGCCTCGCTGGCAGGAACACAGGTGTCCGGGCCCGATCAGGCACTCATCGCCGAATAATTCTGTTCCACTCTTGTTCCACAAGAACAAATCGGATACTCAGTCAATCAGCGCGTTGACCGGATGCGCATAACGGCTACGAGGG
>JAQGKX010000186.1 GCA_028289885.1 Sphingomonadales bacterium
TTGCAGGGAGTTTGAGACTATTATGGCTGGTAAGAGCAATCTGCCCTCCACCGTTCCAACGCTTGGAGGCGAAGCGAGCCTCAATCGCTATCTATCTGAAATCAGGAAGTTTCCGCTCCTGACGCCAGAGGAAGAATATATGCTGTCCAAACGGTTTGCCGAGCATGGCGACCCGGAAGCAGCCGCGCGACTCGTTACTTCGCATCTCCGACTCGTCGCAAAGATCGCTATGGGTTTCCGTGGCTACGGCCTGCCGGTCAGCGAGTTGATCTCCGAAGGTAACATCGGTTTGATGCAGGGCGTGAAGAAGTTCGAACCCGATCGCGGATTCCGCCTTGCCACCTATGCGATGTGGTGGATCCGCGCGTCGATACAGGAATTCATCCTTCGCAGCTGGTCGCTGGTGAAAATGGGCACGACTGCAGCGCAGAAGAAGCTGTTCTTCAACCTGCGTCGCATGAAGTGCAATCTCGAAGCGTTCGAGGATGGTGATCTGCGCCCTGAGCACGTCACGAAGATTGCGACCGATCTGGGCGTGACCGAAGCCGAAGTCATCAGCATGAACCGTCGCATGGCGATGGGTGGCGATACGTCGCTGAACGTGTCGATGAACGAGGATGGCGAGGGTCAGTGGCAGGATTGGCTGGAAGACGACGGCGCGTTGCAGGACGAGCAGATCGCCGACAGCCAGGAACGCGTCCACCGGCACGCCATGCTTGCCGAAGCGATGGACGACCTGAACGATCGCGAAAAGCACATCCTGACTGAGCGGCGTCTGGTCGATGACCCGAAAACTCTCGAGGAGTTGAGCCAGGTTTACGGTGTGAGCCGCGAAAGGGTTCGCCAGATCGAGGTGCGGGCGTTCGACAAGCTGCAAAAGGCGATGATGCGGATTGCGATCGGCAACGGGACGCTGGCGCTGGCTTGAAGACCCCCCCGCAGGGGGGGGAGGTTAGAACCGCCGGGCGATCCCGAAGTAAACCTCCACGTCGGGGCTGTTTCTGTTCAGCCCGGCAACGGTGCCCACATCGAACTGGCTATTTTTTCCCGGCTGATATGCCAGCGATGCCGAGGCCAGAAGTGTCGTACTATGCCCCGATGGGTCGTTATCGCGCGCGGCTGAGAGTTCCTCGGTCAGGTTGAGCGTCTTGGTCAACGGCTCCGACAGGCCGATGACATTGCTATAGGAAAGATGCCTTCCAGACCCATCCTGATCGACAGCGGCGTCGATTTCCGGCGTGAAGGCAAGCTGGATGCCTTGACCAAGGTCGAAGCCAAACGGGAGGATAACGCCTGCGCCCCAGTCTCCGGCACCAACCGGCGAACGGCCTACCGGAACCGTCACAAAGGGTTGTATCGCGACTTTGCCATTCGGTCCTGACAAGCTCTTGCGAAAACTCAAAAGGACGTCGCCGGTGCGACCAGTTCTCGACACCATGCCCGTCGCGTTATCGCGAACGCGGACGTGGCCGTATGCCGTCCAGCCCAATTGCACCTCTGTCGTCGCGTCAAGTCCATAGCGGACCAGCAGATCGCCCGCAATCACCGTGTCGGTCCGCGCATCGGGCTGTTTGTCGAGCGTCCAGTCGGCAACACCGAGTTCCACCATGACGTGTCCCGGATCGATTGTGCATGCTGGTGTACCGAGTCCTGGGCGGTCAGCGCAAAAATCGCGCAATTCGGGCGTGTCGGCCCAGGCCGCCGTGGCCGCCAGTGCCACGACGGTGGCGCTCGCCACCAAAAGGGCCGTCCGCTTTACACTGTTGGTCATAATCACTTCCTACGGGTGCGCGCATGATTGCGGGGCGGGCATCAACCACTTATCGGCGACGTCATGACCAAATCCTCACGACGTGCAAGCAGTTCCCGCCGCGCCTCAACTTCGCACAACGGCGTCTACCGTGTTGGGTGGATCATCGGACGGGCAATCCTGTGGTTCGTGGCTGTGTCCGTGATCTGGGTGCTCGTCTATCGATTCGTGCCGCCCCCGGTGACGATGACGATGCTCGGGGATCTTGCGGGTGGTCATTCGATCTCGAAAGACTGGCTGCCGCTGTCTGAGATGGACCGCAGTGCGGCCCGTGCAGCGATCGCGGGCGAGGATGCCAAGTTCTGCACACATGGCGGGTTCGACCGGCAGGCGATCGAAGCCGCGTGGAGGCGCAACGAGGCGGGCGGCAGGCATATCAGGGGCGGATCGACGATCAGCCAGCAGACCGCCAAAAACGCTTTCCTCTGGCAGGGCGGCGGCTTCGTTCGCAAGGGGCTGGAGGCATGGTTCACGGTCTTGATCGAGCAGCTTTGGGGCAAGAAGCGGATCATGGAAGTGTATCTGAACATCGCCGAAACGGGGATCGGAACTTATGGCGTGAACGCGGGTAGCCAGCGGTATTTTCACCATGACGCCCGCCATCTGACGCCGATAGAGGCGGCGCGGATCATTGCCGTGCTGCCTTTACCGAAGAAGCGCGAGGCGAGCGTGCCTGCGGGTTATACCCGACGTTATGGGGGTGCGATCGCAGCGCGGGCCGGGGCCGTGCGGCGCGAGGCTTTGGATGGCTGCCTGCGGTGAAAGCTCGCTAAAATACTCTGGGGGACAGGAGGATTGGGAAAACCTCAGCTCGGCAGCTTGAAGCCCGGCGGCAAAGACATCCCTGCGGTCATCTTTTGCATTTCGGTGTTTGAAACCTGATCCGCCTTTGCGCGCGCATCGTTCAACGCAGCCGCGATCAAATCCTCGACCATTGTCTTTTCACTCGGCGACAGCAGCGACTCATCGATATCGACACCGACGATGCGACCCTTTGCGGTCGCACGAATCTTCACCAGTCCGCCGCCCGAAACGCCTTCGACCTCGATAGTGTCGAGATTGGCCTGGGCCTTGGCCATTTCTTCCTGCACATTGGCAGCCATTTTCAAAATATCATCGATGGAATTCATGGTGCTACGCTCCTTTGTTCGGACCATCCGATAAGTTCGGCCTCCGGAAAATGTTCGAATGCCGCGCGAACGACAGGCTGCGCAAGCATGGCCTCGCGAGCAGCGGCTTCCGCGGCAAGTTCCTGCTCGCGGATCGTGAGTTGTGCGGGGGCATCCTCTGTGGTGATCTGCCAAGCCACGCCAGTTGCTTCCTTCAATACCTGGCCAAGTTCGCGCGTATCGAACGGGCGACTGGGGCGAATGGCGACGCTTGGCGGGTCGTAGCGAACGAGGCCAACGTCATCGCGCAAGCGCTGGCCGATCAGGAAGTTTCCCTTTTTTTCGACCAATAGGATCATCGCCTCAAAGGTCTGTGGCAGCGCGGGGGCCGTAAAGGCGGTTGGTTGGGAGGACGCGACGGTCGCCCCGCCCTCAAGCTTACGAGCGAGATCGGCCGGGTCGGGCAAGGTGCTGGCGTGAATCACCCGGAGCAGCGCCATGTCGGCGGCTTCGCGTGGATCGGTGGCCTTGGCGACCTCGTCGTGGCCCTTCAGAAGAAGCTGCCAGAGGCGATGGAGCAACGCGAAGCTCAGGCCGCTCGCCCACTCATTCAGGGCGTTGCGCTCCTCGACCGATTGCGCGGGGTCGTTGGGCGCCCCGACTTTCTGGATGGTGGTAGCGTGGACGATATCGAGCAAGCCGCGTAGGACAGCTGTCGGATCGACGCCCAGGTCGTGCTGTTCGGCGAGCGCGGCAAGGACGCCCTGCCCGTCTCCGGTCAGGAGGAGCCCAAACACGCGGCGCAGTGCGCCACGATCCGACAGGCCGAGCATATCGCGAAGTTGGATTGCGGTGACGTGTCCGCCGCCATCGAGATCGGCATGAGCGATAGCCTGGTCGAGAATTGAGAGGCCGTCGCGGACCGAACCTTCAGCGGCACGGGCGATCAGGGCGAGGGCTTCGGGTTCGGCATCGACGTTTTCGGCGTCGCAGATCATCGCGAAGTGCGCGCCCAAAGTGTCAGACGGGATGCGGCGGAGATCGAACCTCTGACACCGCGACAGGACAGTTACCGGAACCTTGTTAACCTCGGTCGTCGCGAACAAAAACTTAACATGTGGAGGGGGTTCCTCCAGTGTTTTCAGAAGCGCGTTGAAGGCGTTCTTCGACAGCATGTGAACTTCATCGACGATATAGACTTTATAGCGCGCGGATACGGCGGAGTAGCGGACGCCCTCGATAATCTCTCGCACATCATCGACGCCGGTGTTCGATGCGGCATCCATTTCGACAACGTCGATGTGGCGGCCCTCGGCGATGGCGGCACAGGGTTCGCATATGCCGCAGGGGGCGATCGTTGGGCCACCCGTGCCCTCGGGGCCGACGCAGTTGAGCGCCTTTGCGATGAGACGCGCGGTTGATGTCTTGCCAACTCCACGGACGCCGGTGAGCAGGAACGCGTGGGCGAGGCGGTCGCGTTTGATCGCGTTGCCGAGCGTCGTCACCATCGCGTCCTGACCGATGAGTTCGGCGAACGTCTGCGGACGGTATTTGCGGGCGAGGACGCGATAGGGCTGGGCTGAGGACATTTGGCCGGTCTAGCGAAATTAAGGGCCGCGGCAAAGCCACGTCGTCAGTCGAACTGCGTTCGCTGGCCGCGCCCGTTGCGCGTTTTCGTGTAGCTCCGCTACACTCTCCGCAACTTGCGGTGAAAGCCGGACGACCCAATGCGAATTCGTTGTGGCTGCTTCCTTCCGGACCTGACCAGGTTGGCGAGAGCATCGTCCGCCCGACTTTCGAGAGCGCATATGGCGAAAAGCCTGGCGGATTTCAACGCCCCTGCATGTTTCTGCTTTCGGAGGGTATGCGAACGGTTAGGCCATCGAGAGAATTATCGAGGAATATCTGACAGCTAAGCCGACTTGTTCGCGTGGCGTGTGCGGCGAGATCGAGCATATCCTCCTCCATCTCCGTCGCAGGATCGAGCCGCACGAAGTCGGCGGCATCGACGATGACGTGACAGGTGGAACATGCCATCTGGCCTTCGCATGTGCCTTCGAGCGGTTGGCCGTCCGCCTGTCCGACGTCGAGCAAACGGTCGCCGTCGTTTGCCTGAAGTTCGTGAATAGTTTCCCCATCGGCCGATATGAAACGGACGCGGATCAAAACTGGCGGTCTGCGGCGGCGGTGATGAGCGTCAGGGCTTCGTCGATTTCGGCCTCCGTGGTCGTGCGGCCGAAGCCTAACCGGATGCTGGAACGCGCCTGTGCGTCGGTCAAGCCGATTGCCTTCAGGACGTGGCTCGGACGGCCAGAACCGCTCGCGCAGGCGGACCCGGCGGAGAAGGCGACCGTGCGGAGTTCGGAGATCAGGCGTGCTGCGTCCAGGCCATCACGGCGGATATTGAGGTTACCGTGGTAGCGGTGTTCGGTCGAGCCGTTGATCTGCCAGTCCGGAATGTGGCTGAGCGCGCGGGTCCACAGGGTTTCGACGGGGGGGTCGGGTCTCATGAGCGCAGCGGCGGCCCCGAACCCGGCACAAAGGGCCGGCGAGAGCGTGCCGGAGCGGATGCCGCCCTCCTGACCGCCGCCGAGAAGCAGCGGTTCGAGGACTACACCATCGCGAACCCAAAGCGCGCCGATCCCTTTCGGTCCGTGGATCTTGTGGGCGCTGATAGCAATGAGGTCGCAAGTGTCGGGGATTAGTACGCGGCCATAGCCCTGCACGGCATCGCAAAAGAACAGCGCGCCGGCTTCGTGAGCCTGAGCGGCGAGTGCGGCGATTGGCTGGATAACGCCGATTTCATTGTTGACCAGCATGGCCGCGACGATACGGGTGCCCTTGGGAATATCCATTGACGTCACCAATCCGTCGGGTCCGACAGGCAAGAAAGTGACGTCATGGTTCCGCTGACCCATCCAAAGCGCGGTGTCGCGGACGCAGGCGTGTTCGGTGGGGAGCGTGACGATGCCGCCCTGCCCTACGCCGCGCATCGCCCAATTGGCGGCTTCGGTTGCGCCGCTCGTGAACCAGAGTTTGCCGCCGGGGGGCAACAGCGCGGCGATCTGTTCGCGGGCGACTTCGACGGCGGCTTTTGCGGCGCGGCCCAAGGCGTGGGCGGAATGGGGGTTGGCGGAACCCTCCAGCGACAACCACGGCAACATCGCGTCGCGGGCTTCGGGTGCGAGGGGGGTTGTGGCCTGATAGTCGAGGTAGATCATTTCGCCGCGATGCGCTTCCACTGTTCGATAAATCGATAGATGTCGGCGCGGTTGGTTTCGGGGCCGAAACTGACGCGGATGACCTCGGAAGCGGCGGTTTCGCCCCAGCCCATTGCGGCGAGGACATGGCTTGGTTTGAGACTCCCCGACGAACAGGCGCTTCCTGCCGAGACGGCGATTCCCGCCATGTCAAACTGGATGAGTTGCGCCGAGGATGCGACGCCAACCATGCGATAGCCGGCGATGGTGGCGATGCGCGGCGTGGATTTGGCGACGATTTGGCCACCGGCGGCTTCGATTGCGCCATCGAGATGCGCGCGCAGGTCGGCGGCGCGATCGACCCAGCCCCGCTTGCTTTCCACGGCGGCGGCGAAGGCGAGTGCTGCGGGCAGGTTCTCGGTGCCGGAGCGGTAGCCGCGCTCCTGTCCGCCACTGGGCCGGATCATCCCGAAATCGCGCACCAGCAACGCGCCGATGCCGGGAGGGCCACCGAGTTTATGCGCGGAAACGGTGATGAGATCGGCTTCAGGCAGCTTCTGCTTGCCTGCGGTCTGCGAGGCGTCGGCCAGCAGCAACCCGTTGGCGCTCCGGACGATGCCGCCCAACACGCCGAGCGGTTGGAGCGCGCCGGTTTCATTGTTGGCGGTCTGAATAACGACGAGCGGGCTGCGCGCGCCCAAGGCTCCGAGCCGTCCGATCAGGGCGGCAGACGCGACGGTGCCGTCGCCAACGACCGGGATCATATAGGCTTCGGGAGCGACGCGGTGGACGGCGTCATGTTCGACCGAACTGACCAGAACGGCATCGCAATGGGTGCGCCCGATCGCAATCGACAGCGCCTCGCTGGCACCGCTGGTGAAGATCAGTTCGCCGCCCCAACCAAGTGCAGCGGCGATTCGCGCGCGGGCATTCTCCAGAGCAGCACGTGCCGCCCGACCCTCTGCATGGGGCGAGGACGGGTTGGCCCAGCGCTCCAATCCGTCGGCATAGGCAGCACGCGCGACGGCCAGTACGGGCGTCGTCGCTGCGTGATCGAGGTACAGCCGGTCGGCCATGCGCGCCCTTCAGTTCGTAATCATTGCTCTTGGCTACCCCCTAGCTATATAGCGCGGGTCTGCAATGCGCGACAGCAAGCGCGCCGCATTTACTGTTCCAAGTTTCGAAAGTGCCCATGCCAGAAGTAATTTTCCCCGGCCCCGAAGGTCGCCTCGAAGGTCGTTTCAACCCCGGACCGCGTCCGCGCGCGCCTGTTGCGATGATCCTCCATCCCCATCCGCAGGCGGGTGGCACGATGAACAATCGCATCGTCCAGTCGCTTTACCAGACGTTCGTGCGTCGCGGTTTTGCCACGTTGCGGTTCAATTTTCGTGGTGTTGGCAAGTCGCAGGGCGTGTTCGATAACGGTATCGGCGAATTGTCCGATGCTGCGTCCGCGCTCGACTGGGTCCAGTCGATCCATCCCGAGGCGCAGACGACATGGGTCGCGGGTTTCAGTTTCGGCGCATGGGTCAGCATGCAGTTGCTGATGCGCCGTCCCGAGATCAAGGGCTTCATCTCGATCGCGCCCCCCGCAAACATGTACGACTTCACGTTTCTGGCACCCTGCCCTTCGTCGGGCATCATCATTCAGGGAACTGCCGACGAGGTCGTGACGCCTGGGGCTGTGCAAAAGCTTGTGGATAAGCTGCGGACGCAAAAGCACATCACCATCCATCATGACGAGATAAAGGGTGCGAACCACCTGTTCCAGAACGAGCTGCCCGAGCTGATGGGGTCTGTGGATAAGTATCTGGATATGCGCCTTTCGCCGGATTCGCCGATTCGGTGAGCTAGCATCGTCACCCCGGGCCGCGCCGGGGTGACGAATGGCCGACTTTAAAGCGTCGTTATCACGACATTGAACAGCAGCACCGCCGCCGCGACGATCATTAGCCAGCCCTTGCCGCGATCCGTGCGCCCCCGGATCAGCCGCACACCGCCCCATTGCAGGGCGAAGATCGCGACCATCGCAGTGGCCAGAATCCAGGGCCCGACTCCGGTCGTCATACGTGTGCCCCCGTATGGCCAAACGGAACGACAGCGGCACCCGCACGTTCGATCATAAAGCATTGTGCAAGCATCGGTTTTTTCAAGGCAGTTTTCTGTTTTCTCACTGTAACAAAATTCTCATAATCATTCACTTTACATCAATATCGCTGGACCATATATCGCCCTTCCCCGCTGCCCCATGGGACTTCCAACCGCAAGGCAGCTTTTTAGTCATTGTCTCACGACATTTGGAGGTCCCTTGAATTGCA
>JAQGKX010000015.1 GCA_028289885.1 Sphingomonadales bacterium
TGAACGCCAACGACATCGAAGCCGCGACGCGGATCATCGAAGGCTCCGCCCGCGCGATGGGCCTCGAAGTGACGGAGGGCTAAGGACATGGCAAAGCTGACCAAGAAAGCAAAGACGTTCGCCAGCATCGATCGCGTGAAACTTCACGGCATCGACGAAGCAATCGCGCTTGCCAAGGCAAATGCGACTTCAAAGTTCGATGAAACCATCGAGGTTGCACTCGCGCTCGGCGTCGATCCCCGTCACGCTGACCAGATGGTTCGCGGCGTTGTTACGCTCCCAAGCGGCACCGGCAAGAACGTACGCGTCGGTGTGTTCGCACGCGGTGCCAAGGCTGAAGAAGCTCTCGCCGCTGGTGCCGACGTCGTTGGTGCCGAAGACCTGCTGGAAATCGTTCAGGGCGGAAAGGTCGATTTCGACCGCTGCATCGCGACGCCGGACATGATGGGCCTCGTCGGACGTCTGGGTAAGATCCTCGGGCCAAAGGGCATGATGCCTAACCCGAAGCTCGGCACCGTGACGATGAACGTCGGTGACGCCGTGAAGGCTGCCAAGGGCGGACAGGTCGAGTATCGCGTCGAAAAGGCCGGTATCATCCATTCGGGCATCGGCAAGGCCAGCTTCACCGCTGCCGACCTGCGCAAGAATTTCGATGCGCTGCTCGATGCCGTGACGAAGGCCAAGCCATCGGGCGCAAAGGGCAAGTACCTACAGAAGGTCGCGCTCAGCTCGACGATGGGCCCTGGCATCAAGGTCGATGTTTCGGAAGTTACTGCTTAAGCTTCTTGCGTAACGGTTAAAGTTTGAGGGCCGGGGTGAAAGCTCCGGCCCTTTTCCGTTGTGCAAATGGGTATATGGTCATCTGGACAGTCAGGAGCGTTGGCCATGGATAGCTATAGCGTGTCGGATGCCAAGGCGTATCATTCCGAACTGGTTGGTCGGGTGGAAGCGGGTGAGATGAGCCGGTCGTTCCCCTCTCCCCGCCCGGCAAGATGCCAGGTTGTCCTCTCCCCTGAAGAGTAGAGGGAAGAAAGGTAGCAAATGCGCGTCGGGCCTTTGAAACTGAAATTGCAGCTCGTTTGCGGGGATATGTTCGCGTTTGGGCCGGGCAAGGCCGACCTGCTGGACGCGATCGAGCGGGATGGGTCTATTTCAGCGGCGGGTCGGACGCTGGGGATGAGTTATCGGCGGACGTGGGTGCTGGTCGATGAAATGAACCGGTGTTTCCGCGAGAAACTGGTCGAGACGCTGACCGGTGGTGGGAAACAACGCGGGGCGAGGTTGACCGAGGCGGGGCGGGCTGTGCTGGCGGCATATCGGGACTTGGAAGCGCAGAGTTCGCAACTGGTGGATGAGGCAAGTTACGCCGCCCTGACTGGAGCTTTGCGGGACAAACCGTTGGCGGCGAAGGGATTTGCTGCGTCGGAATAAGGCCAGTTTACGCCCCATCCCTTATGTCACTTGCTGCCTCACTTCCGTCATCCTGAACTTGTTACAGGATGACAGAGCAGGAGAAGACATGTTCCCATCCATATCAACCTCTATATACAGCGGGATATCGAGTCGGCAGCAATGACTGCTCTTAACTAGGGGTAATTCATGCGCTTGTTCACTATGCCTTCGATGTCGGCTGCAATTGCCTTGGTCGTGGCCGTGCCTTTGCCCGCCCTTGCAGCATCGGACCAAGCTCCCGACGGCGCTTCCACCCCGCTGAATGACATAACCGTCACCGCCCGCCGCCGCGTCGAAGATGCCCAGACCGTGCCGATTGCATTGTCAGTTGTCGAAGGGGCTTTGCTAGACCGCTCCTACACGGTGAACACGCAGCAGCTTAGCCAGTTGGTGCCGACGGTCAGCTACAGTTCGGCCAATCCGCGCAATACCGCGTTTACGATCCGGGGACTGGGCAGCAATGTCGTCGCGGTCAGCCAGTCGAACGACGGACTTGAGCCGGGCGTCGGTTTCTATGTCGATCAGGTTTATCACGCGCGTCCGGCGACGGCGGCTTTCGATTTCACCGACATTGAGCAGATCGAGGTTCTTCGCGGGCCGCAGGGGACTTTGTTCGGCAAGAATACGACGGCAGGCGCGATCAGCATCACCACGCGACTGCCCACGTTCACGCCCGAGGCGAGCGAGGAAATATCGGTCGGCAGCAAATATCTGGTGCAGGCGAAGGCTTCGGCTTCTGGACCGTTGTTCGGCGACGTCGTAGCGTTTCGGCTGTCTGGGCTGAGTACGCGACGCGACGGGGTGATCGACAATGTTCGGCGCGGCAACGACCAGAACACGGTTAGCAATCAGGCAATCCACGGGCAGTTGCTGATCGTTCCCTCGGCGAGGTTCAAGCTGCGACTTACCGCCGACCTCACCAATTTTGCGAGCGAGTGTTGCACGCAGGTCTACCTTCGCGTCGGGCAAAGTTTGCGCCCTTCCGCTCGGCAATATGCGGCTTTGGCGGCACACTACGGCTATAATCCGCCGAGCACGAACCCTTATGACCGCTTGACCGACATCGACGCCGATCTGAGCGTGAAGACCAGCGAAGGCGGCGTTTCGGCGATTGCGGACTGGGATATCGGCGCGGCTACCGTCACTTCGGTCAGTGCATGGCGGTTCTGGAAGTGGGATGCCGCGAACGACCGCGACTACACCGGTATTCCGATCCAGATTACCCAGCATATCCCATCGCGGCAGGACCAATATAGTCAGGAGCTGCGGATCGCCTCGAACGGCGATCACCCGCTGACCTATGTCGCAGGGCTATATTATTTCAACCAGAAGATTACCGGTCAGCCGATCAGCATCTATGGCCCGGCTGCGGCTTATTGGTTGATCGGGCCGACGACGGGGACGGCCAACACGCCGGCTCCGGCCAATTTGTTGGATGGATATGGGACGACCGGGAATACGCGGTTCGTGACCAACAGCTACGCCGCTTTCGGTGAATTGAACTATCACATCACCTCGCGCCTGACGGCAACCGGCGGGCTGCGTTATACTTATGAAAAGAAGGAAGGCGATTACTCGACCAGTGTTTTCGGCGGGTTGGCAACCACCAACGCCGCGCTGATGGCGGCAAAGCTCGGGATTTTGAGGCCGCAAACATATTCGGCGCAGAACAGCGAGGACAATGTTTCGGGGCGCGCGAATCTGGCGTGGCAGGCAACCGATACCATCATGGGCTACGCCAGCTATGCGCGGGGGTTTAAATCGGGCGGGATCAATATGTCCGGTCTGCCGCTGGATGCGCTGAACAACCCGGCATTGTCGAAGGCCCTCGTCGCTCCGGAAAAGAACACGACTTTTGACGTCGGTTTCAAATCGCGACTGTTCGGTCGACGGCTGGTCCTGAACCTTGCGGGATTTTACACCGATGTTCGCGATTTTCAGGCGACCATCGTGGATACCGGACCAACGCAGACGGCGGCTTTGCGGGGGTATCTGTCAAATGTTCCGAAGGTTATCGTAAAGGGCATCGAAGCGGACGCCGTGGCGGTGGTAACGCGCGAGCTGTCGTTGCGGGCTTCGGTTGCATATGCGGATGGCAAATATGCCGAATATCCGGCGGGTCCCTGCCCGCTCGAGTCGCAGACTTCGGCGACGACGGCGTGCAGTTTGACGGGGCAGCGTTTGTCGGGATTGTCGCGGGTCGCGGCAACAGTCGGCGGGGATTATGCCCTCCCGGTTTCGTCGTCCGGAAGTTTCGTTCTGCATGCAGATTCGAACTTCAAGAGCGGCTATTATGGCGATCCCAGCGATTCCAAATATACCTGGATCAAGGGGTATAATGTGACCAATGCCAGTCTCGGTTATCGGTCGGACAGGGGTTGGGAAGTTGCGGTATTTGCGCGCAATCTGTTCCAGTCAAAGTATATCCAGAACCTGACGATACAGGCTGGGAACTCCGGATTGATACTGGGGACGCCAAGCGATCCGCGCTCGATCGGGGTGACGTTTCGGGCGCATCAATAGCTTGACCTGAGCGCAGCTTTCGCTAAGGGCACCGGTCTTCGCTTGTGGGTTCGCCTGCAAGCGTCCGTCCGAGACAGTAGGAGTTGGGGATTTGCCTCGACTTAATTTCCTACCGAGACGGGGAACAGTTTCATCCTGCTGGTTTAGGCCAAGCGGGCGGGTAACCAGACCCCATAGGACGGGCCGTAAACGGTCCGGACGCCCTTCGATGGGCCACCCCAGATTTTTTGCGGCTCACCACAGCTTCGTCACGTTGGCGGAGTTGAAACGCAGGAGACTAGCATGGATCGTGCTGAAAAACAGGATCTGGTCGCCGAACTGAACGCAAGCCTCGCCACGATGGGCGTGGTCGTCGTCACCCGGAATCTCGGGATGACGGTCGGCCAATCGACCGATCTGCGGACGAAGATGCGTGAAGCGGGCGCCAGCTACAAAGTCACGAAGAACAAGCTCGCCAAACTTGCGATCGAGGGAACGCCTTATGCGTCGCTCAGCGATCTGCTGACCGGCCCAACGGCATTCGCCACATCGTCCGATCCCGTTGCAGCCGCCAAGGTTGCAGTGGAATTCGCGAAGACGAACGACAAGTTCGAAATCGTCGGCGGCGCGATGGGCGCAACTGTTCTCGACATCGAAGGCGTGAAGGCACTCGCAAGTCTGCCTTCATTGGATGCACTGCGCGGCAAGCTCGTGGGCCTTATCCAGGCACCCGCGACGCAGATCGTTCGGATCGTCCAGGCACCGGCCGGGCAACTCGCCCGCGTCCTTTCGGCATATGCCGAGAAGGAAGCCGCGTAAGTCTTTGGGTTTGTTTTACTAAATTAAATTTACGAAGGAATATAACATGGCTGATCTGAACAAAATCGTCGACGACCTGTCGGCTCTGACCGTTATCGAAGCTGCTGAACTTTCGAAGCTGCTTGAAGAAAAATGGGGCGTTTCGGCTGCTGCTCCTGTTGCTGCTGCTGGTCCAGCTGCGGCTGCCGGTCCTGCTGTCGAAGAGCAGACTGAATTCGACGTGATCCTGACCGGCGACGGTGGCAAGAAGATCAACGTCATCAAGGAAGTCCGCGCGATCACAGGTCTTGGCCTGACCGAAGCGAAGACGCTCGTTGAGTCGGCTCCAAAGGCCATCA
>JAQGKX010000018.1 GCA_028289885.1 Sphingomonadales bacterium
GATCATCCTGCCGGCGGGCGAATCAACCAAGTCCTGGGCGCACCTCGAACAGCTTTGCGACGCGCTGCTGGCGCTCGAGACCGAACGCAGCGAGGCGATCGTCGCACTGGGTGGCGGCGTGATTGGCGACCTGACCGGATTTGCCGCCAGCATCGTCAAGCGCGGCTGCCCCGTCATCCAGATCCCCACCACCCTGCTCTCACAAGTCGACTCATCGGTCGGCGGCAAGACCGCGATCAACACCCGCGCGGGCAAAAATCTGATCGGAGCCTTTTACCAGCCGAGTTTCGTCCTGATTGACCCGGCCACGCTCGACACATTGCCCCTGCGAGAGGTCCGCGCCGGCTATGCCGAGGTCGTCAAATACGGCCTGATCGACAATCCCGAATTTTTCGCATGGTGTGAAGCGAACGGCCCTGCCCTGCTTGCCGGAGCCGCCGCCGCGCGGACCCACGCCATCGAAACCAGCGTCCGCGCCAAGGCCGCCATCGTCGGCGAGGACGAACGCGAAACGAGTGGGCGTCGCGCGTTGCTCAATCTAGGCCACACGTTCGGCCACGCGCTGGAGGCGGAAACCGGCTACAGCGACGTCCTGCTCCATGGCGAAGCCGTCGCGGCGGGGATGGCAATCGCATTCCGCTTTTCCGCAGCGCGCGGGCTATGTTCGGAAAAGGATGCCGCAATCGTCACCGCACATCTGCAGACGATGGGCCTGCCGACCAACGCGCGGACGGCGCACGTCACCGCATCGGGCAAGACCCTCGCCGCGCACATGGCGCATGACAAAAAGCGCGAGAGTGGCACCGTGCCCTTCCTGCTGGCGCGCGGTATCGGTCAGACGTTCGTCGACAAGACCGTGACGCTAACCGAGGTGGCCGATTTCCTCGACAGCGACGAAGGCTGATGCCCAACGGCGTCGCCAAGCGCGACTTGCCTGAAAAGATCTGCCCGGCCTGCCAGCGACCGTTCGCGTGGCGCAAGAAGTGGGCGCGCGACTGGGACAAGGTGGTTTACTGTTCGGATAGGTGCAGGAAAGCCTAGCTGAAGCTCGTTTGCGGACTCGGCAAGACAAGGTACGACAACCGCAAAGCCACCTTTCGAACCGCCTAAGGCCTAACCCGCCAGGCAACCCACAGCCACCCCGCAATCATCCCCAGTCCGCCCACCGGCGTAATCGCCCCAACAATGCGCGGCGCTCCAATAGCCAGCCCATACAGGCTGAACGCGAACACCGCGGCGCCTGCCAGCATCAGCCACGCCGCCCCACGCACCCGCCCGGCCAGTGCGACGGCAGCAACCGCTTGAACCATCTGGTACAGCCCGCCGGTCTTCAGCAACTCGCGCGCTTCGCCGCTCGCTCCGTGCGCGCCGAACGCCCCGGCCCCGATCGCCACCGCCGCCGACAGCGCCGCCGCGACGATCAACCAGTCGCGCTTCACGCCTCGCGCCGGACGATCACGGGTTCACGGCTGAAAATATCGTCGCGAACGTGCATGTCGCCGGTCACGGTCTGCGCCTCCAGCCGGGCATTGTCCTTTTCCCGATAGCCATGCTCGATCTCCTGAATCCGGTCGCCATCGACGCCCAGCGACTTCAGCGCCTCGACCCCCATGTAGATCGCCGATTCATAGACTTCGCGCACGGCAATCGTCAGGTCGAGCGGCGCGAGCTTGATCATCTGGAGCCGGTCGAAGGCCCGCACCAGCACCGCCGCCTGCGGGAATGCACCGAGGATCGGCGACAGTTCCTTTGGTCCCAGATTCTGGTCGTCGGTGCAGAACAGGATCAGCCGCGCCTGTTCGGCACCCGCGATCCGCAACAGGTCGATCCGCCGCCCGTCGCCATAATAGACTTTGGCCCCGAATTCGGCGGTCCGTTCGATCTGCGCGGGCTTCAGGTCGATCAGCGTCACCGAAACGCCGTGCGCCTTCAGCATGTTCGAAACGGTCTGCCCGAACCGGCCATAGCCGATGATGATCGCGCTCGAATCGGGAGCATCGGTCGGCCCCTCGGGCTTCTCTCCCTTGGCGGGCACGTGTTCATAGCGTCGGGCGATCATCAGCAGGAACGGCGTCGTCGCCATCGACAGGGTGACGACCGCGCCGAAAATGCTGGCCGCGCGCGGTTCGATCAGCAATGCCGCCTGAGCCTGGGCGAACAGGACAAACCCGAACTCACCGCCCTGGCTCAACAACAGGCCGAGCGCGAAGGCGGGCCATTTCGCCATGCCGAACAGCCGCCCGATCCCGAAGATCAGCACGATCTTGGTCGCCACCAGCGCCAGCGCCATGCCGACCACCATCCACGGATTGGCCATCACGGCATCGACGTCGAGCACCATGCCCACCGCGATGAAAAACAGTCCCAGCAATATAGCGCGGAACGGCTCGATATCGGCCTCTATCTCGTGCCGGTAAGGCGAATCGGCGAGCATCACGCCAGCGACGAACGCGCCGAGTGCGGTGGACAGGTGCAGCGCCTCCATGACCGCCGCGCTGGCGAACACGGTGAACAGGCCGACGACGATGAACAATTCCTGCTCACCGACCCGCCCGACCAGCTTCAGGACGGGACCGATGATATAGCGTCCGGCCGCGACAAGCCCGGCAATCGCCACGACGGTATAGACCGCCATCAGCCAGCCCGGCGGCACCGACGGATCGACCGGCGCGCGCGACATGGCGGCGATGATCGTGATCAGCGGAACGATCGACAGATCCTGAAACAGCAGAACCGAAAACGCGCGCTCCCCGAATGGCGTGTTGATCCGGCCCGACGATTTGAGGCTCGGGAGGACCTGCGCGGTCGATGACAGGGCGAGCGGCAACCCGAGTGCGAGAGCCGCGCCCCATGAAACGTCCGCCGCCAGTCGCACGATCAGCGCGAGGGCCAGACCGCAGGCAACGACCTGCACGAAACCCATGCCAAAGATGTCGCGCTTCAGCCGCCACAACCGCGCCGGGTTGAGTTCGAGCCCGACGAGGAACAGCAGCAATGCGATGCCGAGTTCGGCGATATTCAGCTTGTTCTCTGCGCCGCCGATCAAGCCCAGACCATGCGGCCCGATGATCACGCCCGAAATCAGATAGCCGAGCACAGCACCGAGCCCGAAACGGCGGAACAGCATGACGAACACGAACCCGGCGCCGAGCATGACGACGCCTTCACGAAGGACGGTCTGGCTCATCGGGTGCGCGCGATGCCGGTTGCGTGGGCGGCGGCTTCTGCGGCGGCTTCAAAAGGCAGCCGTATCGAGGCGTGGCGAGCCGGATATTTCTGCGCCGACGCCAGCAGGTCGAGGCCGGGCCAGTCACCAATCCCATCCACGGTGCCCGCCAGAAACCCCGTTAACTGCATCCGTGCTTCCTCGATCTCGGCGGCGCTTCGCCCGACAATATGTTTGGCCAGCAATGCCGCCGATGCCTGTCCCAGTGCGCAAGCCTGTACATCCTGACCAAAGGCAACAACACGGTCCTGATCATCGAGCGTGATGTCGATTGCGATCCTGCTGCCGCAAACGACCGATCGCTTTTCGGCGCTGGCATGGGGTTCGGCCAGTCGCGGCCAATCGCCCAGCGATGTCGCCAGCCTTAGCACGTCCATGGTGTAGAGCGCGCTCACTCCGCGACCTTTTCGGACCGACGCCTTTCGACGAAATCCACAAGCGCGGCGCTGCTGGCGCGCAGTAATGGATATGTCCGCGATTTGAGCATCCAGGGCGGACGCGGTTGCGATGCGCCATGCAATGTGTCGAACACCAGCGATGCGAACAGGAACGCCAGGGTCGCGACGATCAAACCTTTCAGCGCGCCGAAGCCGAAGCCTAGCAGGCGGTCGATTGGTCCGAGCAGCGAGCGCCTTGACGCCGTGCCCATCCGGTTGCCGATCATCCGGACCCCGATGAACGTCACGCCAAAGACCAGCGCGAACGCCAGCACCGATGCGCCGCTTTCGGTGCCGACCATCGACACCAGTGCCGCCGTGATGGGGCCGTGCGCAAATTTGACCGCGAGTATCGCCAGCACCCATGCGGCAAGCGACATGACCTCGCTCACGAAGCCGCGCAGGAAGCCAAACACCGCCGCAGCACCGACGATCAGCAGCACCAATATGTCGAGGCCCGTCAATCCTGCCATCAGAACGACTGGCTCAACCTGTGGATCAGGTGTCGCGCCGGGCTGGTCGCCACGGCGTCCTCGCTCATCCCCGTATCGAGTCGTTCGACACGGCGATACAGGTCGATGCTTGTTGTAATCAGGATGCGTGCCGATTCGGGCAGCCGGGCAAGCGCCGCGTCGTCACTGACCACGGCGGGGCCAAGCCTGCGCGAAGGTTCCCGCACCTGGTCGCGCGACAATTCGCCCGCATCGACCGCGCGCTGTGTCAGCAGCCAGGCAACAATGTGCATCAACCGCGTCGTGACCTTCAGCGATTCGCAGGAGAACAGCACCCGATCGAACGGCTCGAGCGCCGCAATTTCCGCGCCGTGGCTACCGCTCTGGTAACTCGCATCGAAATATGTGCGCGCCTCGTCGGCCAGCAACATGGCTTCTACGTAAAGGCTATCGGTGAGGCGACGGGCGAGCATGGGCATCCTTTGGCACAGCGAGGGCCGCAGCCTAAGCAATAATATCGGGTATCTGCATCGTTTCGAGGCGCATGATCTCATCCTTCAGCCGAAGCTTGCGCTTTTTGAGGCGTGCGGCCTGCAAGTGGTCGGGCGTTCCGATAGCCGCCACAGCCGCCAAAACCGAGTCGAGATCGCGATGTTCGATGCGGTAATTGTGCAGGCGAACGGCCAACTCGTTCGGATCCATGCACTCGCCCCCAAAACCACCTTTGCCATCGATAGACCGGACGGTATCGCCGTTCAACCGGGGCGCGCCATCATTCTACCGCGCAACCGCCCCCAATTCATCGAATCGGCGCAAAAAACAGGGAGACTTTTCACTTGGATGGTGGTTCAATCGGTCCCTGCTTTGAAGGAGTTTGCCACATGCAATCGACGCACCTTTCAGCCTTGGAAGCCAAGCACGCCGGGATCGAACGTCAACTCGCCGACGAGACCCGCCGCCCACTTCCGGATACCAGTTTGTTGAGCATGCTGAAAAAGCAGAAACTGCGACTTAAAGAAGCCCTGTCCGGCGGGCCAAAATCCGGTGGGGCGAAAGGCTAAACCAGCCTAGCTACCCGGCTTTAGTCCCGGTCGGCGATCCGAGAGCTTTGGTGCCTTCAGGATCGTCTGATCGGACTTTGCCGCTGGTGTACGCGCCATCTTCGGATCGACCATATCGTCGAACGCAACGCCCGCGCGGCCTGCCTCGACCCACGCGATCATGCCGGTAACAGGTCCGATACCGCGCAGGTCGGTTTCGACGGACTGACCGGGCATCAGCAACGCATTGCCGTCGATCATCATGCCACCGTTCGAAAGGTTACGAACGCGCACGGTGATCGGGGAAGCCAACCCCTGAACCTGCAAAGTCGCGGTCAGGAAAAGGCTATCGCGCTCCGCCTGGCGTTTGATCCTGACGATTTTAGGTTCGGCAATCACGACTCGAAATTCCTGCCAGTAAAGACTGTCTTCAGACACATGCTGTAATGCCTAAAACTCGCTAAACCGTAAACATATCTCTACTTACTGAACTTATTCGTCGCGGGACACTTTTTCCTGCCGCTCGTGCTTTTCCTGCGCTTCGAGGGTCATCGTCGCGATCGGCCGCGCCTCAAGCCGCTTCAACGAAATCGGTTCTCCGGTCACGTCGCAATAGCCATATTCGCCGTCCTCGATTCGCCGCAGTGCCGCATCGATCTTGGAGATCAGCTTGCGCTGCCGGTCGCGGGTACGCAGCTCGATCGACCAGTCGGTCTCGCTTGACGCACGATCGGTGACATCGGGTTCGCGCAGCGGCTCGTTCTGCAACGTATTGAGCGTATCCTTGCCCTCACGCAGCAGCGCGTCTTTCCAAGCCGTCAGCTTCTCGCGAAAATAGTTCAGTTGCTTTTCGCCCATGAAGGGCTCGTCCGCGGACGGACGATACTCCGCATCGCTGGCGGTCGTTGGGGTCTCATTCGCCACGGTCGCCACTAGAAATCTCCACCGCTGGCCCAGCATCCGCAATGGTGCGCTGCCGGACACTCAATTGCTATTGGCGCGCCTATAAGGAGCCAGTGTTCACCGCGCAAGCGACTGGTTCGGGCGTCTTCGGCTTTGCCCAAACCCGAACGTGGTTATCTGAAACTGCGCCAAAACAGCCCCTAAATGGAACATTAACCGAAACGGTGCCGATCTGATTGCAGCCAGACGGCGGAATCCCAAAAAATGCGCATGAATCCGGCTTGAACCATTCGCCAGACTCTGCACGGTAAATTCATTGGATCGCAGGTGGTAGTCCCATCGGTGCGCCGCGAACACGGGATACGATGTCATGTCGGTTAAGATGGCCTTGGCGAAACTCTGCGCTTGCGCATGCGGTGGTGCGATCATCGGCGGTGGGGCGATGCACGTCACGCAACAGCCCAAGCCGCGCATCCATCACGCAAAGATCGTAAAGCACCGGCGCGTCGCTCCCGTCCGGGTCGCGCAGCGCCGCGTTGTCCGCCATGTTCGCCGTACCGTCAGCGCCTGTGCCGCCGGCGGTGCCACGACAGTGACCACGATCGCGAGCCGCGCACCGCTTCCCCCCATGTCAGCGCGCGACGCGGCTTATGACCGTGGCCCATTCGAGGGTGGCAGCGGCAGTTCGGGCTTCATTCCGATCGTCGGCGGATCTGGTGGATTTGGCGGCGGTTTCGGTGGCGGATTTGGCGGGGGCTTCGGTGGTGGCGGTTCGGGCGGCGGCAGCGTCGTCGTGTCATCGACGACCAGCGGCGGCTCTACATCGACGTCATCGGGCGGTTCGGGTGGCTCCGGGGGCAGTTCGACCTCGAGTTCGACGGGCGGACTGACCTCGACCTCAACGAGTTCGACCGGTGGGTCCTCGACGTCTACTGGTGGGTCCTCGACTTCCACATCGACCGGCGGGTCTTCGACCTCGACAAGTGGTTCGACCTCGACCAGCGGATCGACTTCGACGAGCACGTCCTCCTCGACCAGCGGTTCGACCAGTTCGTCATCGAGCAGCAGCGGTGGCCATCATGGCTGGAACCCGCCGCCGCACGAACCGCACCCCGTTCCCGCACCGCCGATGGTGCTGATGTTCGGGCTTGGAGCGGCGGCGCTCGTGGTCCGTGGACGGTTCGTTAAAAAGGCGGTCTAGGTTCTTCCCCCCTCTCGCTCGCGGGAGGGGGGAAGTGAGCGACTTGCCTCCCAGCCCCCTGCCCGCTAGCCGCGCACTATGCATGACATTCGATATATCCGCGAGAATCCTGAGGCGTTCGATGCCGCGTTAAAGCGGCGCGGGATCGACCATGCTTCGACGTTAATCCTCAAAGCCGACACCTTGCATCGCGCCGTTCTGGGTGCCGTTCAACAGGCACAGGCGGACAGCAATGCGATCGCCAAGCAGATCGGCAAGGCAATGGCACAGGGCGACCATGAGACCGCCAATCGCCTGAAAGCCGAAGCGCAGGCATTGAAGAATGCCCCATTGGCATCGGATCAAACCGAAAAAGAACTTGGCGAGCTATTGTCCGGTCTTCCCAACCTGCCCGCCCCCGAAGTCCCCGATGGCGCAGACGAATCCGGTAACGTCGTCGTCCAGACCCGCGGCACCATTCCGGCGTTCGATTTCACGCCAAAGGAACATGCCGACTTCGGTCCGGCGCTCGGCCTGGATTTTGAATCCGCGCAAATCGTTTCCGGCGCGCGCTTTGCCTATCTGCGCGGACAGATGGCGCGGCTCTCTCGCGCGCTTGGCCAGTTCATGCTCGATGTCCAGACCACCGAGTTCGGCTTTCAGGAAGTTGCACCCCCGTTGCTCGTGCGCGACGAAGCCGCGTTCGGCACCGGCCAGCTTCCAAAGTTTGCCGACGACCTTTTCAAAACGACCGACGGGCGCTGGCTTATCCCCACTGCGGAAGTCAGCCTGACCAATCTCGTTCGCGAGAAACTGCTCTCCGAAACCGAACTTCCGCTACGCTTCACCGCGCTAACCCCCTGTTTCCGGATGGAAGCCGGGGCCGCCGGTCGGGACACGCGCGGGCTGATACGGCAGCATCAGTTCGACAAGGTGGAACTCGTTTCGATAACGACGCCCGACCAGTCGGAGGCCGAGCACGAGCGCATGACGACCGCCGCCGAAACCATCCTCGACCGGCTCGAACTTCCCTATCGCCGGATGCTGCTTTGTGCGGGTGACATGGGCTTTACGGCCCGGAAAACATACGATCTCGAAGTCTGGCTGCCCGGCCAGCAGGCCTATCGCGAGATTAGCAGTTGTTCGAACTGCGGCGATTTCCAGGCTCGGCGGATGAATGCGCGCTACCGGCCGATCGCCGAGAAGGGCTCAGCGGCAAAACCCAAAAACGAATTCGTACACACACTGAACGCGTCCGCGCTTGCAGTGGGGCGCGCGCTGGTTGCAGTGCTGGAAAATTATCAGCAGGCTGATGGAGGCGTCGTCGTGCCCGATGCGTTGTTGCCGTACATGGGCGGCCTGACCAAACTGATGCCTGCTTCATAACTGAGGCGTCCCGTTACGGTACAGAACCGAGAGCATTTTGGAGCATTCCACAACAGACGCGCCATTTCGCTCCATGCTAGGCTTTCCGCCACGAAGCGGGGGTTTCAATGGGTTATCGGGCATCGGTTTTTATCGCGGCAGCGCTGCTGTCCGCTTGCGTCCCACCGGGTGCCCGGGTCCCGGCTGAAGCAGCGCCGCCTCCCGCCAAGTTCGCGGGACCAAAATTCGCGGGACCACAGGCCACCGCCCGTCCCCGTGCACCGTTGCGCGACCCTCGGCTCGATCATTTCGACACGATCGCGGGCGTAAAGCCCGCCTGGGAAATGCGGCCAGTGACGCCGAACGCGATCACGATCGACGGCAAGCGCTTTCATAACGTTACGACCGGGGACACCGGCATTGCGATCGCGCGCGCATATGGCATCCCCTGGAGCCGCGTCATTGCCGCCAATGCGATGGCAGAACCCTATGTCATCAAACAAGGCCAGCGCCTGTTGCTGCCCGCCAACGATGTGCCGACGATGGAAGCGCGGGCCAAGGCGTTTCATCTCAACATCGACGATATATTGACCGGCGGCGAACCGGCGGTGCCGACGCAGACGTTCGTCGTTGGGCCTCGCCACTTCGCCGGCAAGTTCGACTGGCCCATCGCCGGTCGCCTCGTCTCGCGATTCGGTCCGGGTGGCAGCGGACGCGTCAATCAGGGAGTCGACATCGCGGCACCTTCTGGCGGCACCATCCGGGCGAGCGCCGACGGTACGGTCGCGTTCGTCGGCGATGGCGTTCCCGGTTACGGCGGCCTTATTCTCATCCGCCACGGCGACGGCTGGATAAGCGCCTATGGCCACGCCGCCACCGCGCGCGTGAAGCGTGGGACGATGGTCAAACGCGGCGGATCGCTGGGTACGGTTTCCACAGAGGCGGCCCCGAGTTTGCACTTCGAACTGCGGCATGATCGCAAGCCGGTCGATCCGGTGGGTTATTTGCCGAAACGTTGAGGTCCTGCGCCGTCATCCGCGAGGCGTTCAGCGAGATCAGACGGAGATATAGATTTTTTGAGGCTGTGCTGTGACTTCAAGTTCCGCCCTTACTTTCGCCGTCCGGAAATAGGGTGTCCGAAATCGTAAAAACGGAAGCTCGATGCAGCGATAACTGAGGCGGGCCAGGGCTGCGGTAATTAGGAACGGTGGCACCGTCAGTAGCAACGTCAGATAAAAATTATCCAGCGTCGTTACGTGGCTTTCAATCCATCTGGACGACTTACCGATGATGAAAAAATGCAATAGGTAGATGCCATAGGAATATCCGCCGATCTTGGCGATCGCGCCGGAAATGCCGGTGTCGGGCATGGTAAAACTACGGTCATAATAAGCGATCAACACCGCATAAAATAGCCCTTCGACTGTCGTCAGGCCGATCCATATCCATTGATGACCGACATCATGGATGCCACCCGCTTGTACAAATGCATACCAGAGCGCGACCCATATGATGCCAGTCGCCGCGCCGATAAAATGACGACCGGCAAACCAGTGCGAATAGCGAGCGAACAGCATACCGAGCGCGAACTCGTCAATACGTCCGATGATCGTCCAATATGCTGCGTCCTGAACATGCTGCGCGTCCCAAATGACGAATATGCCGACCCTTACGGCTATGGCAATTGCAGGCACTACGATCAGATTTAGAGGGTTACGTCTCGCCATGATCAACAGCAACGGGAACACCACATAAAAGTGAAATTCGGTTGAGATCGACCAGGCACCATTTGGCCAGATCGGAAATATTATCCCGCTGGCTATGTCCAACAGTCCTTGACCGGCAGACATGGGATAAAGATAGATATAAGGGACAAGATAGATCCCGAGGACGATGAACAGCAACGGCAGCAGTCGGAGCGACCGGTTAAAGAGAAATTGCCAGTACATCAGGTCCCGCCCGTTGGCGAGGCGCACGAGCAGATAGCCGCTCAATGTCATGAACAATCCGACGCCGGTTTGCCCTTCCATAAAAAGGGCATTGCCGATGAATGACGTGCTGCCCGTATGGACCCCGTGATTGGTCCCTTGAAGAAAATGGTAGGAAACCACCATAAAGACCGCGAGCGCGCGGATATGGTCGAGCCCAACGAAATGCATTCCCTCGCTGGACTTCACACCGACATCTCCTGTTCGATCGTCTGCGTATCGAAACAAGGATAAGGACGTGTTAACCGGTGACGGGAGATCGACGGCATCAAATAGGGTTTCGTTTGGCAGCGGTATGCAAACCCCGTAATTTCCACTACAGGCAGCGCTTCTCATGGCCACCATCCTCCCCTCCCCGCCGAAAGTCGGCATGGTTTCGCTCGGCTGCCCAAAGGCGCTCGTCGATAGCGAACGTATTCTCACCAAGTTGCGCGCGGACGGTTACGGCCTGTCCGCCGACTATGCGGGTGCGGACGTCGTGCTGGTCAACACCTGCGGGTTCCTCGATTCGGCCAAGGAAGAATCGCTAGAGGCCATTGGTGAAGCGCTCGCCGAAAATGGACGGGTGATCGTTACCGGATGCCTCGGCCGCGAAGCAGAGATGATCCGCGCGCGGTTTCCGAAGGTTCTCGCGATCAGCGGGGCGCAGCAGTATGAGGCTGTCGTCGGCGCGGTGCATGAATATGCGCCGATGCCGAAGAATGCATTCCTCAACCTGGTACCCGACAGCGGCCTTAAACTGACCCCGCGCCATTACAGCTACCTGAAGATTTCAGAAGGCTGCAACCATCGCTGTTCGTTCTGCATCATTCCGAGCATCCGCGGCGACCTCGTCTCGCGCCGTCCCGACGCCATCCTGCGCGAAGCCGAAAAGCTGGTCGCTGCGGGAACCAAGGAACTGCTCGTCATCAGTCAGGATACCTCCGCCTATGGCGTCGATATCCGTCATCAGCCGCGTGAGTGGCATGGCCGCGAAGTCCGTGCGCACATGACCGACCTTGCGCGCGAGCTCGGGTCTCTGGGCGCGTGGGTTCGCCTGCATTACGTCTATCCCTATCCGCACGTCGATCAGGTCATCCCTCTGATGGCTGAGGGCTTGATCACGCCGTACCTCGACATTCCGTTCCAGCACGCCGCGCCTTCGGTGCTGAAGGCCATGAAGCGACCGGCGAACGAGCTTAAAGTGCTTGATCGCGTCCATAAGTGGCGCGAGATTTGCCCCGATATTGCCATCCGTTCGACGTTCGTGGTTGGTTTCCCCGGCGAAACCGAGGCCGATTTTGAATATCTGATGCAGTGGCTGGATGAAGCGCAGCTCGACCGCGTCGGCGCCTTCCGCTTCGAACCCGTACAGGGTGCCGTTGCCAACGACTTGCCGAATCCGGTGCCGGAGGAGGTCAAGGAAGAACGCTACGCCCGCCTTATGGAGCGCACCGCCGCAATTTCCGCCGCCAAGCTGCAGGCAAAGATCGGACGCACGCTCGACGTCATCATCGATGCCGTCGATGACGAGGGCGGCGCGACGGGCCGGTCAAAGGCCGATGCGCCCGAAATCGACGGCGAAGTTTTCCTGCGCGACACGGTTGGGCTGGCGCAGGGTGATATCGTCCGCGTGCTGGTCGAGGACGCCGACGAACATGATTTGTTCGGTGTCGTTACGGAGTGAAGGCTATGCTCGAAGCGGATCGTGGGCAGGCTGCCATCGCAATCCATCTTGTGGACAGTGCAGGCTTCGACGATTGGCTCACCACTCAGCCAACCAATGTGCGAACGATCCTCGCCGCCCAGCGCTTTACCGGATCGGCTGACAGCCTTGCGCTGGTTCCGTCCGACGAAAGCTGGTTCGCGGTCGCGGGTGTCGCCAACGCGGCCAGCCTGTCGACATGGTGCCTCGCCAAGGCCAGCGAATCGCTTCCGGAAGACAGCTATCGACTGGTCTCCGGTCCGCCCGGCCCAGCGGCACTGGGCTGGCTGCTCGCTCAGTATAAGTTCGACCGCTACAAGCGCGATGCCAATCCAACCGGTGCCCGCACGTTGCTTAGCTCCGACCCTGCTCGCGTCGAAGCGGCGGTTCGTGAGGCCGAGGCCGTGTCTCTCGTCCGGGACCTGGTCAACACGCCTGCTGCCGACATGGGCCCTTCCGAACTCGAAGCCGAAGCCGGGCGGATTGCGAAAAACCATGGCGCGGTGCTGACCGTAACCAAGGGGCACGATCTGGAAATCGGCTATCCGATGATCCACGCGGTCGGGATGGCGGCTGCAAAGAACAATGCCCCCCGCCTGATCGAGACCGAGTGGGGCAATCCCGCCCACCCGCGCATCGCGTTGGTCGGCAAGGGCGTGACATTCGATTCGGGCGGTCTCGATATAAAGCCCTCGTCGGGCATGCGGCAGATGAAGAAGGACATGGGCGGGGCGGCGCATGCACTGGCACTAGCGCAACTGATCATGCAGTTTCGATTGCCGGTCCGGCTTCACCTGCTCATTCCCGCCGTCGAAAACGCCATTTCAGGGAATGCCTTCCGTCCGGGCGACATTTTGACGAGTCGCAAGGGACTGACGGTCGAGATCGCCAATACCGATGCCGAGGGTCGCCTGGTTCTGGCTGACGCGCTCACCAAAGCGGCGGAGAACGACCCGACGCTGATCATCGACTTCGCGACGCTGACCGGCGCTGCGCGGGTTGCGCTCGGTCCCGACTTGCCGGCTACTTTTGCAAACGACGATTCGCTGGCCGAAGCTGTGTTGCAGGCAGGCGTCGCGCAGGACGACCCGTTGTGGCGGCTTCCGCTTCACGCCGGATATGAGGACATGCTGAAATCCGACATTGCCGACCTGAACAATGCCCCCGATGGAGGGTTTGCCGGAGCCGTCACCGCAGCATTGTTCCTGCAGAAGTTCGTCGCGCCGACAACGCCGTGGCTGCATCTCGACACTTTCGCATGGCGTCCGTCGTCGAAACCAGGTCGTCCAAGGGGTGGTGAGGCGCTTGGTCTGCGAGCGGTCTGGGCGATGCTTCAGGGACGCTTTGCACGTTAATAATCACGGCTGCGCAACCGTTTGCGACAATATGCGTTAGCCACTCTGAACCGCCCTCGTTTTGCCGAATGGGTGGGAAGGAATGGACCGTGGCACCCGAAACGCTCGATCACTGGATGGGTCCCCTTGTCGAATATGTTCGATCGGGATCCCCTGACCTCACCAACCGCCAGATGGCGCTGCTGATGCTGGTTTACCTGACGCCCGGGCCACACACTGTTCGTGGACTGGCCAAGGGTTTGTCAGTTTCAAAGCCAGTCGTGACGCGCGCCTTGAATAGATTGGGTGCCCTCGGCTATCTGCGCCGTCAGCGCGACGAAATGGACCGTCGCAATATCTTCGTCGCAAAGACGGATGAAGGGGCAGATTTTCTTGACGCATTCGGGCGGCTCATCGCCGGCAAACAACAACGTACCCGCGCCGCAGCGTAAACGGTTCTCACTGACGGGCCGCACCGTGCCAATCGATTTGCGTGTCGATGCCGTGCGCGGCGACCTTGCCGATGTCGAACTCGCCGACCGCGTGTTCGCGCCGCATTATGCGAAGTCCTGTGCGTTTACAGTCACCCAAGATACCGAGTTGCGGGCCACGGCATCGGCTGAGGGGGAGGTCATCACTAAGCTGAAAGCAGGCGAACGATTTGGCCTGCTCGACGTCAGCGGCGACTGGGGATGGGGAAAATGTTCGGGCGTGGTCGGCTATGTGTCCGCCAAGATGATCGAGCCGGTCTGATGCGCATTTTCATCGACGGTGCCGCCGGAACGACCGGTCTGGAGATCGAAGCGCGGCTCAGCGGCCGTTCGGAATTCGAATTGCTGAAACTGGATGACGCCCAGCGCAAGAACGCGGCGGCTCGGCGTGATGCGCTGAACGCCGCCGATATCGTGATCCTGTGCCTGCCCGACGACGCGGCGCGCGAGGCGGTGTCGCTGATCGACAACAGGCATACGCGCGTGATCGATGCATCGACGGCATTCCGGACGGCGGATGGCTGGACCTATGGCTTTCCCGAGCTTGGCAATGACGTCGCGAGTGCCACGCGAGTGTCGAATCCGGGCTGCTATCCGACGGGATTCCTCGCGCTCGTTGCGCCGCTGGTTCGGACGGGGCTGTTGCCGAGGGACTGGCCGGTAACGGTCAACGCGGTCTCTGGATATTCGGGCGGTGGCAAGGCGATGATCGCCGAGTTCGAGAGCGGTGAGGCCCAAACGGCGTGGCGCACCTATGCGCTGACGCTCGCGCACAAGCACATCCCTGAAATGCAGCGCCACGCGGGTCTGGTCCACGCGCCAATTTTCGCACCCTCTGTTGCAAGCGCATACCGGGGGATGATCGTGGAAGTGCCGCTGCAGATCGGCGCAATGGCGAATGGGCCTGCGGTTGCCGCTATCCGCGATGCACTTGGCACTGCATTTTCCGGCTCGCAGATCGTCACCCTGCCCCCTGCGCCCGCTATGCTGACCGTCGAACAAGCTGCCAACACAGACCGGCTGGAACTGTTCGTGTTTGCCAACGAGGATGAAAGTCAGGTCCGGCTGATCGCGGCGCTCGACAATCTCGGCAAAGGCGCGAGTGGAGCGGCGGTGCAAAGCCTCAACCTGATGGCGGGCCTGCCCGAAACGACTGGCCTGAAGCTGTAAACCCCCTCCCGCACGCGAGAGGGGGCGCAGAAGCAATTACTTCTTCGGATTGGCTTTCAGCCACGCCAGAATGTTTTCAGGCGTCGACTGCTCGTAAGGGTCGGAGTCCGAGCCATTGTCGTTGATGCCGGGTTCCTCGAACCAAGCCGCGACCTTGCCGTCGTCGATGACGGCAGCATAACGCCACGAACGTTGACCGAAGCCGAGGTGGCTCTTGTCGATCAACATGCCCATGCGACGCGTGAAATCGCCCGAACCATCCGGCAACAACTTGACCTTCTCGAGACCCTGAGCCTTGCCCCAGTTGTACATCACGAAAGCATCATTGACGGACACGCAATAAAGCTCGTCCATGCCGAGGCTCTTCATTTCGTCATAGGCGCTCTCGAAACCGGGAAGCTGCTTCGACGAACAGGTCGGCGTATAGGCACCGGGCAGACCGAAAATCACGGTGCGCTTGCCCTTGAACAGGTCGCCCGTTGAGACATCCTGCCACCGGAATGGGTTTGGACCGTCCACTGTTTCATCGCGAACGCGGGTTTTCATGGTTACGTTGGGAACTTCACGACCGACGAGCATCGGGGTCTCCTCTGTTTGAAAAATGATCTTGAAAGGACCGGGCGTCCTCGCACACGCATATGAGGATGCGCGCCTCCGATGCCAAGAGCGCTTTACGACTAATCGTTCAGCGAATAGCTTGTGCAGAACAAGGGGAATCCGCATGATCGTCAGGACATTGGCCGCCGCACTGCTCGCTTCCGTCGCAATCGCGCCTGCATCGGCACAAACGCTCCGCCCGGACCAGACCGAGTTTCGCGCGCTTTACCAGGAATTGGTCGAGACAAATACGACGCTGTCGGTCGGCAGTTGCACCGATGCTGCTGCTAAAATGGGTGCGCGGTTAAAAGCTGCGGGATTCGCCGACGCGGACATCACCTATTTCTCGACGCCCGAGCACCCGAGGGACGGTGGCCTTGTTGCCGTGCTGAAGGGGAGCGATGCGGGGGTCGAGCCGATGCTGTTGCTCGCGCATCTCGATGTAGTGGAAGCCAGGCGCGAGGACTGGACACGCGACCCGTTCAAGCTGGTGGAGGAAAACGGCTTTTTCTACGCGCGCGGGGCCGATGACGACAAGGCGATGGCGGCGGTGTGGACCGATGCGATGGTCCGGTTGCGGCAGTCGAACTATAAGCCGAAGCGGACGATCAAGCTGGCACTGACATGCGGTGAGGAAACGACCTACGCGTTCAACGGTGCCCAGTGGCTGGCCCAGAACAAACCCGACCTGATTGCCGCCGAGTTTGCGCTCAATGAAGGCGGCGGCGGTCAGCTCGATCCAGGCGGGAAGAAGATGGCGCTGGCCATGCAGGTCGGCGAAAAGGCGGTGCAGAACTATCGGTTGGAAACGATCAATCCGGGTGGCCACAGTTCGCGCCCAACCCCCGATAATGCTATCTACGAGCTGGCGGACGCATTGCGCGCGGTGCGGATGTACGAGTTTCCGGTCAAGTTCACGGATACGACCCGCGCCTTCTTTACGCAGACCGCCAAGAGCGTCGGCGGCCAAATGGGTGCGGCGATCACCGCGCTGCTGGCCAGTCCGAGCGATGTCGCCGCCAACAGGGTCGTATCGTCCGACCCGACTTATCATTCGACATTGCGGACGACGTGCGTTGCGACGCTGCTCGATGGGGGCCATGCCAATAATGCGCTTCCCCAGCGAGCCGGGGCGAACATAAATTGCCGCATATTTCCCGGCGAAACGAACGTAACAACGCAAGCGGCGCTGGCCACTGCGATCAACGATCCGAAGGTCTCGATCACGATGACGCTCCCGATCCGACCGATCGCCAAGCCCCCGGCGCTTGATGCAAAGATCATGGATCCCGCGATTGCCGTCGCGAAGAAGCATTTCCCGGGGGTTCCCATCCTGCCGATGATGTCGACGGGCGCGACTGACGGCATCTTTCTCGAAGCCATCGGCATACCGGTTTATGGGGTGCCGGGAATCTTTGGTGAGTCGGACTTCAACGGGATTCACGGCCTGAACGAACATATGCGCGTCAGGTCGCTGTACGAGGGTCGCGATTATCTGTTCGACCTGATCAAGGTTTACGCCTCGAAATAGCGAACTTTACATCTCGCCGCGCGAACGGCGGATCGCGTAATATTTCTGAACATTTGTGTTATGCTGTTGCAGCGTGTCGGCGAATGACGATCCGCCCGAGCCATTGGCCACGAAATACAGCGCCTGCGTCGGCGCGGGATTGAGGACGGCAAGGATGGATGCCTTGCCGGGATTGGTGATCGGACCGATGGGAAGGCCCGACCTGCGATAGGTATTATACCCATTTTCCGCCTGCAGTTCGGACCGCAGGATGCGCCGGCCGAGCGGCTTGCCACGGGTGATCGGATAAATTGTGGTCGGGTCTGCCTGTAATGGCATCGCGTGTTTCAGGCGGTTTGAATAGACGGCAGCAACCATCGGGCGCTCGCTGGCCCGCGCGGTTTCCTTCTCGACAATCGACGCAAGAATGATCGCAGCCTCGGGGGTTGTTACCGCCGTCGTCGGCTTGCGTGTTTTCCAGGCGTTGGCGAGCGCCGTCTGCATCGCCTTCTGCATCCGCCCGACGACCGCCGAACGGGCTTCCCCACGCGTATAGGCATAGGCATCGGGGAGCAGAGATCCTTCAGGCGGCGTTGCGATGGTACCGGTCAGCAGCGGAGTCGCCATCAGCTTTTCCTGCACGAGGATCGAAGGCATCCCTTCTGGAACGACCACGAACCGCTGGAGTGTCCGGCCCGACTGGAGCAGCTTCAGGATCGCTCCCGGCCCCATGCCGTGCGTGATGTGATATTCACCGGGCTTGATCGGAGCCTTGCTGCCAAACAGCTTCGCGTCGGCCAGGAATGCCTGTGACGATTTGATCGCCCCCGCCTGTTGCAAAGTCCTTGCCGCTGAACTGAGGCTCGAACCGGCGGGGATCACGACATCCGTGTCCTGCCGCGCGCCACTGACGCTGCGAAAGACCGTCACGGCAATGAACGCCGCGCCGATCAGCAGCACCAGAATCAGAAACCGGCGCATCAATGGTGGGCGCGCCGGCCTTTTTGCCATCAGACCGCCGCCATCACCAGACTGGCGTTGGTGCCGCCGAAGCCGAAGCTGTTGTTGAGGACGGCCTTAACCTTGCGCTCCTTTGGAACGTGCGGGACAAGATCGACACCGGCACAGCCCTCGCTTGGGTTATCGAGGTTGAGCGTCGGCGGAACGATCTGATCGCGCAGGGCGAGGATACAGAAGATGCTCTCGATCGCGCCTGCGCCGCCCAGAAGATGGCCAGTTGCCGACTTGGTCGAACTCATGGACGCGGTATCGAGTGCGCTGCCGAACAGGCGACGGACCGCGCCGAGTTCGAGCTCATCACCCAGTGGCGTCGATGTGCCGTGCGCGTTGATATAGTCGATGTCGGACAGTGCTAGGCCCGATTTGCGCATCGCCATCTGCATCGACCGGAACGCGCCCGAGCCTTCCGGGTGTGGCGCGGTGACGTGATAGGCATCGCCCGACAGGCCGTAGCCGATGACCTCGGCATAGATTTTCGCGCCTCGAGCCTTGGCGTGTTCATATTCCTCGAGGACGACGACGCCCGCGCCCTCGCCCATCACGAACCCGTCACGGTCAACGTCATAGGGGCGTGATGCGCGTTCGGGCGTGTCGTTGAATGCAGTCGAAAGCGCCCGCGCCTGCGAGAAACCGGCAATGCCAAGCGGGCAGATTGCACCCTCGGCTCCGCCCGCCAGCATGACGTCGGCATCGTCGTCGCGGATCATGCGCGCGGCGTCACCGATCGAGTGCGCGCCGGTCGAGCAGGCGGTGACGACGGCATGATTCGGACCCATCAGGCCGTATTTGATGCTGACCTGACCGGAGATCAGGTTGATCAGGCGACCGTGGACGAAGTGTGGCGAGACCCGGCGCGGACCGCGTTCGTGCAGGACGATCGATTCGCTGGCGATGCCGGGCAAGCCACCGATGCCAGAACCGATCGAAAGCCCCGCGCGGAACCTCTGTTCCTCGGTCATGTCAGTCAGCCCGGCATCCTCGAGCGCCTGACCGGCAGCGTCTATGCCATAGATGATAAACGGATCGACCTGACGCTGGACCTTGTGATCGACGCGTTTGTTCGGGTCGAAACCATAGGGATGATCGGCGGGCTTTACCTCCATTGCAATTTTGCAGGCATAGTCGCTCGCGTCGAAGCGCGTGATCGTACCGGCCCCCGATTTGGATGCCAGTATGTTGGCCCAGACGGTTTCCACGTCAGCGCCCAATGGCGTGACCATACCCAATCCTGTTACGACGACACGGCGCATATTCGCCTCCCAAATCATTCAAAACAAACGTCGAAAACGAAAACGGCCTCCCCGCATATGCCGGGAGGCCGTCCGAAACACGCCGGCTCGCCAAAAGCAAGCCCGCTAGGGGTCAGCCCTTGTTTGCGTCTATGAAACTGATCGCGTCCTTTACGGTCGTGATCTTTTCAGCCGCATCGTCGGGAATCTCGACACCGAATTCTTCTTCGAAGGCCATGACGAGTTCGACGATGTCGAGGCTGTCTGCGCCCAGATCGTCGATGAAGCTCGATTCTTCTGTAACCTTGTCGGCATCGACGCCGAGATGTTCAACGACAATCTTCTTAACCCGGTCAGCGGTCTCGCTCATGAAGGGTCCTTCTCGTTCATGTGAGTGAAATCTATTGCAAGTCGCCCTAATCCGGGCGCGTGAGCCGCGCAAGCCCTGCGATGACGTCGTTTCACGCCATCAATCATTATTGGCGGCCCAACATGAAATCGACCAGCGCACCCAGACTGCGGAAACCGTTGAGTGCAATCCCCTCGCCTTTCACGCCACTGGGTAGCCATGCACGCTCAAAGCCGAGCTTGGTGGCTTCCTTCAACCGCAGGCCTGAATGAGCGACCGGACGCACCTCTCCCGAGAGGGCAACTTCGCCGAAAGCAATGACGTCGGCCGGGACAGGTCGTTCCGAAAACGCGCTGATCAAGGCGGCGGCAACGGCGAGATCTGCGGCAGGATCGCTCAGCCGATAGCCACCCGCAATGTTGAGGTAAACTTCTGCGGACGCGAACGACAGCCCACAACGCGCCTCAAGCACCGCAAGAATCATCGCCAACCTACCCGAATCCCAGCCGACCACGGCACGTCTAGGTGTCGCGCCGCTGGCCAGTCTCACGGTGAGGGCCTGCACCTCCACAAGTACGGGGCGCGTTCCTTCCAATGCCGGGAACACGACGGTGCCGGTAACGGCCTCCCCTCGCGTCGTCAGGAACAGCGACGAAGGGTTGCCGACCTCGCCCAATCCGTCCTCGCTCATCGCGAAGACGCCGATTTCGTCGGTGCCGCCGAAGCGGTTCTTGATCGCGCGCAGGATGCGATACTGGTGGCTGCGCTCGCCCTCGAAGCTCAGCACGGTGTCGACCATGTGCTCCAGAACGCGCGGCCCGGCGATGCTGCCGTCCTTGGTAACATGGCCGACAAGTACGACCGCCGTCCCGCGTTCCTTGGCAAAGCGAATCAACTCACCCGCCGAGGCTCGCACTTGGCTAACCGTTCCCGCCGCACCCTCGATCAAGTCGGAGTGCATCGTCTGGATCGAATCGATGACGAGCAGGTCCGGCGCGACCGGGAAAGTCGCCAATATATCCCGAACCGAGGTCGCCGCGGCCAGTCCGACCGGCGCATTGCCCAGCCCGAGCCGACGCGCGCGCAATCGCACCTGATCCGCCGCCTCCTCACCCGAAACATAGGCTACTCGCCGTCCCGCCAGCGCCAATTTTGCCGCCGCCTGCAACAACAAAGTCGATTTACCGATCCCCGGATCGCCGCCGATCAGCGTCGCCGACCCCGCCACGAACCCGCCGCCCAACGCCCGGTCGAGTTCGGCGATCCCGCTAGGCATCCGGTCGGGCAAAGGAATTTCCGAATCGAGCGCGACCAGGGTCACCGCGCGTCCGCCCGCCTGAAGATTATGCCGCGCCGAAAACGCCGTCACGACAGCGCCCGCATCCTCGACCATCGTATTCCAGTCGAGACAGTCGTCGCACTGCCCCGCCCATTTCGACGCGACCGACCCGCAGGCCTGACAGACATATCGTTTCTGGGGTCTCGCCATCCGCAACCTACTGCCAAGAACGAAGCAAGAACGCAAGCCCGTTGCAGGGCTAGGCGCGGGCGCATCGCCGTGCGACATCACCCCGATGAGAGAAAAAGAACTTCGCCTCGCGCTGATCTGTTACGGCGGGATCAGCCTGGCGGTCTATATGCACGGCATCACCAAGGAAGTCTGGCATCTTGCCCGCGCATCCCGCGCTTTCCACGATGACGAGCCAGCGCCCTCCCCGACTGCTGCCATCTATGCCCAGTTGCTGGAAACGATCGCATCGACGACCGGCCTGAAGTTGCGTGTCCTCGCCGATATCATCGCGGGCGCGTCCGCCGGGGGGATCAACGGCATTTTCCTCTCTCAAGCCATCGCGACCGGACAGTCGATCGACCCGCTTACCGATCTGTGGCTCGAATCGGCTGACGTCGACTCTCTGCTGGACCCGCTGGCAAAGGCGTCGCACCGGTTTTCGAAGATATGGGCGACGCCTTTGGTCTGGGCGTTCGCCGGGCGTCAGGGTGCGACGTGGGACGACGATCTCGACAGCGAAACGCGTGAGGAAATCCATGCCAAGCTGACCCGCTTCGTCCGAGCGCGCTGGTTCGAACCGCCGTTCGGTGGCGAGGCGTTCACCCGGCTGCTACTGGCCGCCTTCGATGCCATGGGAGAGCAAAAGGTCGGACCGCGCCTGTTGCCCGACGAACAACCGCTCGACCTGTTCGTCACCGTGACCGATTTTCATGGCCATCCCGAGACGTTGCACCTGAATTCACCGCCACAAATCATAGAGAATGAGCATCGCCTGATCTTTTCTTTTCGCGATGCGCCGGGCGATTCGGTGGCGTTGGACAATGTCGAGAACCTCGCCTTTGCTGCGCGCGCGACCGCGAGTTTTCCGGGCGCGTTCCCGCCGTTTACCGCCGCCGAACTCGACCGGGTCCTCGCCAGCGAAAGCCGCGCATGGCACGACCGCGACGATTTCCTGACGAGGGTTTTACCCCGGCGGGCGCAGTCCGGCCTGATCGACAAGGCTGTGCTGATCGACGGATCGGTTCTCGCCAACGCGCCGTTCCGTCCTGCGATCGAGGCCTTGAAGCAGCGACCGGCGCGACGCGAAGTCGATCGGCGGTTCGTTTATATCGACCCGAAGCCAGGCATTCGTTCGGTAAAGATCAATCGCGGCGGCGAGGCGGAAATCCCGGGGTTTTTTACGACGATATTCGGTGCCCTGTCCGATATTCCCCGCGAACAACCGATCCGCGACAACCTCGAGGCGTTGGAGTTGAGGTCGGCCCGAATAAAGCGGATGCGCCTGATCGTCGAGAAATTGCGTCCGGACGTGGAGGCATCGGTAGCGGGGTTGTTTGGTCGGACACTGTTTATCGACCGCCCAAATCCGGCACGTCTGGCGGGTTGGCGGCAGCGGGCGGAGGAACGCGCGGCGCGGGATGCAGGTCATAGTTATGTCAGCTACTGTCAGCTCAAGATGGCCAACATCGTCGATGCAGCACCGCCTGCGATCAGTTCGGTCGTCAGGCACGATTCGGAAGCGCTCAGTCCGCTGGACTTCTTTGCTCGCCACGACATCGCCTATCGAATCCGCCGACTGCGTTTCCTTGGTCGCAGCCTTGCCGCGTTTGAACATGATCGGCCCGACGCTCATTTCGAAGGTGTCAGCGAGGCGCTCTACGGACAACTGGCTCACTATCTCGATCTCGAGGCAGCGCCCGATCCCGATGCCGACCTGCTCGCCCTCGATGGCGCGACCGATGCCGCGATTGCCGACGCGCTGGCGGCCTGTCCGAAAGCCGACCGGCGCGCGCCATTGCTCGCCTATTTGGGCTTTCCTTTTTACGACGTCGCAACACTGGCGCTCTTGCAGGGAGAGGGGTTCGACGAGTTCGACGAGATAAAGGTCGATCGCATTTCCCCCGACGAGGCGCAGTCGATTCGGACGGGCGGCGCGGCGGCAACATTGAAGGGCATACAGTTCAACAGCTTTGGCGCGTTTTTCAGCCGTACCTACCGTGAGAATGACTATCTGTGGGGGCGCCTGCATGGGGCCGAGCGGCTAGTGGACATCGTGGTTTCGACATTGCCTGTGTCGTCACGCCTTGATCCGGCGACGGTGGCGGCGACCAAACAGGCGCTGTTCCACGCCATATTGGACGAAGAAGCACCGCGCCTCCGCCACATCGCGCCCCTCATCGCGACATTACGCGAAGAACTGGATGCGAAGAACTGGCGGGTGGCATAAAAGGCAGGACGGGCCTAGATTGAGACGGGATACAACAAGGGCACGCGCCAAATGCAGTTTCTACGCACAGTATTCTGGGTCGTCATCGCCGTTCTCGCGGTTATTTTCGCGTTCGGTAATTGGGTCGATGTGAAGGTTCATTTGTGGGGCGATATCGAATCGGTCTGGAAACTGCCGTTCCTCTTGCTGGCGGTGTTCCTGCTCGGACTGCTGCCGCCGTGGTTACTCCATCGATTCACGCGCTGGAGCCTTCGCCGTAAGCTGGAGACCGCCAATCGCAATCTGGTCGAAACGCGCGGGCTGAATGATGGTGTGCCAGTGCAGGCAGATGGCGTCGTCGCGGCATCAATGCCGATTACGACGGTCCAGCCCTCCACCGTTCCGCCGACCTTGCTATGACAAGTCCGATATGGGTTGCCATCGACACACCCGACCTGGACCGTGCGCGCGAGATAGTCGCTCGGGTCAAGCGTCATGTCGGAGGTATCAAGCTGGGTCTGGAGTTCTTCTATGCCAATGGTCATGGCGGTATCCGCACGATGGCGGCGCTTGGGTTGCCGATATTCCTCGACCTGAAACTGCATGATATTCCCAATACGGTCGCCAAGGCAGTTCATGCCTTGCGGGTATTGTCGCCGGCGATCCTGACCGTTCACGCGGCGGGCGGGCGGGCGATGATGGAAGATGCCAAGGCCGCGGCTCCGACCGGAACGAAAGTGGTGGGTGTTACAGTTTTGACCAGCCTCGACCAGAGCGATCTGGCGGCGGCGGGGGTGTCGGGCAATCCTCATGACCAGGTGCTGCGCCTGACTGCTGCGGCGTGCGAGGCGGGGCTGGATGGCGTCGTCTGTTCGGGAGCGGAGGTGGCTGCCGCGCACAAGCTCTGGCCAGACGGGTATTTCGTGGTTCCCGGGGTGCGGCCTGTCGATGGCGACGTCAGCGACCAGAAGCGCGTGGTTACTCCGCGTCAGGCGCTGGACCGCGGGGCGTCGATCCTGATCATCGGGCGTCCGATTACCCAGGCAACCGACCCGGATGCTGCAGTCCGGGCCATCGAGGCGACGCTTTAACATTCTCTTCGGAGAGGCATAAACCAAGGCCATCATGTCAGTTCAAACGAAAATCTGCGGGTTATCGACCCCCCGGACGCTGGAAGCGTCGATCGCTGGCGGGGCGAGCCACATCGGCTTCAATTTCTATCCCGACAGTCCGCGCAACGTCTCGTTCGACCGTGTCGCGCAACTGGCGGCGCTGGTCCCTGCGCATGTGAAGCGTGTCGGCGTTTTCGTCGATCCGTCGAACGCAACGGTAGAGCAGGCGGTTGCGGCAGGGCACCTCGACATCATACAGCTTCATTCGACAACTCCGACACGCGCCGCCGCCATCGCCAAAAAAGGCCTAGAGATCTGGGGCGTGGTCGCTGTCCGCACGCGGGCCGATCTCGATCAGGCCAGACTGTGGCGCGATGTGGCTGCGCGGATTCTTTATGATGCCAAGACCCCGGCAGGCACGCTCCCCGGTGGCATGGGATTGCGGTTCGACTGGACCCTGCTCGAAGGGTTCGGTCATCAGATGCCATGGGCACTTTCAGGCGGGCTCGACGTTGATAATGTCGCCGAGGCCGTCCGCATCACGGGGGCTCCGCTGGTCGATCTCTCATCGGGGGTTGAAACCGCGCCGGGGGTCAAGGATGTGGACAAGATTACAACCTTCCTTAAAGCCGCATCGAACCTATGACAGACACAGCAACACTTCCCGCCCCCGCCTTGCCCAACACGCTGCGGGCCCAGCCCGATGATCGCGGGCATTTCGGCCAGTTCGGTGGACGTTATGTCGCCGAGACGCTGATGCCACTCGTCCTCGACCTCGACCGCGAATATCGCGCGGCAAAGGTCGATCCGGCGTTCGCGGCGCAGTTCGACGATCTGATGGAGCATTATGTTGGGCGTCCCAGCCCGCTCTATTTCGCCGAGCGGCTGACCGAGCACCTCGGCGGCGCGAAAATCTATTTCAAGCGCGACGAGTTGAACCACACTGGCGCGCACAAGATCAACAATTGCATCGGCCAGATTTTGCTCGCGCTGCGGATGGGTAAGACGCGGATCATCGCGGAGACCGGCGCGGGCCAGCACGGCGTCGCTACCGCCACTGTGGCTGCACGTTTCGGCCTGCCCTGCACGATCTTCATGGGTGCCCGCGACGTCGAGCGCCAGTCGCCCAACGTCTTCCGCATGAAGCTGCTGGGAGCTGAAGTCCGACCCGTTACCACCGGCGCAATGACGTTGAAGGACGCCATGAACGAGGCGTTGCGCGACTGGGTCGCCAATGTCGACGACACATTCTACATCATCGGCACTGCCGCCGGGCCACACCCCTATCCTGAACTCGTCCGCGATTTCCAGAGCGTGATCGGCAAGGAAGCGCGCGAACAGATACTGAAGCGCGAAGGCCGTTTGCCCGACCTGCTAGTCGCTGCGATTGGCGGTGGATCGAACGCAATCGGCTTGTTTCATCCGTTCCTCGACGATGCGGATGTTAAAATGCTCGGCATCGAGGCGGCGGGTCACGGTCTCGACAAGGAACATGCGGCGTCGCTCGCGGGCGGCTCACCCGGAATCCTCCACGGCAACAAGACCTATTTGTTGCAGGACGACGACGGCCAGATCACCGAGGCCCACAGCATTTCGGCGGGCCTCGATTATCCCGGCATCGGCCCCGAACATAGCTGGCTGAAGGAAATCGGCCGCGTCGAATATGACAGTGCGACCGATGTCGAGGCACTCGAAGCCTTCAAGCTTATGTGCAAGATCGAGGGGATCATCCCCGCCCTCGAACCCGCACACGCCATCGCCGCCGTCATGCGCCGCGCCCCGACCATGCCGAAGGACAGCATCATCGTCGCCAACCTCTGTGGGCGCGGGGACAAGGATATTTTCACCGTTGCCGACGCGCTCGGGGTGAAACTGTGACCCGTTTGTCAAAGGCGTTCCCGGCTGATCGCGCGGCGCTCATCACCTTCGTCACGGCGGGCGATCCCACAGTCGCGGCAACCCCCGCAATCCTCGACGCATTGGTAGCCGGCGGCGCGGATATCGTTGAACTCGGCATGCCGTTCACCGACCCGATGGCGGACGGTCCGGCGATTCAAGCGGCCAACCTCCGGAGTCTGGGCGCAGGCACAAAAACCGCCGACATACTCGCCATCGCAAAGGGCTTCCGCGCCCGTCACCCGCACGTGCCGCTCATCCTGATGGGCTACGCAAACCCGATGATCCGGCGTGGTGCCGAATGGTTCGCCGCCGCCGCAAAGGATGCTGGCGTCGATGGCGTGATCTCGGTCGATCTCCCGCCCGAAGAAGACGCCGAACTCGGCCCCGCCCTGCGCGCCGCCGGTATCGCCCCGATCCGCCTTGCTACCCCCACAACCGATGCGGCGCGCCTGCCAACCGTTCTCGATGGTGCGAGCGGGTTCCTCTATTACGTCTCGGTCGCAGGAATCACCGGCCTTCAGCAGGCCGTCCAGACCAGCATCGAATCCGCCGTTGCCCGCCTCAAAGCCGCCACCGACGTGCCCGTAGCGGTCGGCTTCGGCGTCCGCACACCTGAACAGGCGGCTGCCATCGCCCGGGTCGCCGATGGAGTCGTGGTCGGCTCGGCCATCGTCGATATCGTGGCGAAATACGGCACGGACGCACCCGCTCATGTCGAGTCCTATATCCGCACCCTCTCCTCGGCGGTCCATTCCGCGCGCACGAAAGTTTCCGCATGAGCTGGATCGACGACGTCCGCAAACGCATCCCGTTTATCGCCAAGCGCGAAACGGCGGACAATCTTTGGATCAAATGCCCGGGCTGCGGACAGATGGTGTTCGCCCGCGAATATGAGGAAAACCTGTCGGTCTGCCCCCAGTGCGGCCACCACG
>JAQGKX010000032.1 GCA_028289885.1 Sphingomonadales bacterium
CGGGCTGACCGTGACGCCGTTCCTGCTGCCGCGCGGGTGCATCGGTTCCTATTATCCCGAGATGAACCCGCTGATCCCGCTCTGGTATCACGATGAAGAGTCGAAAACTCCGGCTGCCAAAAGCGTGCCGGTGCGGATTGTCGCTTAAGGGCGAGAGGAGAGTTCGATGCCTGTTCAGTGCTGGCCGGTATCGTCCGCCGCGTCCTTATCCTTGTCGCCCGACTTTTTCGACGTCGTGTTCTTTCCGCGGGCGTTATTGCCGCCACCGCGACCCGTCCCCGTACTTCCGCTCGCTCCGTCTCCGCCCTTTTTGGTGACCGCACCGGGATTTCCGCCTGCACCTTTGACCGCCATTTCAACCTCCTAATTGGATGAGGTGCCAACTCGTTCAAGGCGTCCCTGTTCCGTGTGGCACGCCGACGGACTTCGCCCTCGTCCGCGCAATATGGGTCCATACATTATGGAACTCTGATCGGGCGGTGCCGTTAGAACCGGCCTTAACGGGAGAGATTTATGGCCAGTCAAAGCGGAGCTCAGACTTTGTCTCCGGCGATCCCCGCCGATGTCGAAGCCCTTGCTGCCACGATGTTGGAGCGGGCGTGTTCGGCCGACCTGTCACTCGCGACTGCAGAAAGCTGTACCGGCGGGCTGATCGCCTCTCTGCTCACCGACGTCGAAGGCGCAAGCCATGCGTTCGATCGAGGCTTCGTCGTTTACAGCGAAGAGGCTAAGGCGGAGCTTCTCGGCGTGCCACCAGGAATGATCGCCAAATTTGGAGCCGTGAGCCGCGATGTGGCACTCGCGATGGCCGAGGGTGCCATTGACCATTCGAACGCCGACATCGCGCTTGCAGTGACAGGGTTTGCCGGGGCTGGCAGTCCCGGGGACGAGCCGGGGCTGGTCCATTTTGCGTGTGCGCGTCGTGGTGGTGCCATCGATCACCGCGAAGAACATTTTGGCGATGTCGGGCGCGGGGCCGTCCGGCTTGGATGCCTGCGGGTCGCGCTGGAAATGATGGACTCTCACATCGATGCCGCCTGAGCGTTTTCGATCGCTCCATGCGCAGGGCATGATCCGGTTGTGCGCCGCAACGCCACGCGCCAGTGCCGGCGATGTAGCCGCCAATGTCGCATCGATACTGGAACAGGCGCGCGAGGCTTCGGCGCAGGGCGCGGACCTCGTGCTGTATCCGGAGCTGTGCATCTCATCCTATGCCATCGACGATCTGCACCTGCAGGACGCCATGCTTGATGCGGTCGAAGGTGGCATAGCACAACTGGTAGAGGCCAGTGCGGCGGTACAGCCGGCGCTGGTCGTGGGCGCGCCCATCCGGAGGGCTGGACGGCTTTACAATTGCGCCGTCGTGATTGCGCGCGGGCGGCTGCTCGGCGTCGTGCCGAAGAGCTTTCTGCCTAACTATCGCGAATATTACGAAAAGCGCTGGTTTGCTTCCGGCGTTGGCTTGGCCGGACTGGATGTCGAACTCGCCGGTGGCCGGGTTCCATTCGGCACCGACCTGCTCTTTGCCGCCACGGGCATTGCGGACTTCGTCTTCCACGTCGAGATTTGCGAGGATTATTGGGCTCCCCTGCCCCCATCCGTATTCGGGGCGCTCGCGGGCGCGCTCGTCCTGTTGAACCTGTCGGCGTCCAACATCGTCATCGGCAAGGCGCGGCAGCGCGAATTGCTGTCGGCGTCGCAATCGGCGCGCTGTATCGCGGCCTATGCCTATTCGGCCGCGGGACCGGGCGAAAGCACGACAGACCTTGCGTGGGATGGGCAGGCGATGGTCCATGAGATGGGCGAATTGCTAGCGGAGTCTACCCGGTTCGGGGATGCGCCGGAATTGCTTTACGCCGACATCGACCTTCAGCGCCTGCGCCTTGAACGGATGCGCAACGGCACGTTCAACGACAGCGCGGTCGCGGCGGGTCATCCCGAGCAACGATTTCGGCGGGTGCTGTTCGAACATGCGGCCAGCTTTGCCGACGTGGGACTCCGGCGCGACATTCGGCGCTTCCCGTTCGTGCCCAATGACTCCCTGCGGCTGGACGCGGACTGTTACGAGGCCTTCAACATACAGGTTGAGGGACTGGCGCGGCGGTTTCAGTCAACAAGCGGCAAACATCTGGTGATCGGGGTTTCCGGTGGCCTTGATTCAACGCACGCGCTGATCGTCGTGGCAAAGGTTTGCGATCGGCTCGGCCTGCCGCGTTCGGCCATTCTCGGGTTCACCATGCCGGGGTTTGCGACCGGCGATGCCACGAAAGGCAATGCCTGGGCGCTGATGGAGGCACTTGGCATCACAGGTGCCGAAATCGACATTCGTCCAGCGGCGCGCCAGATGCTTGCCGACATGGATCATCCGTTCGGACGCGGCGAACCGGTGTATGACATCACGTTTGAAAACGTGCAGGCGGGGCTGCGAACCGACTATCTGTTCCGATTGGCGAACCAACGCGGCGGCTTTGTGGTCGGCACCGGCGACCTTTCCGAACTCGCGCTGGGGTGGTGCACTTATGGCGTCGGCGACCAGATGAGCCATTATGCGGCGAACTGCGGTGTGCCCAAGACGCTGATCCAATATCTGATCCGGTGGTGCGTGCAGACCGGTCAGTTCAATGCCGAAACCGACCGCATCCTGACGGCCATCCTGGATACCGAGATCTCGCCTGAGCTCGTGCCCGCCGACGCCAGCGGAGCCTTGCAGAGTACAGAAAGCAAGATCGGCCCTTACCCGCTCAACGACTTCTTTTTGCACTACATCGTGCGGCACGGGTTGCCGCCTTCGAAGGTAGCATGGCTGGCGTGGCACGCGTGGAAGGACGCGAGCGCAGGCGCGTGGCCTGCGGATTATCCTGAAGCAAAGAGGGTCGAATACGGCCTGCCCACGATCCGGCACTGGCTCGAAAACTTCCTGTTCCGGTTTTTCCAGATCAGCCAGTTTAAACGGTCGGCAATCCCGAACGGACCGAAGGTTTCGGCGGGCGGGTCACTCAGTCCGCGTGGCGACTGGCGCGCGCCGTCGGATGGCACGGCACAACCGTGGCTGGATGAGCTTTCCGCCGTGCTGCCGATCGATGCCTGAAATGCCAGATGGTAATTTCACCCTTGCCCTGGTGCTTAGCGGCGGCAACGCGCTGGGAGCTTACCAGGCTGGAGCCTATGAAGCACTGCACGAAGCCGGGATGGAGCCCGAATGGATCGCGGGGGCATCGATCGGGTCCGTCAACGGGGCGATTATCTGTGGGAGTCCACACGACCGTCGGATCGCAAACCTCGATGCTCTTTGGAACGCAGATCGCGGGCGGCGGGCGCACGGGGATCAAGGATCGCGTACACTCGAGAGCGCGCGGCGAACCGGCGCCGCCGCCTTCACTCTCGCCGCAGGACGGCCCGGAATGTTCGTTCCCCGGAACCTGTTTGGTCCGTGGTGGAACCCCTTTGCAAACCCCGAGCCCCGCAGCTTGTACGATTCGTCCCCAGTCGTCGCGACGATGGAGCAGCTCGTCGATTTCGACCTGCTCAACAGTGGAGCGCCGCGCTTTTCTGCGACAGCCGTCGATATTGAAACGGGCGAAGACATTTGTTTCGATACCCGAACGCACCGGATCGAAGCTAACCATCTCCGCGCCAGCAGCGCTTTGCTTCCGGCATTTTCCCCCGTGGAGATCGGCGGCCGCATAGTTGGTGATGGAGGCCTTTCGGCGAACTTGCCTCTCGATGTCGTGCTCGGCGAGACCGCTCCGCGACCGCTATTGTGCATTGCCGTGGACCTGTTGCCGTTGCGGGGCTCACGCCCGGCAACTCTGGGCGAGACGGCGTCAAGAATGCAGGACCTTGTTTTTGCCGCGCAGAGCCGCCGGACGATTTCCGCGTGGCAGGCCATATTCGACGAGCGAATTCGCGATGGTTCCGCTCGGTCAGTGACCATCCTGCACATTGCTTATACGGACCAGTCCCGCGAAGTCAGTGGCAAGGCTTTCGATTTCTCCCCGAGATCGGCCGCTGCACGGTGGCGGGTGGGCCGGCAAGACCTTTGCAGCGCGCTTGCCGAACTGCGGAGTGGGAATCTGGCCGTCGGACAGCCGGGCCTCAGCGTGCACGTCCAGAACGGTTCAAGGCATCTGGAACAGGTCCGCGGGGCACTCGGACCAATCCAGGGATAAGTGCGGCGGCAGTTCCGATCGAGATTATCAGGCAGAACGCCAAAGCGTCGCAGCCTTGGGCTGCGACGCTCGCTGCCATCGCGCGGGGGGAGGCGCGCGGCTAGGGATCATGGCTGCCCAACCTCGGTCAAGAGCGGAGGACAGCCATAGTAAGTCAGGCGCTTATCGGTGCGAGCTATGCCGACGCTTGTGCTTGGTCGTCGAGGTTCCGGTCGTCGTGGCCGCGCCCTGTCCGCCGGTGCTGCCGGACGTCATGCTATCGCCAGTTGTAGTACCATTGGTCGAGCCGCTGGCGCCTCCCATTCCGCTGGTGCTGCTTCCAGTCGAACTTCCGCCCGATGTGGAGTTGGTCGTGCCGCTCGTCCCTGAACCCATCGTTCCAGAGCCAGTTGCGCCTGTGCCCGATTGACCTCCGCTGGAGGTCCCCGACGTGCCCGAACCCGTCGAACCCATCGAACCCGTCGAACCCGTCGAACCCGTCGAACCCGTCGAACCCGTCGTGGACTGGGCAACGGCAACGCTCGTCAAGCCAGCGGTAAACACCGCCGCAGTAATCAAAAATGCCTTCTTCATAATCTTCTCCTCGTTGAGCCAGATTTAACGCACCCTGATTAGAGTGGCTCCGGCCCAGACAGGATAAGTTTCGTTAAATTATGTTAGTAATCACAGACACATGCAGTGTTACGCTGGCGTTATTCATTCCGCCAGCAAGGCTGCCTCGATCCTGTCTTTGGGATGGCCTGTCAGATCCTTGGCCACCTCGGCGATCAACCTGCGCTCGACCTCCGGATGGTAGTGTTTACGCAAAACGCCGAGAAGCTTGGGTGCCGCGACGATGATCAGTTTTTCATAGTCACCACGCAAGGCGCGCTTTTTCAACAGTTCCGCGGTGGCCGCAGCGAAGCGGTCCTCTTCCTGCTGATGATAGTCGATCTCGTCGGTCGAATCCTGGCCCAGCGTCGCACTTGACGGGCGCTGGCCCTGAGCGTCGGACTTCTGGTCGCGGTCGGCGGGATTGGCCCTTTTTTCCGCTTCCTCGACGATCAGGTTGGGCGCGATGGCATCGCCCTTGTTACGGAACATCAGCCGCTTCCCCCCGTCAGCAACCAGAACCAGCGTGTTATGTGCAAGGCGCATATGGTTTCTCCATTGATAACAACCTGCTGAACGGACAGAGCGGAGCCGGGTTGCCACCTTTGTGCGCTATGATCCGTCCGCCCCCATCCGCACGAGCAATTGTGCAAGACCGTGTTTGTTGACGGGTTTGTCGCAGCGCCGCGCATGGTCATATGGCGCGGGCAAAACCATCGCGTCATATCCCGTGGTGAAGATGATCGGCACGCCCTGTGCGGCAAGCGCATCCGCGACCGGGAAGACGAGCTCGCCACGAAGGTTGACGTCGAGCAGCGCTATATCGACGCGGCGACCATGATGTTCGACCAGTTCCAGCCCTTCAGCAACAGAACCCGCCGGACCTATCACATCGGCGCCAAGATCTTCGAGAAACGATACCAGGTCGATGGCGATCATATACTCGTCTTCGACGACAAGCAGGCAGCGCCCCTCCAAACTGCTCCTGCTTTCATCGAGCATGGCTGGCCTCCAACTGTTGCGTTGTAATTGGCACACGTATCTCACAGCGAACGCCGTCGTGCCTGAATTCGAGCCGTGTTCTGGCCGACAGCTGATAGGGGAGCGCCCGCTCGATCAATTCGCTGCCATAACCCTTGCGCCTCGGTGCTACGCCAATCGGCATCGACACCGAGGATTCTTTCCATTCCAGCGCGACAACAGGTTTTGCCGCTTCGGTTTCGACCCGCCATGTCACCGATAGCCGCCCCCCGGACTGGGCGAGCGCCCCGTATTTCACAGCATTGGTCGCGAGTTCGTGCAGTGCCAGCCCCAGCGCCTGCGCCGATATGGCGGGCAGGTTTACTGCGGGACCGTCCACCACAATCTTGTCAGTGCCAAGTTGTCCATCGGCGTGCGCGACAAGCTCGGCGTCGATAAGCGTGTGAAGATTTACATCGGCATGGTCGAGGCGCGCGAGCAGGCTCTGCACCCGGCTGAGAGCGCCCAGGCGGCTTTCAAATTCGGGTCCGAAATTTGCAAAGGACTGGCTCTTGCGGATCGTCTGGCTCGCAATAGCCTGAACCACCGCGAGCAGGTTGCGCGTGCGGTGCTGGAGTTCGGCCATCAGGACGTCCTGCCGGTCCTTCATGCCGCGCAGCTCATGGATATCGGTCATCGTCCCGACCCATTCTCCGGTAGCGAAGGCCGGGTCGTCCAGCGGCCTAGCCCGCATCTGGTGCCACCGATATTCTCCGTCGGCCTGGCGGCGAATTCGATGTTCGACATAATATTCCCGCGTTTCCCGCGCTTCTTTCCAGGCCGCCTGGGTCAGGTCGCGGTCTTCGGGATGCACTGCATCGAGCCAGCCGAAGCGCAGGCTGTCGTCAAGAGACAGGCCGGTAAAATCGATCCATTGAGGGCTGCCCCAGGTGCGGTCTCCATCGGGCATCGTCCGAAATACCAATTGCGGGATACTCGTGGCGAGCACGCGAAATCGCTCCTCGCTTTGCTGCAGCTGTTCATCGGCGCGGTGCTGCTCGGTCCGGTCGCGAGCGATCTTCACAAAGCCGTCCTTGGCGTTCTGCAGCGGCATCAAAAGTCCCGATGCCCAGAAACGCGAGCCGTCCTTGCGCTGATGCCAACGCTCATCGACAGCACTGCCCGAAAGGCGCGCCCGTTCCCGCTCGGCTTGCGGCACGCCTGCATTCCGGTCGGCAGCGGTAAAGATCGCATCGGAGTTCCGACCGATCATCTCCGCCTCGCTGAAACCGAACAGGCGGAAAGCGCCGACGTTCCAACTCGTCGTGATGCCGAACGGATTAACGGTGAATATGGCAAAATCGGTCGAGCTTGAGACGATGGCCTCAAACAACTCTTCCTTGCCCGGGCTTCTTAACGACGGGGGTGTGTCCGTGATCGTTCTTCTCCGCACGACTCGCCCGACGGTACGCGCCGGGCGAATGTTCCTGCATTAACCGATGTTATGTTTTGCCAATTAGTTCGGTATGTGTGCCGCGCCTAAAGCCCCAATACTTCAATCAGATGCGGTCCTCAGGCGAACACGTCCGGCGCGTAGCGTCTCGTCTCCTCGCGATATCGCTCCGCCAACAGAGCCTGTCGGCCCGTATCGAGATCGGACTTGAGATCGAGGAACCAGCTGCTCTCTTCCTGATACATATGATGGGTAACAGCGCCACGGATGTGTTCGAGCTTGTCGAGATAATCCTGGGTCATAGGCTCGAGCTTGTCGAGCAAAGCCATCTGGATCTTGGCCATCGCTTGTTCTTCATAGGCCATGCTGGCATGCGTCTTGTGTCCGGTATCGGCCATTTCCGGGTAGATGATAGCCTCTTCGGCACTGGCATGACCGGTCAGCAAAACCGCGAGCCGTTTCTGTTCCTGCCGACGTGAAGATGCATCGGACGCCTGTTCGACGGCAGCGAATGCGTTTTCAATCTGGTCATGATGATCAAGCACAAGGGCGAGCCAGTCGCCCGGCACAGTCTCTGCACGAGCCCTGGCCCTCGCCTGGTATCGCGTTTCGTCACTTTCGGGCGGGGTGAGGGTACCGACGATCTTGTCAATAAACGACATCTGATCTTCTCCTGGCAAAAGAATGAACCAGGAAAATGCCCTGCATTGTGAGATGTTCCCGAAAATATTCAGTAACTTGCGGCCTTCGGGCGCGATGGCGGGCTCGACCTATTTCCCGTGGTCGTTGTCATCGTCGTCGCCCTCATCGATGTTCGTTGGGGGCAATGCCGGCGACACGTCGCTCGTGTCCTTGTCCAGAGTGTCGCTCGGGTTCTTGGCCGCACCCTTAGGTTGATTTTCTGTGGATATGTTATTCGGATCAGTCATCATCACCTCTAACAGTCATAGAACCCTTGCCAGCAAATATCTCGTCCAACCGCCGCCGCGCCCCCTCGATCGGCTCCAGATGCGGAAAGCGGTGCCCCCCGCTATAATCCACCTTCACCTCGCGCGGGCGAGACTGCGACCGGGCTTTTACCGTCAATAACAGCGGCGCGGTGCCATCCTTGGCGGCCTCGACCGCATCGCCGATCACCTGCTCACTATAATCGTGCCCGTTGACGCTCTGGATCAGAGCTCCTGCGGTCAGCCCTGCTTCGAAGGCGGCGCTCCCCCACATCACCTCCTGCACGGTGCCAGTGTTTCCCATATTCAGCCCGATCGAAAAGCGCATGTCGAACTGTTCGGCCTGAACATCGAAGCTCTTGCAGAAATCGGTTCGATAGTCGCGATAGAGCAGCCTGTAGCCGCCACGCTCCAGTCCCTCGAGTGGCGCGCCCTCTTCGCGGCGGTGCAACTGGGTGTCGAGGAAGTTTGCCCAGTCATGCTCGACAATCCCGTTTAGGGTACGGACCACCTCATCGCGATCATAGGTCCGCGTCACCATGCTGCCATCGTCGATGCCGAAAAAGGCGCGCGCGAAATCGTCGAGCGAGCGCTGGTCGCCCGAGGCCTCGCGAATGCGCGTATCCACCGCCAGCCACATGAGCTGGCCTTCGGAATAATAATCCTCGTTGCGCTGCCAGCTTGGCCACGGCAGGGGGGCGCGTCCGTTGATGACCGGATCGCCGGTGGTATCCGCCATCGTCCGCCACAGCCCGCCGGGGCGCACGTCATAGGTGGCCGCGATCTTGGCCAGCGACTCCAGCGATGACTTGATCGACCACAATCCCGCGCGGGTGGTCAGTACATGTCCCCAATATTGGGTCTGGCCTTCGTACACCCACATCAGGGTATTACGGATCGGAACCTCGAAGCTGGGTGTCCACGAATCCGCGCCACGGCGGAACTTGCCGTTCCAGCTATGCGTGAACTCGTGCGCGAAGACGTCGCGCTTGGGCAGATTCGACTCCCATTGGGTGAGGTAGGAGGGCGGCGCGATGATCTCGGCCGACCGGTGATGCTCGATGCCGCCGCCGCCAAGTTCCTCGGTCAGCGCCACAAGAAACCGGTAATTATCGAAGTGACGCGCGCCGAACAGCTTGTCCGCCTGCTCCACCAGCGCCGCGTGCAGGGCGGCCTGTTCGTCGGTGATCTCCAGATCGTCGGCCCGATGCGCGAACAGGTTCATGTGCACCGCCCCGTCCGTGTCCAGCGTGACCTCGCGGCAATGCTGCCCGGCCATTACCGGCGAATCGACAAGTACATCGAGGCTTACCGGAGCGAAGTGAACGGTATCCCCTTGTCGGTCTTCGGCTTGCAGCACGGTTGCATAGCGCCAGCCCTCGGGCATTTTCACGCTCGGTTGCACCTGGATGCGGCGCGCGTAATATCCGGCGGGATAGAGCAATGTACGGCCCCATTGCAGGTTCAGCATGTCCTCGGTGACGACGACATCCCCCTGGGTGGAGGTGGTCGGCGATAGGAACTGAAAGCTGATGTCGAGCACCCCGGTACCTTCGGGCACGTCGATATGAAAGGCATACACCTCGACGGGATCGCGTTTCCAGTCGAGAATAAGGTCGCCTGCCTTGATCTCCAGTCCCGCGAACAGCTCGATGGGATTCTGCGGCGAATGATACCCCGGCATCCACTTCGGATAGAGCAAAGTCATTGGCCCACCCTTTGCTACGGGCATCACGAGTTTGGCTGAAACGATCCCGCGCAACGTATCGGTGGCATCGATGTCCAGCTTCAGCGCGCCGTAATAATCTTTGTCCTGTGGCTCTACGCTCCATGCGTTCTCGACAATCGGCTGTGGCAGGCGTACCGACCGATCCAGCGTCATACTGTCCTGTGTGTCGAATTGATCGCTCATAGTGGCTCCCGTCGCCGATCCGACAGCGCCGCTCGTCAGCATCACCGTAAGCCGCCTCTGCCTGTTTCCAGCAAGACGTTCTGGAGTTGGGAGAGTTCCATCAGAACGGGGCGCTGCAGCTGATCAGCCGGTGGCTTTGACCGCCACCGCAACGTCTCGTTCCACCAGTTTCAGGGTCAATGTCAGCCCATCAGTTGCAGTCTCCGCCGCGTGCGAGTGGCGCTCCCCGGTGATGGTGTCCATAGTCGTCACTTCATAGCGACCGGCCGCCAGTCCCGGTATGTACAGCGTCAGCGGCGGTGTATCGAGCCTTAGCGCGACAGTTCCATCGCGCCGCACACTGTCGGTCCGCATCAGCCAGACGACTGCCTGATCGCTGGCGCCGCAGCCGAACGTGGCGATGCCGGGGTCGTCGCACCGCAGTTCTTCGTTCAGGTTGCGGCGGGCAAACCGCGTCCAGTCGATCAGCGGCAGGAACCCGCTCAGCACATGCTGGGCCGCGCGCATTCCTGTCGTCAGTATGTGCGGATGCCGGTTGGGCCAGCGCATGCCGCCCCCTGCCCCGCCGCTGGCGAGATGCGCCCATTGAATATGCCGAAAATATTCGTCGTCGAACGGTTCGGGAAGCGTGCGCTTGCGATCCTTGAAAGTGTGGATCGGGCCATGTTCGGAATCAAAGACCGGCCGCCCCGTCGCTGCCTCGGCAAGCGCCACGCGGATGAGCCGCCCCACCGCCAGCGCCGGAGCGACGGTGTCGCGTGGTGTGTCGATCGTTCCCGACTCGTATAAATGGGTGGTCGCAAAATCGAGGCTGGGGTGGCGAAAGATAGGCTCGACCAGTGCGGGGTGCTTGATCAGTTCGGGACCGAACACGGACACCGTCTGCAGGTTGGCGCGACCGTGCCGATCGACCTCGTAGGCGCGCAGCCAGCTGCTGATGTCGTCGATGAACGGCATCGCGGCGGTGGGATCGTTGCGGCCATGTGCCGGATGCAATTCGTTCCACAAATCCCATGCGAACAAGGCAGGGCTGCGGCCCCAGCGGTCACTGGCGAAGGCGAGCCGATTCTTGATCGCCTCGCGCATCTGCGGGCAGGTGATCCACTCCTGACGGCTGGCGCATGGCCCGCCGTTTTTGCGATTATAGGGATGGTCGCGCCAGCGTATCCACATGAAGAACGTGTCGTAAGGGGTCAGCAACACGCGCAACCCGACTTTTTCCAACAGGGCGAACAGGTCATCCCAGAGCTGGACCATGTTCGGCACGAACCGCCCGACCGGCCGTTCGAGATAGCGATGCTCGCTCTGGCAATATTCGAGCATCAGCCGCAAGCAGGTGACGCCATTGGCCTTCAGCCACCACAAATGACGCTCCACCGCCCCCAGATCGCGGCGGCGGAAAAGTCCAGCCAGTTCAGGCCAGGTAACGGCATCGTTCTGGCCGATAGGTGTCCACGGCTGGCCCGTATCGGTGAGAAAATACGGGATGCCGGGCGACACGACGATCCTTGGGGTCTCCGTCACCACGGGCTGCAAATTGTCGAGAAACAATTGATACTTCATCCGTCGTTGCTATCGCACCGTTCCGATGGCCGCCACCGTCATAGCCCTTGCGAATTTCAGCGCGGCACACTGGCGGAGATGAACGCCTCCAACGCTTCATAGGCATGGTCGTCGGTCATCTGCTTGGGCGGATGCTTGCAGAAAAACGCAGACGCTGCGTCGATCGGACCGCCGATGCCGCGATCGCGCGCGACCTGTACGCAGCGCACCATGTCGATCGCGACCCCCGCCGAATTCGGGCTGTCCTCCACCGAAAGTCGCAGTTCGAGGTTCATCGGTACGCCGCCGAACAGCCGCCCCTCCATGCGCAGGAAGCACACTTTATTGTCGTTCTGCCACGCGACATAATCCGACGGCCCGATATGAATATTCTCATCGTCCAGCCGGTGCTCGGCAACCGCCTGCACCGCCTCGGTCTTCGAGATTTTCTTCGATTTCAGTCGCGTGCGGTTCGACATGTTGAGGAAGTCGGTATTGCCGCCGGTGTTCAACTGGTACGTCCGGTCGAGCGTCGCGCCGCGCTTTGCGAACAGGTCGGTCAGCACGCGGTGAACGATGGTGGCACCGATCTGCGCCTTGATGTCGTCGCCGATGATCGGCACGCCGGCGGCGCGGAAACGCTCCGCCCAGGCGGCGTCGCTGGCGATGAAGACGGGGATGTTGTTGACGAAGGCCACGCCTGCCTCAAGCGCGCATTCGGCGTAAAATTCGGTCGCCTCCTGACTGCCGACGGGCAGATAATTCATCATCACGTCGACTTTCGCCGCGCGTAAAGCGGCAACTACGGCGGCGCGATCGGGCTGCGGTTCGTC
>JAQGKX010000126.1 GCA_028289885.1 Sphingomonadales bacterium
ATATCGACCGTATTCCGCGCCGTTCTCACGATCGCCGAAAGGCTGGCAAACGGACCGACCAACGATGTCAGCGCGTCGATGCTGTGGCCGCCCGGAATGCTGAGAAAGTGCGCGCCGCTGCTGCGGTCCTGCAAATAGCTCATCGAAGGATAGATTTGCGAAATCCAGTCGCACGAATGGATCATGCCAACGCTGCGGACCGTACCGATTTCTCCAGCGGCGATCATGGCGCGCGCATGGGCTATCACCGGCGAACTACGCGATTGCAGTCCGACCATGTGAACGACGCCCGCCCGTTCCGCCGCCTCATGCAGTTCGTGCGCTTCGGCGCTATCGCGGCCCAGCGGCCATTCGCAATAGACATGCTTGCCCGCTTCGAGAGCCATCAACACCAACTCGCGATGAGCGGGCACCCGCACGCAAACCGCGACGATATCAACGTCGGAGTGAGTGACCAACTGACGCGGATCGTCGAAAGCGTGAGCAATGCCATATTGTGCCGCTGTCGCTTGCGCCGACTCCAGATGCGATGTGGCAACGGCTATCGCTTCGAATCCATCCAGTGCCGCCAGCGCGGGCAAATGCGCCCAGCTTCCCCAGCTTCCCTGAAGATTGGCACCGATGATGCCGACACGTAATTTCCTGGTCATGATGTATTTCCTACCAACGCCGACGCAACTGCACGCCGCGTCTGCGCGCGCGCAAACTGTCCTGCCGTTCGTCCCTTGTGATAATGGTCGTATCCTGCGGCAATTGGGCACGCAGGTCCTCCGCCTTGATGCTTCGCAGCGTCGGCGCGGGACCGCTGCTCGCCCCCGTCCAGCGCAGCATCAGCGCCCCCTCGCTCCAGCCACCCGGATCGAGCCAGTTCGGTACACCCGGATCTTCGAGCGCGATCACCGCACGAAAGCGCCCGTCGCTGTCGACCTTCGCCTGCCCCCCGTTCAGGCTGCTCTGCCGGTTCATCCAGTCGATCGTGTTCCAGACCGGATCGGCAAGCTGCACATTCCAGTAACGCACCACGTCGGGAAGGTCGGTTTCCAGCAGCAGCACTTCACCGGGGGCAAGCCGGAACAGCCCCTGATAATAATGCTGGCCCTGCACACCGCCCCGCCCGGCCCAGTCGTCATGCTCGAGCGCATTCCACAGCCCCTTGTCGCGCTGTCCCTTGATGAAGCCCAGCCACAGTCCGGCATAACGCTGCGGAAACGCGGCCAGCGCCGTCAGCCGCTCGGCAATCTCCTCAGGCGTTCGCCGCCGGGGTGCGAGTGGGCGATCCATTCGTTCGATGGCAAAACGCCCATCGCGACCGGCACCCCAGTCGTAGCGCGCCTGCCGCAACGTCAGCGACTTGGCTGCCGGGTCGAGCACACGCCAGTCGCCGGTCCAGTCGTCGGGTCGTTCGGCGCTCAGCAAAAGATCGAAATCGCCGTCCGGGCCAAGCATCAGCGTGTCGAAGTCGATGGTGCCAAGCGATGGCCCCAGCTTCTCCATCACGCCCAGCCCACCGGCCACGATGTCGAGAAAGACGAACAGCCCGTCACCCCGGTTTCCGCTGATCCGGTAACTGCCGCTGCCATCGACCGCCGCCGCGCCATAGATGAAGTCGGGATTGGTGCAGCTTGCGTTATGCGTGGTGTTCACCGCCGGTACGAAATCGGGCAGGTCGGGATCGGCAAAGGCGCTGAAGTATCCAGCCGAGAGGCTCAGGAACAACAGCCGCTGCGCCTCCACTACCAACGCCGGATCGTCGGGCCTTTCGAGCAATTGCCGGAGCGTGTCCGCCGTCGCCAGCGTGGCCAGATGATCGCCCCAGCCGGGCAGCGCGCCGGTCACAGATAGGCCCGATATGTATCGATATAATCGGCATAGACCGACTGCACCCGTTCCTTGGTCAGGCCGTAATCCTCCAGCGCGTAAGTATGCCGACCGTGCTTGTCCGCAGGATTGGCAGCGAGCCAACCGCGTACGCCGGACTCGGTCGCTGGCGTGAAATCGATGCCTGCAAAGTCATAGACACCGCGCACCGCACCGACCGGATCGGCGGCAAGGTCCAGATACCGCATGTCGTGGATCGGCAGGTCGGGCCGTTCCTGCCGCACCGCCATCATCCGCGCCTGTCCATCGTGCCACAGGTGCAGCAACTCCTCGCCCAGCGCGGCGCGATTCTGATGGTCGAAACTGACGCTGCGGATCACTTCGATCAGTCGCGAGATGGAGGCCATGACCGTCACCGGATCGCGATGCGGCTGGACGAACATGGCGTCGGGATAGGCGGCTAGCAGTTCGGGAATGTGATAGGCGTGTTCCTGAACCTTCACGACCCAGCGTTTGCGCGGATTATGCCATGCCAGATGCTGGAGCCACATCCGGTGTACCTGATAGGCAAAGCGGGTGTCCGACTGCAGATACCAGCGATAAAAACCGGGCATCCGGAACAACATGACGGGGTTCAACCCTTGAAAGGACGTTTCCAATATCATGCCGCACTCCTGCGGGATGCGCGCGCCGATCGGATGCGCCTTCATTACGTCGGCCCATTTTCCGCTGAAATTGGCGGCGACGTAGTCATCGAACGCCTGCGCGCGGGGATCGTTGTCGAACGTGGCGGCTTCGGGCGGCGGCGAGGGCATTGCAACCTCCCACGACAGCGGCGTCCTGACCGCCGTGTCCGACCCGATCAGCGCGTGGAGCAGGCTAGTGCCGCAGCGTGGAAGGCCGAGGATGAAGACGGGCCGGTCGATCTTTACGTCGGCAATTTCAGGGTGGGCCTCGCGATCCGCCTCGATGGCGGCAAGCCGTGCAAGATTGTCCCGAAACTGATTGATCGCGCGATCGTGGCCCTCTTCGGTCAGGTCGGTTTCAGCCTCGATCGCCTCGATCGCGGCTTCCAGTCCGGGCCTTACTCCTGCCCGCATCGCATCCGACAGCGCGACCTCATCCAGCATCCGTTTTGCATCCACTTTATCGCGCGTTTCCATGTCAGGTCGTCCAATCTGTTTTGACCCGCCTATCGTTCAGGCCTCAGGCACTTACCCGCCATCGGACAGGTTGCGCCCGGGTTCCGAAGGGGCCTGCTTACGACAAGGACGACTTTGCTTGAGGATCGATATGCTCGTTGATATCAAAAAATTGCATGACCTGACCGGCAAGGTCGCCATCGTAACCGGCGCGGCGCAAGGCATGGGTGAGGCCATCGCGCGCTTTCTGGCGGGGGTCGGCGCGCACGTGGCCGTGACCGACATCAACGCCGATCTTGCCGAAAAAGTCGCTGCTGCGATCAGGAACGAAGGCGGCAAGGCAAAGGCCTATCGCGTCGACATGGCCGACGAAACCAGCATCGTTGCTGTCGTGAAGAACGTCCGGGCCGACTTCGGTGGCCTACACATCCTGGTCAACAATGCGGGCGTGCAGGACCGCAACTTTATCGAGGACACGACGACCGAATTCTGGGACCGGCTCATGAACGTCAACTTGCGCGGCGCCTTTATCGCAACGCGCGAAGCGGTGGCGGTCATGCGCGCCGACAAGACACGCGGACGCATCGTCAACACCGCTTCGAACAGCGCCTTTCATGCGACCGCCCCCAGCCTGTTCGCCTATTCCACATCGAAAGCGGGTGTTGCCGGCCTGACCCGGGCGACAGCGATGGAGGTGGTGAAAGACGGCATCAACGTCAACGCCATCTGCCCCGGCAATACGGCGACGGCGGGCCAGATGACATCGACCGGTCCTGCATTCCCGCCCGAACAAATCGCCGCTTTCATGCCACCACTGGGGCGTCAGGGCACGCCCGACGATATTGCTGCTGCCGTCCTGTTTCTCGTTACGGATGCTTCCGCCTTCATGACCGGCCAGACACTGGTGGTCGATGGCGGCCAGCTTACCTGCTGAAAGCTGACGATGATCAAAACGTCCGACGACATCATCATGGGCACAGCACTTTCTTTATGAAGTGCCTACCCAAAGAAGGGAAAGCCTTGAGTGGAACGCGGTAACATCGACCACGATCAACAGGGCGGCGCGAACATGACGGACAGAATAAAGGCAGTGACAAATGTTTGCAGCGAGGACGAGCGCGCCATAGTTGCAGTCCTCATTCGTTACGGAACCGGGATCGACACACGGAACTGGGCCTTGTTCAGGTCGTGCTTCTCTGATGACTTCGAAGGCGATTATAGCAGTTTTGGCAAATGGCGGGGTCCGCGCGAGATAACGGACTATATGCGACAGGCCCATGCGCAGATCGGGCCGACGCTCCACCGCATGACCAACTTCACGATCGAGAATGACGGCGCACACATCCGGGCGCGGAGCTATGTCGATGCATTGCTGACGCCCGTCGCGGCGGGTGGCCCGGTCCACCACGGCATAGGCCTGTATGAGGACCAGATGGTTCGCACCTCCGACGGCTGGAAGATCGCCCGGCGCACGTTCGTGCCCGTGATGCTGAACTGAGCCTATCGCCTCTCGATAAAGGCTATCACCTCTCGATAAAGGTACTTCCTTATGGAAACTTTGAGCGGCAAAATTGCAGTCGTTACGGGAGCCTCTGCCGGGATCGGGGCAGCCACCGCTCGCACTCTGTCTGCCGCCGGAGCAACCCTGCTGCTCGTCGCCCGGCGAGGGGATCGGCTCACGGCGTTGCAGATGGAACTTGGCGGGGCCACCGCAATACTGGCACTGGACCTCGCGCGCGAGGATGCCGCGCAGACGATGCTGGATTATGCAGAGGCCCAATTTGGCCATGTCGACATCCTCGTCAACAACGCGGGCATGTTGCGCGCAGGCACGTTCGAGACGTTCGACCTGATGAATTTGCGACCGATGATCGCGCTAAACTACGAAACTGTCGTCCGCAGCACGATCCTCTTTGCACAGGCGATGAAGGAACGCGGCAGCGGGCAGATCGTCAACATATCGAGCATCGGCGCGCACCTGACGGCTGCCGGCAGCGGTATCTACGGCGGGCTTAAGCGCGCGCTGGAGGTTTTCACCGACTCTACCCGCATCGAATTGGCAGGCTCAGGGGTGAAAGTCGGGATCGTAGCACCCGGCACCACCGCTACCGAGGTGTTCGATGAAATGAAGTCGCGGGGTGAGGCCGGATGGGATGAATATCTCCCCGCGCTCGAGGCCGAGGATATCGCAAAAGCCGTGCGCTATATGTGCGAACAATCGGCCCGCGCGAACG
>JAQGKX010000140.1 GCA_028289885.1 Sphingomonadales bacterium
GGCAGCGCATCGGACACGCGCCCCTGTTCATTTTCTCCTGCAATGGTATTTGGGTGCGGTTTGCGGCCAAATAATGTTCAAAGTGGAACGCGTTGGGCCAAATCGCGGTCAAGGAACGGCAAATCTCTTACTTTCTTTCAGCCACGGACCGCTATCTGGCGCGCCTGATCATCGTTCCCCTGCTGTCGTCGCTGATTGTTGCGGCGATGCTGCTTGTCCTCGATCGCATGTTGCGCCTGTTCGACTTCGTCGCTTCGGAGGGTGGACCGGTCAGCGTCGTCTGGAAAATGCTCGCCAATCTGCTGCCTGAATATCTGTCGCTCGGCATTCCGATCGGTGTGCTGCTCGGCATATTGCTGGCCTTTCGCAAGATCGCGCTGTCGTCGGAGCTCGACGTGCTGCTTGCCGTCGGCCAAAGCTATTGGCGGCTCCTGCGCGTACCGTTCATGTTCGCCGCGCTGTTTGCCCTGCTCAATTTCCTGATCCTCGGCTTCGTCCAGCCCTATACCCGCTACGCCTATGAGGGGCTGCGTTTCGAACTGCGATCGGGTGCGCTTGGTGCGTCGATAAAGGTCGGGGAGTTTACCCGCCTGGGCAAGAACATGACGCTGCGCATTGAAAAAAGTGCCGATCAGGGCCGTATGTTGTCGGGCATATTCGTCAATGCCAAGCAGAAGGATGGCAAGACGCTGGCGGTCACGGCGCAGCGCGGCACGTTCATGGCGACCGACGATCCCGACGTCATCATCCTGCGGCTTTCGAACGGCACTCTGGTCAACAACGCCCCCGGTTTCAAAACCCCGCGCGTGCTGACCTTCGAGGCGCATGACCTGCCCATCGATTTGCCCAAGATCGAATCCTTTCGGGGCCGGGGCCAGGGGGAACGCGAACTGACGCTGCCCGAACTCGTTGCCGTCGGGCACAGTAGCAAGGCCACCAAGGCCGTCCTCAACGAAACCCGTTCGCAGTTTCATTTTCGCATCGTTCAGGTCGTCGTGATGATGTTCCTGCCGTTGCTGGCTGTCGCGCTGGCGGTGCCGCCCAAACGGTCGACCTCGGCCATCGGGGTGTTCCTGTCGATCGTGATGCTGGTCGCCTATTACAAGATCAACGAATATGCCGAGGGCATGGGTTCGATTGGCCTCCTCAACCCGTTTTTCGCGATATGGGTGCCGTTCGTCATCTTCGTCGCGCTGGTTGGATGGATGTTCTACACGCTTGCCTATGTTCCCGGCGGCCAACCCATCGGCGGTCTCGACCGCGCGTTCGGCAAGGCGTTCGGCGCGCTGAAAGGCCTGTTCTCGCGGTTCGTTCGGAAGCCACACTGATGCCCAGTTTTTTCCCGTCACGCACATTGGCGCTCTACATGGGCAAGATGTTCGTGATCCGCAGCTTTGCCGTTCTCGCGCTGCTTTTGCTCATCCTGCAGATGCTCGACCTACTGAGTGAATCTGACAAAATTCTCGGCGTGAAGGGCAACGGCCAGCATGAGATACTGACCTATGTCGGACTGCGACTGCCGCAACTGGCACAGCGTTTCCTGCCGTTCTGCGTCTTGCTTGGTACGCTGATCACGCTCGTCACGCTCAACCAGAACAGCGAAGTGGTTTCGATGAAGGCGGCTGGTCTTTCCGCGCATCAGGTGCTGGCACCGCTGATCGTCGCCAGCCTCGCCATCGCAGTCCTGTCATTCACGTTCAACGAACGCATCGTCACCCGGTCGTCGGCGACGCTCGACCGCTGGCAGGCGGTCAATTACGGCAAACTTCCTTCGGGGGATGAGGCGCAGTCGAACGTCTGGGTGCGCGCGGGCGACGACCTTGTCCACGCCGACACGGTCAGCGGTCACGGCAATGCAACGGTCCTCACCGGCATCGAGATTTTCACACGAAAAGGGGGCGAACTCGCGGAAATCCTGCGTGCCCCTCATGGGACGGCGGCACCGGGTGGCGGATGGGCCATCACCGGTGCGAGCATTTTCGATGTCGGCCCCGGGACCATTCGGCAAATGGGTGCCATCACCGTCGGCAAGAACATCCGGTCGGACCAGTTCACTTTGTCCAACGTGGACGGTGCTGGCCTGTCGCTGCTTCAACTGAACACCGCAATCGACGAGCTGGAGGCCGCGGGCCGCCCGGTTGCGGCGCTTCAGTCGATCCTGTGGCACAAGATTTCCGGGCCGCTTTCGACGGTGCTGATGCCGCTGCTGGGCGCAGTCGCCGCCTTTGGCCTTGCGCGTTCAGGTGCCCTGTTCGTCCGTGCCGTCATCGGCATGGGCCTCGGCTTCGCCTATTTTGTGGCGGACAATTTCGGGCTGGCGATGGGCAATCTTGGTGCCTACCCGCCGCTTCTCGCGGCATGGGGGCCATTTTTCCTGTTTCTGCTGATCGGCGAAGCAGTCCTTATCCGCACCGAGGAATGACGGTCTACGCGCGGGCTCGCATCGTACTCGCCATCAACCCACGCACCAGACCGGGCAATCCGGGATAGCTGGCCTTGTGATAAGGCGAATCCTCGCCGACCTCGGCGGCAATCCGACGATGCGCCTCACCCAGGGCATGATACGGCAGGCTCGGCAGCAAATGGTGCAGGGCGTGATAGCGCAGGCCGACGGGAGCCCATAGTGCAGGCAACAGCGTCGGCGGCGGCACGTTCACCGTGTCCAGATATTGTGCGGTCACCGTCATCGCCTCGCCGTCATTCTCCCACAAGTGCGCGACCAAGGTCCGCACCTGATTGAGGATAGCAACACCCGCCGTCACGCCCAGGAAGATCAAAAACGCGCGTAACGGCACAAACCCGGTTGCCACCATTGTCAGCAAGCCAATCGCCCAGATGCTCGCGCCAGCCTCGAACCAATGCCAGAGCGACCGCGCTTCGCCTTCGGGCGCGCGCCGGCGGAATTCGGGATTAATCGCCAGCCCTGAATATTGCGCCACGACTTTTTCGCGCAGCCTCGGGAACAACAGGCCCAGCGGCGTCAGGATCGCAAAGCGGAACAGCAAGGCGATCGGCGCAAGCAGCGACACGGCCACGAACAGCGGCAGCGACCATGGTTTCATCAGCGCAAGCGGCAGATATTCAGGGTCCTCGACCGTGCCATAGCGTGTCCGCGCATGGTGCAGCGTATGCACGCCCTCGTACAGAAACGACGGCACGAGCATCGGGATGCCGACGATCAAATTCCAGCCGATGCGGAAACCCGGCACCGACGAATGTTTCATATGCGTCAGTTCGTGGATGAAACTGCCGGCCCGGTACAGTGCCAGCACCGAGATTACACCTGCGACGACGGCCCAGCCGACTGGAACCAGCAGGATCGCGGCAAACAGGGCTCCATATCCGATCACGACCGATGCCAGCATGTCGCCCCAGTATACGACCGGGCGCGGCGTGTTGATGTCGCGCGTCAGTTCAGCCGCAGCGCGCAGCATCGCCATGTCGTCGGCAATGCGAACGCGCACTGCAGCGGCCGGGCCAGCGAGCGGCGCAGCGGCTTCGTGGCCGTCGAGGAGAAGTGAGCTTTTCATGATTTGATCCGTATGCACAGATAATGGCAGCACCGTGGCGTTTCCAGCCCATACTTGACACCGGCGCTCTAAGGCAGGACTTGAACGCAATTGTCGAAAAGGCGCCTGATA
>JAQGKX010000170.1 GCA_028289885.1 Sphingomonadales bacterium
GCGCAATCAGGTGCTGTTGGGTGTCACCGGGTCGGGCAAGACGTTCACGATGGCGCGGGTGATCGAGGAGTTGCAGCGCCCGGCGCTGATCCTTGCACCGAACAAGATTTTGGCGGCGCAATTGTACGGGGAGATGAAGAGCTTTTTCCCCGACAATGCGGTCGAATATTTCGTCAGTTATTACGATTATTACCAGCCCGAAGCCTATGTCGCGCGGTCGGATACCTACATCGAGAAGGAAAGTTCGACCAACGAGTCGATCGATCGGATGCGGCATTCGGCGACGCGATCGCTGCTGGAGCGTGACGATGTGATCATCGTGGCTTCGGTGTCGTGTTTGTACGGTATCGGCTCGGTCGAGACCTATTCGGCGATGATCTTCGACCTGAAAAAAGGGGCGGGGGCGGATTTGTCGGAGATCGTCCGCAAGCTGGTGGCGCTCCAGTATAAGCGCAACGATGCGGCGTTTCAGCGCGGTAATTTCCGGGTGCGTGGGGACAACCTGGAGATTTTCCCGTCGCATTACGAAGACAGCGCGTGGCGGATCAGCTTCTTCGGTGACGAGATCGAGAGGATCGTCGAGTTCGATCCGCTGACGGGCAAGAAATCGGCGACGCTGGATTCGGTGCGGATTTATGCGAACAGCCATTACGTCACGCCCGGCCCGACGATGAAACAGGCGATGGACGCGATCAGGCATGAACTGAGCGAGCGGCTGAAGGAACTGGTGCTGGAGGGCAAATTGCTCGAGGCGCAGCGCCTGGAGCAGCGGACGAACTTCGACCTCGAGATGATCGCGGCGACGGGAAGCTGTGCGGGCATCGAGAATTATTCGCGCTTCCTGACCGGGCGCTTGCCCGGCGAGCCGCCACCGACATTGTTCGAATATCTGCCCGAGAACGCGCTGCTGTTCGTCGATGAGAGCCATGTTACCATCGGGCAGGTCAACGGCATGTCGCGGGGCGATCACCGGCGCAAGCTGACGCTGGCTGAATATGGGTTCCGGCTGCCCTCGGCTATCGATAACCGCCCGCTGCGCTTCAACGAATGGGATGCCATGCGTCCGCAGACGGTGTGCGTTTCGGCGACGCCGGGGCCGTGGGAAATGGAGCAGACCGGTGGCGTGTTTGCCGAACAGGTCATTCGTCCGACGGGGCTGATAGATCCCCCGGTCGAGATCAAGCCGGTCGAGGATCAGGTCGACGACGTCATCAACGAAATCCGCAAGACGACGGCGGACGGCTATCGCACGCTGGTCACGACGCTGACCAAGCGGATGGCCGAGGATCTGACCGAATATCTGCACGAGGCGGGGATCAAAGTCCGCTATATGCACAGCGATGTCGAGACGCTGGAACGTATCGAACTGATCCGCGATTTGCGGCTGGGCGTGTATGACGTGCTGATCGGCATCAACCTGTTGCGCGAGGGGTTGGATATACCCGAATGCGGGCTGGTCGCGATATTGGACGCTGACAAGGAAGGGTTTTTGCGGTCGGAAACGTCGCTGATCCAGACGATCGGACGGGCGGCGCGGAACGTCGATGGGCGGGTCATTCTTTATGCCGACCGCATCACCGGCAGCATGGAACGGGCCATGCGCGAGACCGACCGGCGGCGCGAGAAACAGCAGGAATATAACGCGCTGCACGGCATCACGCCAATGACGATCAAGCGGAACATTTCGGACGTGATTGGCCATTTGTCGTCGCGCGATCAGGTGACGATCCCGATCGACGACGACCGGCCGCACATGGTTGGGCATAATTTGCGCGGGTATATCGAGGAGCTGGAGGTCAAGATGCGCAAGGCGGCGGGTGATCTCGAGTTCGAGACTGCCGGGCGGATTCGCGACGAAATTCGTTCGCTCGAGGCCGAGGAACTGGGCTTGCCTGCACATGAGCAGTCGAAGGCACCGATCATGGGGCGTAGCAACGAGGGCAAGCCCGGCACCCGCAAGACGCGGTACGGGGCGAGCCAGAAGTTCAAGAGCGGGCGAGCTGCCAAATAGATTTCTCTCACCCGCAAATGGGATGGAATGCCCCTACGCTGAACCGTCACAAGTCCGTCATCGCCCGGTCATGGCCCGCGAATAGAGCCTTCGCATCAGGTTCAACGGGAGCGACGACGTGGCCAGTGCAATCGCCAGATCTCCGCGGAATGGCGCGGTCGAGATGGCTGTCCATCAGCACGATCAACTGTCGCATGCCGGTCTGCTGGAGCGCGCTTTCACCTTTGCCTTTCGCGGGCTGGTCTATGCCCAGATTTGGGAGGACCCCGTCGTCGACATGGAGGCGCTGGCGATCACGCCCGACTGTCACATCGTCACAATCGCGAGCGGGGGCTGCAACGTCCTCAGCTATTTGACCGCAGATCCTGCCGCGATCACGGCGGTCGATCTGAACACGGCGCACGTCGCCTATAACCGGCTGAAGCTGGCTGCAGCGCGCAACTTGCCGAACCACGCAGCGCTCTACCGGTTTTTTGGCGAAGCCGACCGGGACAGCAATGTTGCCGCCTATCGGCAATGGGTGCGACCCGGCCTCGACGAAACCACGCGCCGGTATTGGGAAGGCCGCGACCTTATCGGACGTCGCCGGATCGAGGGATTTGCGAAGAACATCTACAAACGTGGCCTGCTCGGTGGGTTTATCGGCACGGCGCATCTGCTCGCCAGGCTCTACAAGGTCGATCTTGCCGAAGTTCTCGAAGCGGGTTCGCTCGCCGAACAACGGCGTATCTTTGAAACCCGGCTCTCTCCAATCTTCGACAAGAAGTTCGTGCGCTGGCTGATCGACCAGCCTGCGTCGTTGTTTGGGCTTGGCATCCCACCCGCACAATATGCCGCCTTGGCCAGCGACGATCCCGATGGCATCCGCGCCGTCCTGAAAGCGCGGTTGGAGAAACTGGCCTGCGATTTCGACGTGCATGACAATTATTTTGCGCAACAGGCTTTTGGCCGACGCTATGCGCGGGCCGCGAATGCGTCGGTTCCACCTTATCTGCAGCAAGAAAATTATCGCGCGGTGGTGGACCGGATCGACAGGGTCGAAATGCTTCACGCCAATTTCAGCGACCTGCTGGCGAGCCTCCCTGCCGAAAGTCGCGATCGTTATGTGCTGCTCGATGCGCAGGATTGGATGACCGATGTTCAGCTGTCGGAACTCTGGACCGAAATAACGCGGACCGCCAAGCCGGGTGCTCGGGTGTTGTTCCGGACGGCTGCAGGGCCTTCGTTGCTGCCCGGCCGCGTTCCCGATGCCATCCTCGACTGCTGGGGTTATCGCGCCGAAGAGTCGCTGGATCTCACCGCCCGCGACCGCTCGTCGATCTATGGCGGCGTTCATCTTTACGTCTTGAAAAACTGATGTTGTCCGGGACAGTATCAGCGCGTTCTGCGCAGCGCATGGATGCGACATATGCGCGCCAGCGGCACATATATGACCTGACCCGCAAATATTACCTGCTTGGGCGGGACCGCCTGATTGCCCGCCTCAATGTACCGAAAGGTGGTTCGGTTCTCGAAATAGGATGCGGAACCGGGCGGAACCTGATTGCCACCGCTCGCCGCTATCCCACGGCAACGCTGTTCGGCCTGGATATTTCGGAGGCCATGCTGATCACCGCGCGGTCGAACATTGCCCGGGCCGGCCTCGATGATCGGATTACCCTGCGACGCGCGGATGCCACCGACTTCAACGCCAATGCGCTGTTCGGGCGATCGCATTTCGAGCGGGTGTTTTTCAGCTACACATTGTCGATGATACCGGATTGGCAGGCCGCGCTGATGCAAGGCGCAGCAGTGACCGATGGCAGTCTCAGCTTCGTCGATTTCGGCCAGCAGGAAGGCCTGCCCAATTGGTTCCGTCGTGGTTTGCGCGCCTGGTTGGCGAAGTTCGAAGTCGAGCCTCGCGCCGACCTGTTCGCCGCCATCAACGGGCTGGGTAACAGCGTCAATGCGACCCGGCTCTATCGTGGCTATGCATGGACCGCCGAACTGCGGCGTTAAGCCATCACGATTTCAGGCGGTCACTTCCAACGCACGCGGCTTGTCATCGTCACGGGCCACCGGAATGCAAATCGTCCAGCGCGTGCCATTGTCTGTCTCGACATGGGTGCTTCCGCCGATCTGCTCAATCATTCGCCCGACCAGCCCGACCCCGTGCCGCTTGTTGCCAGCAACCGGTTCAAACCCGATTCCATCGTCAGCAACCAGCATGGTCGCGGTGCCGGTCGCTGCATCGTGCCGCAAGGACACTGAAATCTGCCCTCTCCCGTCCGGAAATGCGTGTTCAAAGCTGTTGGTCACGAGTTCGACCACGACGATGCCGAGCGCCGTTACGATGTCGAGATCGAGCATGACATTGTCGCCCTCGCATTGCAGCTTTACCGAGCCATCGACAGGGGCCTGGACGTCGCCAAGATTGGTACAAAGCGCATGGAGATAGCTGCCGAAATCAATCGTGCGCGTCATCTCGGTATCAAGCAACTGGTCGTACACTTGCGACAGGGTAAAGACGCGGCGCGTGATGGCTTTCAGGCCGCGTCGACCAAAGGCATCGGTCGTTTCGTTGAGCTGGCTGCTCAGCATCCCGGCGACCAGCTGCAAATTGTTGCGCACCCGATGCTGGAGTTCCTGCACCAGGACCTGCTTCTGATCGAGCAGCAGATCCTTTTCTTTCATCAAAAGCGTCATGCTGGCAATCGTGACGCCCAGGACTTTGGTCCGTTCGGACGTGGCTACAGCTTCTGCCAGCACGTTGGCGAAGCCGGTGAGAAAATCGATATCGTGCTGGTCGTAATCCTGCGGTTCGTCGCTGTCGATTTCCAGTACGCCATACGGCTGGCCGTTGCCTTTGATAATCACGTCGATCGTCGAAACAATCCCGTGTTCCGCGTAAAATGCGGGCAATACAAAAGCGTCTTCGTTGAGCAACACGTTGCAGATCGACGGCCGTCCCGTACTGAATGCCCGTCCTTGCGGGGTCCGGTCATCCGGATGAGGTACGACGTAGCCGATCACGCCTTCCTTCCAGCCAAAGCCGGTTTCGATTATGAGATCGTTTTCCGCCGCCCGGTACCGGCAAATCTTGCTGAAGCGAACATCGAGACCTTTTGCGCACACACGGGCGGCTTCATTGAGAACGGCGGCCAAATCGGCTTCGCGCAGGGCAAACGTACCGAACGCAGCGATAGCCGCCTGCTGCCGGAGCAGCTTTCGAACCATCACGCTGTCTGCTGTCATGCGCCGTAGCTCGCGCTATGCCTCGGAACTGGCTGCAAAAGCTGGAACCCGGAGGGAAACGGGGGCTCAGCCGTTCCATGGTCCAAAATGCTGGCGACGAGTTCAAGTCCGCGGATCAGGTCCTGGGGCCGATATGGTTTTGCTATGCAGGCATGGCCATCGGCGGTGCTTAGATTCACCTGCGAAATATTGCCCGTCGCATAGAGTATCCCGGGAAGGATTCCTGGTTCGAGTTGCGCCGCGACTTCGGTGCCGAGCCCGCCATTGGCAAGGCGCAGGTCCAGCACGATCAAGTGGGGCTGGTGAAGACGTGCCAGGGCGACTGCCTGCTCGACGGTTCGGGCGATGCCGGAAACCTCATAGCCATGCTCGCGAAGCACGTCTTCGGTCATGTCGGCAATCATCAGATCATCTTCGACGATGAGGACTTTAGTCATTACAACCGCCGGTCATGGTATGGCTTGCAATAACCGTTGGATCGCGGTGACTGACGATCCGAACTGGCATGATCCAGGACGGTGAGTTCTTGCCCACAAGGAAATTCCGATTTCCAACCGGGTGATAACTTACCATGATCAGCTCCCACTCAGACCTGAAATGCGTTCGGCAAGGCGGCAGACACCACCATCGAGCCGTCGCGCTGCCTTCAACCGGAGGCCACAGTCCGTAAACGTACGGTGGCGGGATTGGCTCCGTCATTTACCGGACGACTGGTTTTTGTGAATTACCGGTAACAGGGGTCTACTGCGCATGGCGTCGAAACTGGTCAGCGCCGCAAGAGGTTCGAACTGCTAGTAAGGTCGGCGTGACGCGAGCGTCTGACGGAGACTCTCGGCGTTGGGAAGGGCCGCGCCGGACGCGGTGTTGTCGAAAATGCACCACTGGCGAGTCGTCATATCTCCCGCCTTCTCGATACTGTCGGCCAGTTCCATCAGGTAGGGCAGGCCGTAGGGCGAGTAATAGGTTCGCGGCGCACCATGCAGCCGGCGGTATTGCAGCCCGGGCCAGCCGCCCGGGGCACCGTCGCCACCGGGAACGACGGGGTCCGCGGAAACACGCGTGACCCGATGGTCGGAAAGAAACGCATCGACGTCGCGCGTGAACCAACTGGCGTGACGCGGCTCGATGGCAGCGCTTGCGGTAAAACACCGGCTTAACGTCGCGAGGAACGAGGAGGTTATTGCCCGATCGAAAGCGAAACTCGGCGGCAGTTGCAGCAGAACGATTTCGAGTTTGTCGCCAAGGCCGGCAGTTTCGGCAGCGAAAATTTCGAGCAGTCCGTCGGTCATTGCCAACCTCTGTACGTGGGAGATGGTCTTGGGGATTTTCACCGCAAACCGGAATTCGGCTGGAACCGAGGCTGCCCAGCGCTGATAGGTGGAAAACTTATGGGGTCGGTGGAACGATGAATTGATCTCAACTGCAGGCATGACCCGGGCGTAGCGTTCGAGATGCGTGCCTTCGCCGGGAAAACTACCGGAAACCGATGCCGGAATCGTCCATCCGGCGGTTCCGAGCATCACCGGGCTTTTTTTCAGTGGAACTGTGTTGCGGGGTTGCACGGTCCATAAGCGCACCCGCCCCACTCATGTTCCATCCAACCGCAGGTCCATGGTGCCACTGCCATAATAGAAAGCGGCGGTCAGTTGAGGAACGCGAGAAACCGTATTGCGATCGAGGTGTTGAATCGATGCGGGTCCAAGGAGACATTGCGATGGCAGATGACAAAACGAAAAAGGGTGCTGGTGACCGAAACCGGGTTGCAGCAAACGAAGGCTATGAAGTGAGCTACTTCGCGCGCAAGCACGGGCTTGCGAGAGCGGACGCCGCCGAACTGATCAAGCGCGTGGGCAGCGATCGCAAAAAACTGAACGAGGCCGCCGCCACGTTCCGGAAAGGGTAAGCCGATGCTCATCGCGACGATGCCGATCGTGGAACGGATGGCCCGGGTGCTGGCAGCATATGAGCTGAGCAACAATGCGGACGGGGATATTGCACATGCCGCCCTCGATGTTCGCGACCACTGGCATGATCATGTCGAGTGCGCGACGGCGGTCCTGAGGGCCATGCGCGAGCCCGATCAGGCGATGGCCAATGCGGGCGATCCCGCGATCTGGGAAAAGATGGTCGCCGCGGCACTTGGCACGAACCATGCCGAAGATGCAGCACCAACCGCTTATGAACCCGCCGAACCGGGCACCGATCCGATGCACGAAGGGCCATGACTGCAAGATGGCCTGAAGCCTTATGGATCGTGCGTCACGGGCAGAGTGCAGGCAACGTAGCGCGCGACGCGGCCAATGCAGCGAACCAGAACCGCATCGTCTTGTCGGGTCGCGATGTCGATGTGCCGTTATCCCAATTGGGTGAGCGCCAGGCGGACGCGCTCGGCGCATGGTTCGCCGGGGCGGACTTGAAAGACAAACCGGAGATTGTCCTGTCGTCGCCCTATGTCCGGGCGATCCAGACGGCCGATCGTTTTATAGCGGCGGGTGGTTCGGTCCGCGACAGCATTCGCTGTGTCGACGAACGGCTTAGAGAAAAAGAATTTGGTATTCTCGACGGGCTGACGACCCCGGGGATCGAAGCAGAATTTCCCGATCAGGCAAGACTGCGCCGGACGCTCGGCAAATTCTATCACCGTGCGCCGGGCGGGGAAAGCTGGACCGACGTCATCATGCGCCTTCGCCTGCTGATGGACACCGTTTTGCTCCATCATGCGGGTCGGCGCGTCATGATTGTCGCTCATCAGGTGGTCGTGCTTTGTTTGCGTTACGTCATCGAAAACCTTGATGAAGCGCAGATCCTCGCCATCGATCGTCAGGGAGACGTCGCGAATTGTTCGGTGACCGAGTATCGGTTCGCTGCAGAGCATAGCCCGCCGCGGCTGGCTTTGGTTCGCTACAATGCGACGCGCCCGGTCAGCGATGCCGATGAAATTATCACGGATGCGCCCGACCAGATCGTGGCGGTGCGAGGGTGACCGACCTCAATCGGGAATGGCTCGACGCTCACCCGTTGCCCACGCATGCGGAGGTCACGGACAAAAATGCGCGTGGGCGCGTGCTGGTCGTGGGCGGTGCGCATTTCGTGCCTGGCGCGCTTCGGCTGACGGGTGAAGCCGCTTTGCGAGCAGGCGCAGGAAAATTGCAGATGGCGACGGTTGCCGAAACTGCGTTCTCGCTTGGTGTGCTCATACCCGAAGCGGCAATGATCGCGGTGCCTGCGGACGAGAGCGGTGAAATCGGCGACGCCGCGATCCCGGCAATCACAAAAGCCATGGAGAATTGCGACGCGCTGGTGATCGGCCCGGGCATGAACGGAGACATAACGAACCTGATTGCAACGCTGATCGCCAGCCCGCGCCAGAATTTGTCCATCGTTCTCGACGCCGGCGCGATCGGTGCCTGCCGCGATTTCGAGGAACTTATCCGGGCGCACGAAGGCCGGGTCATCCTTACCCCTCATCATGGGGAGATGGCTGCGCTTACCGGGCGGCGTATCGACGATATCGACAACGCTGCTTACGACATCGCCATCGAGACGGCGGTCAGGCTGCGAGCGACACTCGTGCTGAAGTCCGATAGCACGATCATTGCAACACAAGACGGCAATGGCATCCACTATCGCGGCGGCGGGATTGGTCTTGCGACCGGTGGCTCGGGGGATGTTCTGGCGGGCATCATCGGCGGACTGAGCGCACGAGGGGCCGCCCCGCATGTTGCTGCGGCATGGGGTGTATGGATGCATGGGGAAGCCGGTCGGCGGCTGGGCGTCCGTATTGGGCCACTTGGCTTTCTCGCTCGAGAGTTGCTGCCCGAACTGCCCGGTTTGATGGCCGGTTCTCCGTGACGTCGGCATCGCACGGCGCTATAATCCCCAATTATGCCTGAACCAATCACGATCGATATCCCGCATAAGCTCGGCAAGATTGCCGCCCATGATCGTCTGGATCGCGGCATCGGCAAGATCGGCTCGCTGATACCCGGGGGCGGCGAGGTACGCCATGAATGGGACGGCGACACGATGAAGTTCACGGTGACGGCGCTGGGGCAGACGATGAGCTGCCTCGCAACAGTGTTCGAAGACAAGGTCCACGCGGTTGTCGATCTGCCTCCGCTGCTTGCGCTGTTCGCCAACAAGATCCGGGAGTCGCTGCAACAGGAATTGCCGAAGCTTCTGACTTGACGATAACGCTGCGATTGCAGAAGCCGCCCCGTTTTGAGCCTGCCTCAGGTCTTGCTGACCATCGCATGCCCGCGCTCGGACAGCGTGCGAAAGGTGATCGACCAACGCGGTGCCGTCCCGGGTACGATACTATGTTCCCACGCCCACCGCGCTTCACCCGAGAAATGATAAATCGATCGCGCTTCGAGTGGCAGCGTTGCGCGGTCGAAACCGTCATCACGCCGTCGCCGAAACCGCATTAGGGCGGCGCTCCCGAGCGAAATCCCGACGACATGTTCGAACAATGGCCGGTCCTTGTGCCAGCCAATGCCCGCACCGGGATCGTAGCGCGTCAGAAGCACCTGAACAAAGTCGGTGTGGTCGATGCCGACAAAAGCCCCAGCCCTTGTCCGCAATGCCAGCAGTGGCGCGGGCAGGGGAGCGGCATGGGCGAGGCCGCCATTCTCGAAATCATAGTGCCACCCGCGCGAAGCCGTCAGACGTTTGCCGAGCCATCCCTGAAACCGGAACGGGGCCAAGTCAGACGCATCGACGAGGGCGATAAGCGCGTTTTCCTCGTCAGGGGATATAAAGGCGTTGGCACTTGCCAAACCGGGCAAAAGCGCTGGGGCGAAAAGGTCGATCTGCGTCGTCGTCATTCGTTCAATATAGGAAGGTTATGGCCTGATTTGCCACGCCGGTCTCCTTGACCCACCCAAATAGCACGCGCGTAGATCGTGCAGAGCTAAACAACCGGCTTTCGGGACGTCAGCATAGTCTAATGACAAATGGAGCAATACAGCCGTTACGCATATATTGGAGACCCTGATGAACGAAATTTCCACGAGACCGGCCGTGACGTCGCGGTCCTTTGAAACCGCAGTCCAGTTGGCGGTCGATCATGCAAATGCGACCGGGGAGGAGACGTTGCTGGTCTTCGACCACGTATTTGTCGAGGTCCTGCCGGGGGAAACCGGGGTGACGGTCGCAGAGAATTTCCTTGCCGCCGAGAAACTGGTGATCGCTCGCCTGGGGAACAGGCCATTATTGTCCGAACCGGGGCGATCGGTAAAATTGGGCGATCTCGTCGAAACGATGACCGACGATCACTATACCCACATCAACAAAGGCAGCTTTGGGCTCGTCACCAATGTTCGTTTCGAGAACGACACTGCTCACACGATCACCGTGCGGTTCTCACGAAGAACGGTCGATTTTGCCCGGGACGATTTTGAAACGTTGCGATACGTCTGTTGATGGAAATCGTGAAAAGCCATCACGCGGCGAAACTCCGGCCGATGAACCAGAACATGCCGACGCAGACAAGGACCGAAGCGCAGACATCGACGACGATCGGGCGGGGCAGCGTGAGTTTCCAGCGGTGCAACGCCCACACCGCGCCCGATAATGTCAGGACGATGCTTAGCTGGCCGATTTCCACACCGAGGTTAAAGCCGACGAGCAGTTCGGCAAGCCGCGCACGCGGGATCGGGTCGTTCAACAGGTCGGCGGCGAACCCAAAACCGTGAATCAGGCCGAACACCAGGGTTACGATCAAGCGCAACCGTCCGGCGTCGCGCAAATGGCCAGAGATCATCAGGTAATTGGCCGAGAACAAGCCCGCGCCCAGCAACAATAGCGGCGGCAATACGCCGATGCCGAGAAGGCGCAGGGCGAACATCGCCGCGAGAACGCCGCTGGTCCAGAGCGCCACCAACGCCGGTCGCCGCGTCGCCACGGCGATGTTCTCCACGCCGATCAGCGCAATGGTCAGCGCAACCAGCGCGTCGATGAATTCGGCATGGGGGCGGATTACGCCGGTGACCGCGAGCGCGAGCGTCAGGCTGTGTCCGAGAGTGAAGCCGGTGACGACAAAGGCAAGGTCGCGAAGGCGGCGCGAGATCAGGACGAGGCCGATCAGGAACGACATATGATCGACGCCCGTGAAGATGTGCATCAGGCCCATCGGCACGAATTCGAAAAAGCCCGCACCCTCCAGTCCGTGGCCGCCGACGCCATCCATTTCGACAGTGGTCTTGTTGCTGTTGAGTAGTTGTTCGACGAACGCGCCGTCGCTCGTCTGTATCTGCGCCATGTTCATGTGCGACGGCACGAGGTCGAAAAAGGCTTCGTTGTGCAGGCTGATGCCCTCTGCCGACGGACATAGGAAACTGAATTCGATGCGGCGGAAGCCGGTTGCCGCAGCCGTGGCGCGCGGAAGGGAGATTGCGGGGCAGGGTTTGTCACCAGCGGTCACGCGTTCCTTGCTTGCGAGATAGCGGATCAGAGTGGCGTCGTTGGGGCGGAACTCGCCCCTGCCGGTGCGGCGGGCTTCCTCGTCGCTGATGGCAAAGCTCAAATGGACAGCGCGGCCATCGACGAGCCACGCGCCGTGCGATTCACTGCGCGTGTGGGCCGCAGCAGGGACCGCGATGAGGCAACCAAACGCGAGCAAAGTTGCGAAAAAGAGCCGGATCACTGGAGGTCGGGCGCTATTTTGATGTCGGCACGTTTACGCAGGAAGCGCGCGTTGCCCTGTTCGAGCCGTGCGATCTTGTCCCGGACGAAATTGCCGAAGACCTGATCACGGACATTGTCGAACACCACCGGTGGTGGGGGACGATTGTGCTTCATGACCAATATGTGCGTGCGCCCGGCAACCGTCAGAGGTGCGGAAACGCCGCCATCTTTCAGGGGTACGGCGGCATCGAACAGCGCAGGGCCGAGGTGGATGCGTGCGGCGAAATAATATTCCTGTCCGTCATCGACCTTGCCCGACGTGACGAGCGACTGGCTTTGGGGTGTTGCACCGCCCTGCAACGCGGTTGCGGTTGCGAGGGCGCGGGATTCCTGACCGATGGGGACGAGCCAGTCGGCCAACTCCATCGTGCCTTCGCCGGCATAGGCACCCCGATGAGCGTTAAAATAGGTGCGCAACTCCTCGTCGGTTGCCCCTGCGGTCGTCGCGTCGAGCGCGGTCTGCCCTTCCGTCGCGGCGACGAGTGCCGTGCGGACGTCGACATCGTCGTTGGCCATGCCGAGTTCGACACCGCGCTGAACATAGAGTTCTTCGCGGATCATGTCGTCGAGTACCTGCTTCTTCTGGGCAGGCGTGGCGCGGGAGAGATCGACATCGTGGAGCGCGCGCAGCTGCTGGAGGAAGTCCGATCGCAGGATGGGGATCTGATCCACGACGGCCGCGTCTTCGGCAGGAACGTTGGCGGTGCGCGTGCCTTCCGCGGTGAACAGGCCGAAACCGGCAATGGCTAGGCCGAGGATGGCCCCGGTCGCGCACAGGATCAGCGAGCGGCGCGCGTCGGGGCGGGCGAGGCTCCATTCCTGGCTTGCGGTTCCGTCGCTTGAGATAAGGTCCGGAGCCGTCATCGTGCATCCTCGGGTTTGAATGGGATCGGAAGCGAGGCGACATAGACCGAAACCGCGCGGATCTGCGCCGCGTCGAGTGTCCTGGCGAAAGCAGGCGAAATTCCCGCGCGGCCATATTCCAGCGAGCGCGAGATCGCAGGCGCGCTGCCATCGCCATAAAGCCAGACGTTATCGGTCAGGTTGGGCGCACCGACCGCGGGGTCGCCCGCCGCATCGACTCCGTGGCAATCCCAGCAGCCTCCCGTCCCGCTGTAGAGATGGCTGCCGCGCTCTGCTGCCACGCGATCGGTTGCGCGGCCTGTGAACGACAGCAGGAACTGGGTGGTATCGGCGACGCCCTGCGGGGTGAGCGGCGGGATCGGCTCGGCAAGATAGGGGCGGACGCTGGCATAGGCCGGCATGGCGGCGAGGTTCCAGCCCTTGCGGTCGCCGGAGCGGATGCCGTGACGGACGATGGACTCTATCTCGACAACGCGACCTATACCGTAAAGAAATTCTGTGTCGTGCAAGGACGGGATACCGCGCGAGGTATCGGCAGCTCCGTTCGGGCCGTGGCATGTCGCGCAATGGGCGGCGAAGATTGCGCGTCCGAGGGGAAGGGCTGTCGCCGCAAGCACGGGATCGGCGAGCACGGTTTCAGGATCGGCCCGAACCACGGCGGCCAGCGCGCGCTGCTGCACGCCGCGCCACAGCAGCAGAATTACGAATAGCACCAGAGCCACGGCGACAAACCAGCGAGCCGCCTTCATCAAATTTGCAGTCGTTCAGATAATGTTACGCGGCAGCGCGGGCGCTTCGCGCTGCCGTATAGCGGTTTTCCGGAAAGTCGAGGCCGAGGTTTTCGCGGAAGGTTTCGCCTTCATACTCCTGACGGAACAGGCCGCGCGCCTGAAGGATCGGCACGACCTTTTCGACGAACAAATCCAACTGACCGGGCAGCGGTTCGAAGATGACGAAGCCATCGGCGGCGCGCTCCCCGAACCATTTCTGGAGGGCATTCGCGACCGTTTCAGGCGACCCGACAAAGGCACCGCGCGGCGTGGCGAGGCGCTGGACGACCTGGCGCAGGGTGAGGTTTTCGGCGCGCACATCGTTCAGGATACGGTTGGATCCACTCTGCTGGCTGTTCTTGCCGATATGGGCGACATCGGGGAATGGCGCGTCGAGATCATATTGGCGGAAGTCGTGATCGTTGAACGTGCGCGACAGGAAGCCGAACCCGGTTTCCAACGATTCGAGGTCCGCGAGCGCGCGGTATTTTTCCTCTGCATCGGCATCGGTGTCGCCGATGAGGGGCGCGATGCCGGGCAAAACCAGCAGCTTCTCAGGATCGCGACCGAACCCGCGCGCGCGTTCCTTGACGTCCTGATAATAGCTTTGACCCTCTTCAAAGGTCGATGCTGCGGCAAAGATGGCGTCGGCGCGCTTTGCGGCGAAGTTGCGACCGTCGTCGGACGCGCCGGCCTGAAAGATGACCGGCTGGCCCTGTGGACCGCGCTTCAGGTTGAGCGGCCCGCGCACCTGGAAGAATTCGCCCTTATGGTCGAGGCGATGGAGCTTGTCGGGATCGACGAAGACGCCGCTTTCCTTGTCGGCGACATGGGCGTCGTCCTCCCAGCTGTCCCAAAGTCCCTGCACGACATCGAGATATTCGGCCGCGATCTTGTAGCGAACGTCGTGCGCGGGATGTTCGGTTTTCGAGAAGTTGGCGGCGGTGTCGCCGAGCCATGAGGTGACGACATTCCAGCCAGCGCGACCATCGCTGATATGGTCGAGCGACCCGAACTGGCGCGCGACGTTGAAGGGTTCGGAGTAACTGACGGTCAGCGTGCCGACGAGGCCGATATGCGATGTCGTCGCGGCGAGCGCGGAAAGGATCGTGATCGGTTCGACACGATTGAGGTAATGCGGGCTGGATTTTTCGGTGATCGACAGGCTGTCGGCGACGAACAGAAAGTCGAACTTGCCCCTTTCTGCGAGCAAAGCCTGTCTCTTGTAATAAGCGAAGCTTGTGCTCGCGTTGACGTCCTTTTCGGGGTGCCGCCAATCGTTCCAGGTGCGACCGACGCCGTGGAGGATGAAGCCGAGCTTGATGGTGCGAGGAGCGGACATTTGCAGTGATCCCGAATGAAACCTGGCGCTGTCTAAGCGAACGGAAGCAGCGCGACGAACGGGGATTTCTTGGCGAAATATGACAATCTTTAATGCAAAGAGATTGCTGCCGCGAGAGACTTGCGAGGACGTCGCGTGGACAGGTAGAATTGTTTGACACCGGGGCCTGATCGGACAATCGCCAGAACATTGGGCACCGGCCGGTGCAACCGCGGCTCGCCTCCGGTCGAATGCGCGTGTCAGGTCATTTATCGGAGGTGCCGCGATTCCTCGTTTATCTCCTTGCGACGTTCCGGAAACCACCCATGCTTGACGCAGACCGCCCGACCGTGATCGTCATCGGAGCCGGCTTCAGCGGCGTGATGACCGCGATCCACCTGCTGCGCCAACCGGACGGTCCCTATGTGCGACTGCTTGAAAGCCGCGCGCAATTCGGACAAGGCACAGCCTATTCCACGCGAAGCCCGCATCACCTTTTGAACGTGCGGGCATCTAACATGAGCGCCTTTCCCGATCAGCCCGCGCATTTCATCGACTGGCTGTCGCGACAGGTCGATCTCAGCGCGATCGGGGGGTTCGTGAGCCGTGCGGGCTATGGTCGCTACTTGCGTTCGGTCTTGAGAGAGGCGCTCGAAACCTGCGCGGCGGGGCGGTTCCTGCTCGATCCCGATGCGGCGACGGCTATTGGCAGGGACGGCGCGCGATGGTGTGTCGACCTTGCGGGCGGACGCCGACTTCGCGCCGACGCCATAGTGCTGGCGGTCGGCAATTTACCGCCGTCGCTGCCGACCGGGGTCAGCCTGGGTGATCGGCAGGGCGATATCGCATTTGGGCAGGATTATATTCCGGACCCGTGGAACTGGGACTTCGACACGGCTCCTTCCAGAGGAACGGTGCTGCTGCTTGGCACCGGGTTGACGGCGATCGATGTCGCACTTGAACTCCACTCGCGTTTTCCGGATTTGCGGATGATCGCGCTGTCCCGGCGCGGCCTGATTCCGCGACCTCATGGACCGGCTGTTGGGATGACACCGGGAAACGACCTTCCTGCGGGTTCGGTGGCCGATATCATCCGGGCGCTGCGTACGGAAATCGGAACCGGCGACTGGCGTGACGTGATCGACCGGTTGCGGCCTTTCGTCCAGACGATCTGGCGGAACTGGTCTTCGGTCGAGCGCGGGCGCTTCCTTCGCCACGCCCAACCCTGGTGGGACGTTCACCGTCATCGCCTTGCGCCGCCTGTCGCCGACAAGCTGAAGGCGATGATCGATGCCAAGGTACTGACGGTAAGGGCGGGGCGCCTGTCCAATCTCGGGCGGCAGGCGAAGTCCGGCAAGCTGACCGCAAGCTGGACGCCGCGCGGGACGACCGAGATAAAGACGACGCCTGTTCAATGCGTGATCAACTGCACGGGGCCGAACGGGAATATCACGGTGTCCGACGACCCGTTGATCGCCGGACTGCTCCGTGATGGCCTTATCCGTCCGGATTCGGAAAGGCTGGGCGTTGATGTCGATCGCTCCGGACGGTTGATCGATCGCGACGGTTCGGTCAGCGTGTCCCTTTTCGCGCTGGGTCCGATTGCCCGCGGTCAGTGGTGGGAAATCACGTCGGTTCCCGATATTCGCCAGCAAGCCGTGGAGATCGCCGCGAGTGTGCTGCTATGCCTCAAGGACACAGGCTCTCGCAAAGACAGGGCTCCGGCAGCGTCCGGTAAATGAGGTCGATCCCCGCCAGAACCTCGTCGCGGGGCACATGAATTTCACCTCTGATCCATGATTTCCCTGGGCGAGCGAAATCTTGTCTGATTGCCGCGTCTCTCATCAGCAATAGTCGATCGAGATTTACATTGGGATAGCGAATAGTTCTGCAAGGCCTAATCATAATACATCTGCAGATAACGGCATATACTGGGCAAGTGATTCAGTGCGCAACCGCGCGATTAGCGATGAGGATGTCATTATGTCAGTAGCCGCAGTCCAGTCTCATGATTCCGTTGTTTCCGGGGCAATCGGTATCCGCCCCCTCCAGCCGACAATCGGTGCCGAAATCGAAGGCGTTGATCTGAGCCGCCCTATTTCCTCGGCACAGCGCGATGCCATCAAGGCGGCGATCCTGAAATACAAGGTCGTGTTCTTTCGTGACCAACCGCTCGACAATAATCAGCACGCAGCCTTCGCGCGTAACTTCGGGCCGCTCTATACCCACCCCAGCACGAAGCGCGATCCGAAGATTTCGCAGATCCACAAGATATCGGCAGTCGATCAGGTCGAATATGACAAGCGTCGCGGCGATTTGAAGGACGGCGACGGTTATCACACTGACACGAGCTGGCGTCTGGTTCCGACATGGGGCGCGGTGTTGCGCGCCGTGACGCTCCCGGAAGTTGGTGGCGACACTGTCTGGGTCGATGGCAACCTCGCCTATGAGGGCTTGTCATCCGAGTTGAAGGAGCGGCTGGAAGACCTTCACGTCACACATGACTTTCGGGCGGCATTGCAGTCAGGCGGAAATGACTATCCGATTGTCGCGCATCCAGTCGTCCGCACGCACCGTGAAACCGGCCTGAAGACGCTCTGGGTCAATCTGACGCAAAGGCCCCAGATCCTCGGTGTGGAACTTGCGGAAAGCCGGGAATTGCTCGACGAGGTGTTGCGCCAGTATAAGCGTCCTGAATTCCAGGTCCGCTTTTCGTGGAAACCGAATTCGGTGGCTTTTTGGGACAATCGCGCTGCGGTTCATTATGCCGTGCGGAACTATGGCGACTTCCCGCGCTTGCTAGAGCGTGTGCTGATTGCCGATGAACCACTATACGCCGACCTGTGACCGGTAACGGCTGAAACGGCGCTGGGGGCCAATTCGGTCTCCGGCGCCTTTTTGCATTCGGTGCGGGTCAAATGATTAAACCAAATAGATTAAGAGTATTACTTATATAAACTTTATCTTTTACTGAAGCACGAATTGATAATTCGGCGGTGAATTAAATTGTTTCTAAGGCGAAACCTGAATTTCAGGGGCCAGTAATGCTTTTAATCAATAAACATCCTACTCGTTTAGATCGGGTACGTGACGCACTGCATGGAAGTGCTGTCTTGTTGGCCGTTCTTTCCAGTGCCGCCGCCGCGCATGCAGCAGAAGCCGTAGCCGACAGCGTCGTGCCTGCTTCCGACGCAGAGAGCGAAGGGCTGGGTGAGATCATCGTGACGGCATCGCGACGTGAGGAAAACATCCAGAAAACCCCGATCGCCATCACGGCAATCGGTGCCGACGGCATCGCCCAGCAGAATATCTCGACATTTCGCGACTTGTCAGGCCGGGTACCCGGATTGCTCGCTCCGAAGCGGTCCACCGCCTATACAACGCAAACCTATTCGATCCGGGGCATCGGAGAAATCGACACCTACCCGGAACCATCGGTCGCGGTCTATGTGGATGACGTCTATCTGGCACGAACAGTGGGTTCGCTTTACGACACTCCCGACCTCGAGCGCGTCGAAGTCCTGCGTGGACCGCAGGGGACACTTTACGGGCGCAACTCGAGCGCGGGCGCGATCAGGTTCATCACCAAGGAGCCGACCGCCGATCGCCAGCTTTACGTCAGCGCCACCTATGGCACGTTCAACAATGTCGATCTGAAAGCCCGCGTAAATGGCGCAATCCTGCCCGACGACAAACTGAATGGCGCGTTTTCGGTCATACGACACACCCGCGATGGCTGGCAGCATGATGTGCCGTTGAACCGCGACGTCAATGATATCGACCTCACGATCCTGCGCGGCAAGCTGAAGTCGGTACTGACCGACAAATTGACCGTGACGTTGAGCGGTGACGCGATGTTCGATCGGTCGAGCCAGAGCTATTACACGCCGGTCAACCAACCCGATGGCCAGACCGGCACCGGGGTCGCGACCGATCCCGACCTCAGCTATTCGGATACGCTGCCCTATAATGCCACCAACGCGTACGGCGGATCGCTGACGTTCAAATATGAGATCGACGATCATCTGACGTTGAAATCGGTGTCCGCATATCGCGGTTTCGACGGCCACATCTATTATGACAATGATGGCGTCACCGCGATCAAGGGCGATAGCTATGCCGGATTTCGGCAGTCGCAGAAGACGCAGGAATTCAATCTGAACGGCGAATATGATCGCCTGAATTTCGTGGCTGGCCTCTATTATTTCGAAGAGTCGTTCCACAATCATCGGTTGAGCCAATCGGCAGGTAGCCCGCTCGATGACATCGGCACGGCAACCCACACGAATAACTGGTTGCACACGACCAGCTATTCGGCGTTCGGCCAAGCAAATTACAAGGCGACGTCGAAGCTGACCGTGACGGTCGGCGGGCGTTGGACGACGGACCATCGCGAGTTCCGTAATATCGGGCAGCAGGGGACCAAATGGGCGCTGCACGATCCACAGGAATGGAGTTATGATCCCAACGCGTTCTTCGTAAAATATCCAACGGGAACATCGGCAAGCAGCACGTTCACCAGTTTCGATGTGACCGCCAAGCCAAAGAACTTTTCAAGCTTCACGCCGAAATTCGGACTGCAATATCAGTGGACGCCGGATGTCTTTCAATATGCCTCTTGGTCGAAGGGCTTCAAGAGCGGGGGTTATGACCTACGGACGAATACCGCGATCGGGACGCAGACACCCTATCTGCCGCAGTATCTGACGACGTATGAAACCGGGTTCAAGACACAGCTTTTCGACAATCATCTGACGGCAAATCTGTCTGTATTCTACAACAAGATCAAGGATTTCCAGGTTCGCGCCACCAGCGCGGCAGCGCAGGGCGTCGTGACCAACCAGCTCATCAACGCGGGCAAGGCGGAGTCATGGGGTGGCGAATTCGAGTTGAGCGCCGCGCCGGTCGAAGGATTGCGACTGACGGCAAACGCAGCGTTCCTGAAGACCAGCTATAAGACATTCACGGCGACTTTGCCGACCAATGTCGCCGGGCGCACGACCCTTCTCGGGCTGGACTTTCCGCTGTCGCCAAAATGGCAGTTGTCGGGATCGGCCAATTATCGACTGCCTTTCAAGGCTGACGGGGCGTGGCGGATCGGGGCGGACATTCAATATGAATCGAGGCGCTTCGTCGATATCTACAACACCCCGCAAATTGCGGTCGCGCCACAGACATTCGTCAATGGAACCGTGAATTACACGACCAGGGACGGTAGCCTGACAACCGGCGTGCAGGTCAAGAACGTCTTCGATCTGCGGCGGGGGCAGTCGGGTGGGTATTCACCGACCAACGCTGGCCTCTATCCTCTGTATTATCGGGGTTACAACGAGCCGCGCACCGCCAATATTTTCATCAACAAGACCTTTTGAAACATCGGAGGGAGCGTGCGCGATGATCACTTCGACACTGATCAGCTTTACCGACTGGTTATCGGGAACGTGGCTTACAGCGACGGTGGCGAGTCACTTCTGGATCGTGCCCGCGTTGCAGACGATCCATATCCTGAGCGTCGCGGTTGTTCTGGCGGGTGTGGTACTGATCAACCTGCGTATCCTCGGGCTCGTGGACAAGCGCGAGACGATCGAGGCCGTGCTCGATCGCTTTCTCGTGCCGATCGGGATCGCGGTGGCCGTGCTCGCCATTACCGGCGCATTGCTGATTGCCGGTGAACCGACGCGGGCGTTGTTCCGCGTCGTCTTCTGGGTGAAGATGGCGCTGATCCTCGTGGCGGGTTCGCTGACCTGGTCGCATCGCTGGGCCCTTTCCAGTGGTGGAGATCAGGTTGCGACCGTAGCCACAGGACGCAAGATCGTCGCGCTCACGACGCTGATCCTGTGGCTTGCCGTCATCGTGGCCGGTCGCTGGATTGCCTATGTCGAGGCATGGCCCGGCGCGCCTGCCTGATAGCCCCACCTCTTTTTCTGGAACACCCTATGTCACTTCAGGATTTCGCGATCTGGCTGTCGGAAGCGCGCCTCTCAATTGCTCTTACCGATTCCGCGACGGCGTTTCCGGCGATTGAATCGCTCCATGTGATCGCAATCACATTGGTGGTTGGATCGATTGCGGTGGTCGATCTCCGGTTGCTCGGGTTCGCGTCGAAACGGCGCAATGCTTCGGAATTGATTACCGCCGTCCTGCCGATCACATGGATCGCCTTCGGGGTAGCGGCGGCGACCGGGGCGCTGCTCTTTGTCGCCAACCCGATCAGCTATAGCGCCAATTTCTATTTCCTCAGCAAACTGGGCTTGCTGGCGGTGGCGGGGCTGAACATGGTCCTGTTCCATATCTTCGCGCATCGCCACCTCGACACGCACGGTGCGCTCGCCCCGAAAGTTTCGGGTGGCGCTTCTCTGATCCTGTGGGTGACAATCGTCGCGTTTGGCCGGATGATCGGCTTTACACTTTAGCCGCGTATCACTGAGGCCCTTTTTTCTCGATGTCGATCAGGCGCGCCTGAAGCACCTGACCGGTTTCGACCAGCGTTGCCTTGCGAAATCCTCCGCCATGCTGGCCATCGCGTAAGGGGTTGATTTCGACGAGCACCTTGTCGCCTGTCTTGAGCGACTTGCGGCTCCATCCAAGACGCGTGAGGTTGCCGGGGCTGGTGAGTTCGACCGCCCATAGTTCGGGCGTGCTGCCTGCCGCCGGTTCGGCGAGCACGAACAGCGAGACGTGCGGGTTGACCCAGCGGAACTCGCGAACCGTTCCTTTCAGCGTTCGTGCCTTTGCCGGGTCGAACATGGCAAAGCTGTGATGGGCATCGGCCGGGGCGAGGGGGCCGATCAACGAACCCAGCAGAGCGACGGCGGGCAGGATGGCAGAGCGAACGTGTCTCATGGCGATGATCCTCATTTTTGCTGCGGCGGCGGCAGGACGTTTCCGTTCTGTTGATACACCGGTTCAAAGATCGCGTTTCCCCATTGATCGGTCGCGTCATGAAAGTCGCCCTGATGGCAGACGCCCTCGACGATCTCATGACTGCGCTGGCGTTTGCGATGATAGATGCGCGTCGTTTTCCAGACGCGCGTCAGCACCCTAGGCGCTGAGATTTCGAGGTCGAACACGAGCGTGTCCTTGTCGATCAAATGGATATTTTCCTTGACCGTCATGTCGCCGTTATTGGGGACACCGACGGCCTCGCTGACGGCCAGATAGGCTTGCGGCAAGATAGCCTTGGTATCGACGGACAGCGTCTCGCCGTTCCAACGGCCTACCGAATAGCCGTGGAAGCTAGGGTCGGGGTCGTCGGGCATCGCACGTCCGTCGGTGTAGATACGGCGCAGGCGGTTGCCGTCCGATTCACCCAGGATCGTGACCCGGCCCGGACTGAACAGGAACTCCAGTGCATTGTGGGTGATGAGGATGAATGACGGCGTACCGTGCGGCAGGCAATCGATCAGCAATCCCTTTGGGCGGCCAGCTTTCTCCTCGGCATCCCAATGGTCGATCTGCTTCTGGATCTCGGGCTTCCACGGCGTCGGATTGGTTTTGATTTGACCATTTTGATCAGCGACGTCTGGGCTCCATGTGCCGCTCCAGTCCGGCAAGCGGGCAATCGCCTGCCAATCGGCTGACGTCGGCGCAGGATTGACCGGATCGTTGATCGATTGCGCGAGCGTGGGCAC
>JAQGKX010000022.1 GCA_028289885.1 Sphingomonadales bacterium
TGCTACCCGGCAACATCGAAACGCCGATGATGGACCGGTTCACCGGCGGCGACATCCAGAAAGCGATCGACGTCGAACCGGTCGGCCGCCTCGGCAAGCCGGAAGAGATCGCCGAGGCCGTGTTGTGGATGTGCTATGACCTAGGCTGGTTCGTCACCGGTGCTGCCACCGTCATTGACGGCGGATGGTCGCTCTGAACTGAGGACGGTGGCTTTCGAGATATCTCTCAAAGCCGGTGAACGGCTACATTCGGGCGCCTTAGTCGTCCGGATGCTGGATTGCATGCGAATGACCGTTCCGGCGTGAGCGGACGTTCCAGCGTCAACACTGTAATGGCTTGAGCTGGTCGACACCGGCCCAATCACGCGGACTCGCTGGAGGGCGGCTTTTCCATCGGTGTCCGCCAGAACCTGCCAGTATCTTCACGGCCACTTTCTGCGTCTCGGGGTTGCCCGTGCTGGCGACCGGAGATTGGCCTGTTCGCGGAGCCTAATGCCAAATCATTGAGCTCGTCTCCCGCCCGGTAATACACAGGGGTTACTGCGAAAACCCGGCAGATAAGCGCGATTCTGTGGCGGAACAGCGAGCTACAATCCGACCGGTCTCTGGATATAGAAAAATAGTGGTGCCCGGGGACGGGGTCGAACCGCCGACACTGCGATTTTCAGTCGCATGCTCTACCAACTGAGCTACCCGGGCACGCGGCGTCAAGCAACGCGAAGCGGGCCTATAGGGGGGACCGGCCTTCGCTGTCTAGTCCATTGCTAGTCCTCGTCGGGATCTTCGACGGCGGCGGGGATCCTGTAGCCTTCGCCGAGCCATTGGAGAAGGTCGCGATCACGGCATCCCTGGCTGCAGAATGGCGTGTGTGCAGGATCGATCGGCTTGCCGCAAACGGCGCAATCGGATTTAGTTGGCTTTGGTTGCATAGGCTGCGGACATGGCGAGCGCGGGGTCCGTGCGCAAGGTGATCGCACCACCGATCTGCGCGGAAAGTGCCGCGAGCATGTCGGTGTCGGCTTTCAGCACCGCAATTACTGCGGGATGGGCCACGAGCTGGACGGCACTGATCAGGCCCGACCTTTGAGCACGGCGGATTAGGGCGCGCGCTTCCGAGGCCGGGGCGTCGTACTGGAATTGCTCGCACAGCGACGCGCGGAGCCTTGGCCGGATGATCTGGAGAAAGCCGAAGCCGTTGACGGCGGTGCGTTCGAAGGTCGGCGGGATCAGTGTATCCACGGCGTCGGCAATAGCAAGGCGTTCAGCTTTTCCGGCGACCGTGGGAAAGTCGATACCGATCGATCCCGTGATGCCGAACCGGCGGATGGCGGCTCCGGCCGCTTTGGCGCCCGCCAATGCCAGCAGGCCGGGCGCGAGTTCGCCGTCGATGTCGATCAATGTCATTGCGGGGGTCAGGCTGATGCGGAGTGCGCCACCGGGGAAGCGGACCTCGCCGCGCGCTGCCTCTTCGAGTGTTTCGCTCCAGCCGGCGCGTTCGAGCAGGTCGGGGCCGTGCGGGGTCAGGGTCTTTATCGGAATGCCTGTTGCCGTGATGCGGTCGAACAGGCGGGGGGCCGGTGTTTCGTCGGTGTCGGGTGCCGGGCGGACCTTGGCGCGCTTGATCGCACCGGGTTCCGGGATGGCTTCACGCGTGACGATGACGTTGAAGGCGCGGCCCATGTCGATGCCGGTGAGGCGGTCGAGCAGTGCTTCGTGATTTCCGACGACCGAACGGACGATGCCGCGCGTGTTGTTGGCCTGTTTCTCGATCAGGCGGACGGCCACGACCTGCCCGACGCGCAGGGCAGGGGCATCGGGTTCGACATGGGCTTCGATAATGACATCGTCATCGACCAGCGCGGCGCGGGTTTCACCGATACCGGCTTCGTAAAGCCACTCAGCCAAGCGTGACGCCTGCGGTCAGGAGTAGCGCGCGGGTTTCGAACAGGGGCAGACCGATAACGCCCGAGTGGCTGCCCGAAAGGAAACGGACGAAGGCTTCGGCGCGGCCCTGTATCGCGTAGCCGCCTGCCTTGCCGTGCCATTCGCCAGTCGCGAGATAGGCGGCAATCTCTGCAGCGGTGAGCGGTTTAAAGGCGACGATGGTGTCGGATAGGCGATGGCGCGCGGTTCCGGCGGCATCGATGACGGTAACGGCAGTCAGCACGCGGTGGCGGCGCCCCGAGAGCAGGGTGAGGCACTTGTGCGCGGTGGCTTCGTCGTCGGCCTTGGGCAAAATGCGGCGACCGGCTGCGACGACGGTGTCGGCGGCAAGGATGATGGCACCGGGATGACGCGCGGCGACGGCGGCAGCCTTGGCGGCGGCGAGACGCTGGACGTGGAGACGCGGAATTTCTGCAGGCAGCGGCGATTCGTCGATTTCGGCAGGATCGACAGCATCGGGCACCACGCCAATTCGCGCGAGCAAATCCAGGCGGCGGGGCGATGCTGACGCTAATACCAGACGCAGGTTAGCGTCCGGCATTATTTGAACCGATACGTTATCCGGCCCTTGGTCAGGTCGTACGGGGTCATTTCGACGAGCACTTCGTCACCCACGAGGACGCGGATGCGGTTCTTGCGCATCTTGCCAGCCGTGTGGCCGAGCACTTCGTGATTGTTTTCGAGTTTCACGCGAAACATCGCGTTGGGCAGCAGTTCGACAACGCTGCCGCGCATTTCGAGGAGTT
>JAQGKX010000083.1 GCA_028289885.1 Sphingomonadales bacterium
ATCGTGTTCGGCGCGCGCCACCGCCTCTTTGAAGATGATTTCTTCGGAGAGCAGGCTCACATCCGGCGCCCGGCGATGCGGGCCACCGTCTCACGCAGGCGGTCGGTCAGCGATGGGCCGCCAGCAATGGTGAGCGGACGGACGGCGGTGCGCTGACCACCGATGCGGCGAAGCGCGCGGACATAGGCGCTGTCCTTGTCCTCAAGTGCGAGCGGCTTGCCCGAATTGACTGCGTTGCGCAGCGCGACGGTGTCGACGGGGACGTTGGCGAAGCTGCCAAGCCCGAGCGCATCGACCATGCGGCGACCGTCGAGCAGGATGCCCGGCTGATGACCCCAGACGATCAGCCTCGTGCGTTTCATCGTGTCGGCGCTCAGCCCGATCTTCTCGATCATCCGGCGCGAGCTTTCGAGGTCGCGGATCGACTGGGTACAAACGAGTTCGATGCCGTCCGCCCCAGCTGCCAAGTCGCGGAGCAGGCCGCCGTGACGCATGCTGCCGACGCACAGCACGATATCCTCGCACGTCGCGCGCAGCAGCTTGATGAGCGAGGCGATGTCGGTAGGGGCAATCCCGGCGGGTTCGCTGCCGGTGCCGCCATCGAGCGTCAGCAGCGACAGGCCGCTCGGTTCATGGCGGGCGAGCGCGCTGGACAGAAGGATCGAATCGAGCCGGTCGATGTCGGCGACGGCGGATGCGATGCCGTAATCGATCTGGATGTCGAGATAGGCCTCTGCCGCGCTGGTCGGCATGGTGCAATCGACCAATATGTGACCGGCCCGTTTGTCGGCGCGGACCAGCGCAAGGTCGGTCGCAAAGATCGCGGGGATTTCCGCATCGACGCCGACGACGAGCGTCAACTGGCCGGGCCGTGCCTGACTGGTGGTCAGCGTGTTGAGCAGGCGGGTCAGGACCTGGCCCGTTTCCTCATTGTCGGCGTCGCGGTGGATGACGTCGCTCGCCCCGGCGCGGATAGCGCGGAGCACGAGGTCGGCATCGCGGTTTTCGGTCGCCAGCACGACGGGGCGACCCGCAGCGGTTTCGACCATCCCGGCAATCGCCATTGCTATGGCGCGGTCGGCGGGAATCGCGGGTTCGTCGATGACGATGACGCAGGGACCGGCGTCGAGCGGCGGGACCGCCTGAACGAGGCTGACCGGGATGCGGCCTTCCAGCGCGAGGGACAGGCGGTCGGCAAAGGCGCGGTCGACCGAGAGCAGGGCGATTTCGGCCATATCAGCGCCTCACCACGCCAAAGGGGCGCGACCGTTGCTCAATACCGTCTGTGCCGAGGATCATGTCGCCAATCGAGGGATCGGGCGCCTCCTGCGCGGTGCCGGGCAGCGTGGGCATTGTCCCGGCCTCCATTGGCCCCACCAGTCGCGGCGTCGCAACGATGATCAGTTCCTGCCGCTCTTTCTGATTTTGCTGCCGCTTGAAAAACGCGCCGATGACGGGGAGATCGCCGAGAAACGGCATCTTTTCCTTGTTCACCGTACTGTTGGTATAATTCAGCCCGGCGATAACGAAGCTCTGCCCGCTGGCCAGCTGGACCGTGGTTTCGGCCGAGCGGCGGCGGATGCCGGGGACGTTATAGCCCTGCAACTGGACGCCGTTGGCATAGTCGAGTTCGCTGACTTCGGGCGCGATCTTCATGACGATGCGGCCGTTGCTGAGAACGAACGGCGCGACGCTCAACCGAACGCCGAACTCCTTATATTCGATCGAGATCGTACCGCCGCCGGTGCCACCAGCGTTCTGGGGTACCGGTATCGGGATTTCGCCACCCGCAAGGAAATGCGCCTGTTCGCCCGACCGCACGATCAGCGTGGGTTCGGCAAGCATCTGCGACAGGCCGGTGCTCGACAGGGCGCTGAGCACGGCACCGATGCCGCGGTTCGGTCCGGCGAGAAACAGGTTGAAGGCATTTTGCAACGGGGCGGTGGCCGAAAGTGCGAGGCCAGCGGGATTGAAAGCAAAGCTGGTCAGGCTGCTCGGTGAGATCACCGCGCCCTGGATATCGCCGCTGAGTTTTGAAAAGTTGAACCCAAGCGCCTTCAGCGTCGTGGTGGACACAGCTGCAAACTGGACATCGACGGCGACCATTTGTTCGCTGTTCGCGTCGATCATTCCGCCCGGAGAGGTGCCCGATCCATCCTGCGCTGATCCGCGCGAGACTTGGTCAATTACCGAGACCTGTCCGGAAGTCAGCAACGCGCCGCCCTGAGCATAGACCGACAGGATTGCCTTGCCCGGACGGGTGCCGGTGATGGCGATCGATCGCGGCGTCGGCGCCCGTACGGCGATGACGCCCTCGCGGTCGATTTCGATCTTGCCGATCTGCCGGTCGAATCTCATTGTCCGCACCGACCTGACGGCGATCGGCCTGACGAGTGCGGCGGTCTCCTGCGCGTCGTCATCCTGCGCCCATGCAACAGTGGGAACCGTCAGCGCCGCCGCCGCCGTCATCAGCAGGATCTTATGGATATGCTTCACTTGCCGCCGCTCCCGGACTGGATGGTTTCGCTACGTCCGTCGACGACCAGCTGGATCGCGTGACGGCCCGGAGCCGGTCGCGTAGCAACCGGAGCGGAGGGCAGGCCGGCGACAATCGGGGCCATTGCGGGGCGGGCCAGCGGCGGAGGCCCCTTTGCGGTCACGACTTCCAGCGCCTGATCGGTCGGGTTGCGCAACGAAAGGTAAAGAGTGCCGACCGATTTCGCGAGCGACAGGGTGGAAACCTGTTCGGGCGTCAGCAGGACGGTGACGGTCCGGGCGGGTGAAGCGGCGGGCCCCTGAACCGAAGCCTGATCGTTGTTCGCCACCGGCTTGTCGCCGAGGACGAGTTCGCCGATCGCGAGAACCGGGACCATCTGCAGCAGTGTTTCGGCGCGGCTGCGCCCAACGCCGCGCTGTCCGTTGACCGCGTCCTCGCCGGGATAGATGACCTGCACGTCCACCCGGTCGCCGGGGCGGATCAGTCCGGCAACGGCGATCTCGGCGGTCGTGTCGATGCTCATCGCCCGCATTCCAACGGGTACGCGGATAGCCAGCTTCGTGCCGTTGTCGATCATCGTGCGCTGGATCAGTGCACCGGCGGCGATCGGCTGGGTGGCGACCTTGCCGACGACTTCCGCCGGGGTGGCCGCGGTCGCGTTCATCGCCGGATTGCCGACGCGCGTCAGGACGAGGTCGGCGGTGATGGTCTCACCGACGGCGATTGCCCGTGTCGATGCGGCGAGCGCAATAACCGTGGGCGGGGCAACGGGGCGAATTGCAGCGGGAAGGGTCGCGGTTGCGCGGGCCGGGTTCCGCAATTCGCGGATGCCCAGCACCAGAAATAGACACGAGACTGACAGGCCGGCGGCCATTGTTGCCTTTGCCCTGGTACTGAATTTCGTCAATTACGGACCCCCGCCTGCATTTGCGTAATCCGCAAAAGGGTGTCATTTCCACGCAACACCCCTTTTGCGATACGCAATCGGATAGGGCAGCGCGCCGACATCATGGTATCCAAGAAGAACCGAAGCGGGTGCATTGCAGCATTGTTTGAGCGCCCGTTTGCCGGGGTATGGAGACGCCACAATCTGCTTAAACCAACCGAGTCATGAGCTTAGGCCTCGCGCGCCCGGTATCGCTCCCGAATAGAGACGTGTTTCAAACACCCGAAGCGGTCCCTGTCCCTGTTCTTCATTGCGCAAATCGGCTGCAGGAAGACGCAATCGGGGGTGCTCAAGCGAAAATCATGCTCAACATTCTGGTATTGGAGGACGACGAAGCGCTGGCGACCGAACTTGTTCAGAGTATCGAGTTGCTCGGCCATAACGCGATTTGGTCCGACGGGCAGAGCCCGCGGTCGATCGATGCTGCGTGCGATCTGGTGATTCTCGACCTTGGCCTTGGCCGTGTAGACGGGTTCGAGATATTGGAACGGATGGCCGGGGAGTCCGCCCCGCCGCCGGTTGCGATCATGAGCGGAGCGGGCCGTCGCTTCATGGACACGGCGCGAGCGCTGGCGTCGGCGCGCGGCCTCGATCTGGTGGCAACGCTGTCCAAGCCCTTCACTTTCGACACCCTAAGGGAAATGCTCGAAACCGTCGGTCAGCCTGTCACCGCGTCCGAACCGCATGTCGCGCCGGTGGCAGGCGCGCCCTTTTACGTGTTCCAGCATAAGTATGACTTGCAGAGCGGCGACCCGGTCGGTTGCGAGATACTCGTGCGGATTCCCGGCGTGGCCGATATCGCCCGTTATTTCGAGGATCTCGATGCCGCGGCTGCGCTGCAAATGACGATCGCCGCCGCCGCCGCTGCCATAGACGTGCATCAACGCCTGGCCCGGCAGGGCAAGATATTGCCCATCGCCTTCAACTGCCCGCCCGATATCTTTGGATCTCCGCGATTCTTCGACGGGTTGCGGACGATGTGCGCGAACGCCGGGGTCGATCCTGCGATGATTGCACTCGAACTGACCGAACAAAAAGGCGTGGTGGCGCTGCTCGACCTTGCGGCAATGGCCTGTCGCTATGCGCTGGCGGGCTTTCCCATCCACCTCGACGATTTCGGTACGGGGGCGTCGAGTGTCGAACAATTGCTGAAACTGCCGCTGCACGAACTGAAGATAGATCGCGAGGTTTTCCGCAACCTTGGCCAGAACGGCAAGACCTTGTTGTCGGAGATCACTGCGTTTTGCCGCACGAACGCCATCCTTACGACCATCGAGGGGATCGAAACCGAACTCGACCTGAAGATCGCCCAGGAAGCGGGCGCGGATTACGGTCAGGGTTTCTTCTGGTCGCAACCGATACCGATCACGCAGGCTGGCCTGATTACGCAGGTTGGCCCGATTACGCAGGTTGGCGCGACTTCGTGAGTCCTGTGCCCGGAATGACGCGACTGCCGGTCATGGCGATATTTGCCGGCTCGCTGGCCGTCTGCGCGATCCTGCTTCCGCTGATCGACCTGCAGGGTGACATGACGATCGTGGCGGGGGTCATGGTCGCGGCCTGTGCCGGTTCAGTGGCGGCGCTGAATTATCGATGGATCACTCTTTTTGCGGCGACCGGGCTGATGCTGCGCGCCCTTGGCCTGACGGGGGCGTGGTCTGCGGGTGGGGTTGGAGCCATCCTGATGCTGTTCCCCCCAATCCTGCTGCTCGTGGCGGCGGCGATGCCGCGTCCGATTGCGGGCGTCCGGCTGCCGACCTGGTGTTGGGCGGTGTTCCCCGGTGCGCTCGCCGTGCTGATCGTGACGACGCAATGGGCCGCTCCCGGCAGCGCGAGCTGGTATTTTCTGCTGCCGGCGGGAGCGATTCTTGCCAGCTTCGTCGGCTTCACCGCGACGCGCCGCATCAACGGCGAGGACATGATCGGCAACACGCGCCACGCACTGGGTGAGCGGCAGTGGCTGACCGAAACCGCGCGCTATTTGTTATTGGGGCGGATCTCCGGCGGCCTCTCGCACGAACTCAGCCAATCGCTGAACGTCATCACCATGGCAAATGGCAATCTGGGGTATATCCTCGGTCGCGCGGCGATCGAGGAACCGCACGGACAGCAATTGGCCGAGCGTGTGCGCCGGATCGCGGGCAATGCTGAATCTGCGGCGCAGGTGCTCGGACAATTTCGCTGGTTCGGGCAGGATGGCGGGCGCGAGGGCGAAGTGCTGACGGTCGGCAGCGCGCTGAACAATGCGGTTTCGGCAACTTGCGCCGCCGCGCGCAAGAGCGGCGTTGCCATCGAGGTGCGCGGTGACGCGCTGACCTATGATCTGCCTTTGCGGCATGGCACGATCGAGATGCTGGCAACTGTCGCGCTGCTGGAAATCCTCCAGATGCTCGCCACGTTGCCGGTCGATGGCGCGCAGCCCGAGGGCATCATGCTGGAAGCGACAAGAACCGCCACACACATAGAAATCACGGTCCTGTGCGCGGGGGCCGGGCGTACCCGCGCGGCGGCGGGGGATGATATTGCGCGGGCAACCTATGAACTGATGTCGAAACTGGCGTGGAGTTGCCGCTGCGAATTGCGCAGGGTCAATCGCCGGAACGACCCTGTCCGCTTCATTCTCCGGCTCGATCGCGACATGGTCTGAGCGACGGGGCGGTCAATTCGCTGCGAACGGAAGCCAGACTTCCAGCGTCGCCCCGGCGATCGGGTTGGCAACAAGCGTGATCGTGCCCGCTGCATCGCTGACGATCTGGCGGCAGATGAACAGGCCGAGGCCCGAGCCCTCGTCCACCGGCTTGGTCGTGAAAAATGCGTCGAAGGCCAGTGCGGCTGCGGCTTTCTCGAGGCCGAGGCCATCATCGCGGACGCCGCATCGCACGCCGTTGCCATCGACGAAAGCATAGAGTTCCAGCCGGCCCGCGACGCGGCCCGCCGCCCGCGCGCTCAATATGGCATCGCTTCCGTTGCGGATGGCGTTGACCAGAAGCTGCTCGAGCGCGATCTGGGCGATGCCGACCTCGGGCAGGCTGTCGGGGAGGTCCATCACCACCTCCATGTCCCGTTCGTCGAGAAGCGGCAGCAGAAGCGAAAATGCCATCATGAGCGCCGTAACCGGCTCGCCGCAGTCGGTTATCGTCGCGTCGCTGCGCCCATATTTCAGCGTTCGCCGGATGATTTCACGCGCGCGGTCCACTTGTGCGACGATACGCCTGGCGCATTGCTCGATGTTCGGACCCTGCGTCGGCCCCGCCGGTTTGCGCAGGATGATCTGGATGCTCTCGGCGATCATGGCGATGGTGAACAGCGGCTGTTTCACCTCATGGCTGATCATCGCCGCCAGGCTGCCGAGATCGACCAGACGCGCCTGACTGGCAATCAGTTCGCGCAGCCGCCGGGGTTGCCGCAACGCGACGATCGTCCCCTGCTCCCAGCCATAGTTTCCAATATTCTTGCCGAGGGTGATGAGAAAAGCGTCCAGCATTTCGGCACCGACAAGGCGAAACTCCACTGACGCTGCATCGCTGTTCGCGACGCGCTGGAAATCGGGTTGCCCCGCCGCATCGATGAGGAGCGCATGCACCGCCGGATGGTCCACGCTGCCTTCCACGAAGGAGAGGAGATGCGTGGTCGGATCGAAAGATATGTCGCGGATCAGGCGCAGGCTAACGCTGTCTTGCAAGCCCTCCACCACGCTTCGGAGATAGTTGCGCTCCGCAACCGCCCCAACGTCGTTTTCAGATTTTACCGACAACGCGTTTGCCGCAGCTTTTTTCCCGTCGTTGCCCCGACGTCCAGATCCAGGTCGAGGCAGGCGAAAATCGTGTCGATCAGCACCGATGGTTCGATCGGCTTGGTCAGGATGATGTTTCCGGGCTCGACGGCCATTGCCTCCGCCCGCTCGGTATCGCCGCTCATGAAAATGATCGTGAAAACCCTGTCCTCAAGCCCGGCGGCCCCGGCGATCCGTGCGCGAATGTCGGCGCCATTTTCTCCGGGCAGCCGCAAGTCGCAGATCAGCAGTGCAACGTCGGGATTTTGGTTCAGTTGGGCGATGCCCGTGGCAATCGACCTGGCACCAATCGCAGGCAGGTCCAATAACGCAAGCATCTGGATCATTTCTTCGACAATGTCCGCGACGTCATCGATGATTAGAATAACAGGGTTTATCAATGCGCTATGATTTTTCAAAACGATACGACTTTTATAAGTATGGATAACGATGATCGATATTACCCGTTTTTGGTATAATGAATATACAAGGACGTAGTTTAATCTGTACTCATCTGCGGATGCACAAATAATTAGAACCGATGTAGACCTAATTACGTTCAATCCGGTAGTATTGGCAACACAGTGGTGGATCTTCGTTTCCAACTATTTATCGCCCGTTCAGGAGCTTAGCGTGACGGCCTTGCAACAATCGGTGGGAAAGTTGGTGATCATCGTCGATGATGACGAGGACCAGCGGAGCGAAATGCTGTTTTCCGTCGAGATGCTCGGGTTTCGCGGCCTTGCCTTTGCGACGGGGGAGGAAATGCTCGGCGCACTTCTCGACGAGCCGCCGCACGTCGTGTTGCTCGATATCAATCTGTACGCGCGCGACGGCATTCGCATTGCCGAGATGGCCACGCACCTCAATCACAAGGTGCGCATCTGCCTGTTGTCCGGATCAGCCGAGCGTTGCCGCGAAGCGCGCGACCGGCAGCTGGGCGAGGTTTATGAAAAACCCATGTCGCTGGAACTGCTGCGGCACATATTATAGCGGCAGAGATGGATCAGGACCGGGCGGCCTGACTGGCGAACGCCTTGGTTAGCGCATGGGCGAGCCTGTTGCGAGAGACCGGCTTTTGCAAAATGATGACGTCGGGGCCAACGACCGCGCGGATTGCCGAGAAATCGGCAAATCCGGTCAGGAACATGAAGCAGCTTGAAGGATCGCGCGCGCGCAAGTGGGCCGCGAGTTCGGCCCCCGTCATTGCGGGCATGGCGTAATCGAGCAGGAACAGGTCGGGCCAGCTCTCTTCGGAAAGCAACAAGGCTTGCGCGCCGTCCTCGGCAGTGATGACCGTGCAATCGAGCGATTCGAGCGTCAGGGCCACGACCGTCCGCGTCGCCGCCTCATCATCCACCAGCATGATCGTTCGTCCGGCAAAGCTGCCGTCCGCCACCAGCGCCGGTTCGTCGGAGGACCCCGCTCCCGCCGCAACGAGTTTTAGATAGAGAGTGACCGTCGTACCTTCGCCAGGGCGCGATTCGATCGTCGCGGTCCCACCGCTGCGCCGCGCCATGGCATAGACCATCGACAGGCCAAGCCCGGTCGCCGCCCCCGCAGGCTTGGCCGAGAAAAAGGGATCGAAGGCGCGATCGACCACCTCCGGTCCCATGCCGAGGCCGGTGTCGGCGATTATGATCTGCAGGTAAGCGCCATCCGAAAGATCGCTGCGCCCGCGCGCGTGATAATGCGAAAAGGCAATCCGCAATTGTCCACCGTCGGGCATCGCATCGTCGCTGTTGCTCGCCACGTTGAGGATGGCGAGTTCGAGTTGCGTCACGTCGGCCAGCACCGCACCCTCGATGTCGCCGCCTTCTATCTCCAGCGTGACGCGCGGTGACAGGATGGCGTTGAGGCGCGCCGGCAAATCGGCTGCGAAATTGGGGACGTGGATCGGCTCCAGCAGAAAGCTTTGCTCCTGTGAAAACGACAATAATTTGCCCGACAGCAAGACACCGCGTTCGACCGCGGCCTGAATGGCGTCGGCAAGCCCCGCAATCTCCCGGTCGTCGGACTTGTCCGCGATCAGGCGGACATTGCCGGAAATCACCTGCAGCATATTATTGTAATCATGCGCGAGGCCACCTGCGATCCGCCCCACGACCTCCATCTTGCGGCTTTGCAGCAACGCGGCTTCGGCGCTGCGGCGCTCGGCCATCTCGTGACGCAGCGCCTCGTTCGTCTGGTGCAACTGTTCGGACGAGGGCAGGTTCAGCATTTTTGGCAACAACCGCCACAGCATCGCAGCCGTGGTGACCGTGATCAGTGCCGGAACGAGGCGAACGATCGCCGCAAGCAGCACGTCGTCCTTGCCGAAATTGTAAAGGCGGAGGACGGGGGCGATCGTGCCCGCCATGACGAACAGCAGGACAAAGCTGTAACCGTTGGCGAAAGTAAAATCCCTGCGCCGCCGCCCTACGATGACCAGCAGAAGGAAAATGGCGAGATAGGAGATCGCCTGAAGGGTGTTGGACAAACGGAACGCCAGGATGCCGAATCCGACCAACGGCGTGCATGACGAAGCCGACGTACAGGACGCCATCATGATTTTAGACAATGCCACGATCATGTGGGACGATTGCTCCTGATCGGCGCGACAAAATCACGACGGCGTCGAATGCCGTGGAGGCCGGAACCTATACACGCACTTAACGGCATGTCGCGCAAGCGGGAAGCGTCCAGCGACTGGGCGACGTATCCACACGGGCTACGATCAGCCGCGATCACGCCCAGAGATCCGCGCATTCTCCCTGATTTTGGCAAGGGTCGTTGTCGGCGTGATCGCTTCGGGATCGATGATACAGTGCAGGATCGAGGGTAATCCGGACACCTGCGCACGTTCGAAGGCTTCGGCAAATTCGTTCGTGGATCGCACGGTTTCACCATGCCCCCCAAAAGCCCGGGCGTAAGCCGCGAAATCAGGATTCCTGAGCGAGGTTCCGCTGACCCGTCCCGGGTAACCTCGCTCCTGATGCATCCGGATCGTTCCGTACATCGCATTGTCGATAAGGATGATGATGAGGGGAGCATCATACTGAACGGCTGTGGCAAATTCCTGGCCATGCATCAAAAAGCATCCGTCACCGGCGAACGCCACGACCATGCGATCGGGGTTCATGATCTTTGCGGCAACGGCAGCGGGCACCCCATATCCCATCGACCCCGAAGTGGGCGCAAGCTGGGTGCCAAATTCGCGAAAGCGGTAGAACCTGTGTACCCAGCTCGTGTAATTACCGGCCCCATTACAAATTATGGCGCTCGCTGGCAGACGGTCACGCAGAAATTGCATGACTGCGCCCATCTGAAGCTGACCCGGAATTTCGATGTTCGTTGGGTCGCTATACGCCAAATAGGCTGCCCGTGCGTCGCCGGTGATGTCGGACCAGACCGGATCGGCGCTGGGCCGAAGCTCACTTACGGCTTCCGCAAACGCGGCGGGGCCACAGGCGATTGGGAGGGTTGGGCGATAAAAACGTCCAAGTTCATTCGCATCCGGGAAAACGTGGACAAGCTTGCGAGTGTCGTTTGGAGTTATGAGAGTGTAGGACTGGCTGGGCATCTCTGACAGCCGATCGCCAACCACCAGGATCAGATCGGACTTTGCGATGAGGTCGAGCAAGGCCGGATTTGGTCCCACTCCGATATCGCCCACGAAATTGTCGTGATCGGCACTGAACAACATCTGGCGTCTGAAAGTGACGGCAACGGGAAGGTCGAAACTCTCTGCAAATCTGGTGAAATGTTTCACCGCGCGCGCAGACCAGCGGCTCCCGCCCAGGATCGCCACAGGTCGTTTCGATGCCGCGAGGAGAGCCGACAATTGTTCGATCTGCCGCGGCGCGGGCCATGCTGTCGCCTCTATCGCAGGGGGCACCGAAGGCGCGTCGGAAGTCTCGGTCAGAATGTCTTCGGGGAGTGCGACTACGACTGGGCCGGGCCGCCCGGAACGCGCCGTATGAAAGGCGCGCGAGACGATTTCGCCGATGCGTCTGGTATCTTCGATCTCCGTCGCCCACTTCGCAAGGGGAGAGAAAGCGGCGCGATAGTCCACTTCCTGGAAAGCTTCCCTGCCGATGAACCCGCGCTCCACCTGACCGACGAACAGGAGCATGGGCGTCGCATCCTGTTGTGCGATATGAATTCCAGCGGAGGCATTGGTTGCACCGGGACCGCGGGTCACGAAGCAGACCCCCGGTTTGCCTGTCAGTTTCCCATAAGCCTCAGCCATCATTGCGGCACCACCTTCCTGACGGCAGATGACGATTTCGATGCCGGTGTCATACAAGGCATCCAGCACCGCGAGGTAGCTTTCACCCGGCACACAGAAAATTCGATCGACGCCTTCGGAAACAAGATGTTCGACAAGGATCTGACCACCTGTACGGGCAACTGACATATCGACCTTTCCCTTCGAACTATTTGACCGCACCCGCACCGCCGCGCTTCGACGCGAATTCGGAGCCGGGCAGCCATTTCGGCCATCGATCCGAAGTCGCGAGTCCACGACCCACGGCAAGGGCAAGATCGACATCGGCGGCGGCCCCGCGCAAATCCCAGTCGGCCCGCCAGCTGTCGCATGCCTGATGGTAGCAGGTCATATAGGCCTGCAGCCACGCGTTCCCCTTGTCACGACCGCCATCGACGAGGTCGGGCGCGCCGCTGATCGCCATGAACAGCAATGTGGGAACCCCGCGCTTGGCGAGCGAGAAATGATCGGCGCGATAGAATAGCCCGCGTTCCGGAAGCGCTTCGGGCGTTACGCGGCGGCCCTGTTGCGAAGCTGCGGCGGCAAGGCTTTGTTCGAGGTCGTTCTGGCCCTGTCCGACCAGCATCACGTCTTCTGAAGGACCGGCAGTCTGGAGAATGTCGAGGGTGATGTTGGCGACGGTCTTTGCCGCCGGGTAAACCGGGTTGGTGGCATAGGCTTCCGAACCGAGCAGTCCGCGTTCCTCGGCGGACCAGAAGCCGAAAACGACGCTCCGTTCGGCGGGTGGCGAGGCCTTGAACGCCCGCGCGATCTCAAGCAGTCCGGCCACGCCAAGTCCGTCGTCATTGGCACCGGGACGGATCGCCTGAGGGGCAGCGGTTCCGCGCCCATAAGCGTCCCAGTGCGCGCCGTACATGACGATTTCGTCGGGGCGTTTGGTGCCGGTGATTTTGGCAAGGACGTTCCGGCTGGAGACCGCGCTATGGGTGACGGCGACGTTGGCGGAAAAACTGACGCCCTTCAGTGCGACCGGTTTGAAGCTGTTGCTGCGGGCCGCGACCCTCAGGCTGGCGAGGTCGAGTCCGGCACTGGTGAACAATGCGGTGGCTGCCTCTCCCTTAATCCACCCCTGCAGCGGGACGCGGGTGTTGGGCGCGCTCTGGACGATGTCGTAATTTTCGCCGTGCGGTGCCGTTACCGTGTCCCAGCCATAGCCCGCCCCCGCGGTATCATGGACGATGAGCGCGGCGATGGCCCCACGGCGTGCCGCCTCCTCATACTTATAGGTCCAGCGTCCGTAATAGGTCATGCGGCGGCCACCGAATTTGCCTTCGGCGTCATCACCCTTAACCGCTTCGAAATCGGGATCGTTGACGAGGATCACCGCGACCTTGCCGCGCAGGTCGATCCCCTTGAAATCGTCCCAGCCGCGTTCGGGTGCCGACACGCCATAGCCGACGAAGACCAGCGGAGCCTTCACGATTGTGACTTTATCGACTGGCCGCACCGTACTCACGTAAACGTCGCGGCCCTGGACGAGAGTGGCTGGAGCCTCCGCGCCGTTGATCTGCATGGTCGAGGTGCCGACCTGCGTGCGGACCAGCGGGACCGGCTGTGTCCAGCTTCCGTTCGGGCCTCCGGGTTCCAGTTTCAGCGCTTTCAACTGCTGGATGAGCCAGGCAATGGTCTTTTCCTCACCCGCAGTACCCGGAGCGCGACCTTCAAACGAGTCGGAGGCAAGGACGCGAACGGCATCGGACATGCGTTGCGGCGAGACATGCTGCGGGGCGGGTGCCGATGCGGCGACCGTGGCGGCGAGAGCGAACAGATAGGGGGCCATAACCTCGTCCTGAAAAATGAACGCCTAGCCTAGAAGCGGAAGATGCCCCGAACAATCGGGCCGATGACAAATGTTTAACGGGCACATTTCTACCCGGCTGCGCGTTTCAGGCGTACACAGTCCCCAACACGTGCCGGGCACGGCTTTACCAAAGCATCACAGGAGTATTTCATGGCGGATTCAATAACGTCGGAGCCTGCCAATGGCGTTCGCGAGGATGGGTCGCTCGATCGCCTTGCCATCGACACGATCCGTACGCTGTCCATGGATGCCGTCCAGAAAGCCAATTCGGGTCATCCGGGCACGCCGATGGCACTCGCGCCCGTTGCCTTTACCTTGTGGCAAAAGTTCCTGCGTTATGATCCGGCGACGCCCGACTGGCCCAATCGCGACCGGTTCGTCCTGTCGGTCGGCCATGCGTCGATGCTGCTTTACGCGCTGCTCCATCTGGCAGGGGTCGAGGAGATCGATGCCGACGGTAAGAAGTCGGGCAAGCTGGCCGTCAGCCTCGACGACATCAAGCAGTTCCGGCAACTTGATTCCAAGACACCGGGCCATCCCGAATATCGGATAACCACGGGGGTCGAAACCACGACCGGGCCGCTGGGGCAAGGCTGTGGCAATTCGGTCGGCATGGCCATTGCCGAGCGCGCACTGGCGGCACGGTTCAATCGACCGGGTTTCACGCTGTTCGACCATGACGTCTATACGCTGTGCGGCGATGGCGACATGATGGAGGGGATTTCGGGCGAGGCGGCTTCGGTCGCCGCACACCTCGCGCTGTCGAACCTGTGCTGGATCTATGACAGCAACCATATCTCGATCGAGGGTTCGACCGAGATCGCCTTTACCGAAGACGTCGGCAAGCGGTTCGAGGGCTATGGCTGGAACGTCATCCATGTCGACGATGCCAATGATACCAATGCAGTAGCGGCGGCTTTGCAGACATTCCGCGAGACTGACGACAAGCCAACCTTCATCGTCGTCCATTCGGTAATCGGATGGGGCAGCCCACGCGCCGGTAGTGAAAAGGCGCATGGCGAGGCGCTGGGCGAGGAGAATGTGCGCCTGACCAAACAGGCCTATGGCTGGCCGGAGGACGCGCAGTTCCTCGTGCCGGATGGGGTGGCCGAGGCGTTCAACGCGGCGCTGGTGGATCATGGCGGCAAGGCGCGCGCCGATTGGCAGGCGATGTTTGAAAACTACCGCCAGAGCTTCCCGACCGAGGCTGCCGAGTTCGACCTGTTGAGGGCTGGCAGGCTGGCCGATGGCTGGCAGGCCGATATTCCGGTGTTCGAGGCCGATGCAAAGGGGATCGCCTCGCGCGATGCCGGGGGCAAGGTCATCAACGCGATCGGGCCACACGTGCCGATGCTGATCGGGGGTGCAGCCGACCTTTCGCCATCGACCAAGACCAATTTGACATTTCAGGGTGCGGGGTCGTTCGAGCCCGGCAGTTACGATGGGCGCAACATCCACTATGGGGTCCGCGAACATGCGATGGGGGCAATCGCCAACGGCATGGCGCTCTCATACCTGCGTTCGTACACGGCAACTTTCCTTGTCTTTGCCGATTACATGCGCGCGCCGATCCGGCTGGCCGCGATCATGGAAGTGCCGACGATCTTCGTCTTCACGCACGACTCAATCGGGGTTGGCGAGGATGGCCCCACGCATCAGCCGATCGAGCATTTGGCGACACTGCGCGCGATCCCGGGGCTGGACATGATCCGTCCGGGCGACGCGAACGAGGTTGCTGAGGCATGGAAGGTCGCGCTCGAGCATACCCATGAGCCGACCGCGCTGATCCTGTCGCGTCAGGCGTTGCCGACGCTCGACCGGGCGAAATATGCGGCGGCCGTTGGGTTGAAGAAGGGAGCCTATATCCTTGCCGATGCCGAGGGCGGCGATCCCGAAGTCATACTCATGGCGACCGGCAGCGAGGTTTCGCTGGTGGTGGACGCGCATGAGAAGCTGACGGCAGAGGGTGTCCGTTCGCGCGTTGTCTCCATGCCGAGCTGGTATTTGTTCGAGAAACAGAATCTGGAATATCGGCAAAGCGTGTTCCCGCCATCGGTGCGCGCGCGGCTTGCGGTCGAACAGGCGGGGTCGATGGGGTGGGACCGCTATGTCGGTTTCGACGGGGCGACGATCACCATGTCGACGTTCGGGGCTTCGGCTCCGCTGGCGAAATTGCAGGAAAAATACGGGTTCACGCTCGACAATGTCACCAAGGTGGCACGTGCCCTCGTCGCCTCGAACAAGGAATAGTTGAATGCGTATCGCAATGATCGGCCTTGGCCGGATGGGTGCCAACATCGCGCGTCGCCTGATGCGCGGCAATCACGAGATTATCGCTTTCGACCGTAATGAGAAAAATGTGACTGAGCTCGCCGGCGAGGGGGCGATTGCGGCGGCGTCGCTCGAGGAGGTCGCCGCCAAGTTCGACGGTGGCCCCCGCATATTTTGGGTGATGCTGCCCGCAGGTGAGCCGACCGAGAGCACGATCGAGGCCATTATCAAGCTGTCTTCGCCCGGCGACATCATCATCGACGGCGGCAACAGCTTCTACAAGGACGATATCCGCCGCGCCCGTTCCTGCGCGATGCAGAAGCTGCATTATGTCGATGTCGGGACCTCGGGCGGCATATGGGGGCTGGAGCGCGGCTATTGCATGATGATCGGCGGCGAGAAGGAGACGGTCGACCTGCTCGATCCGATTTTCGACACGCTGGCGCCGGGATATGGCACGATCGTCCGCACCAAGGGCCGCGACGCCCCCGACGATCGGCCCGAGCGCGGGTATATTCATGCGGGACCGGCTGGCGCGGGGCACTTCGTCAAGATGGTGCATAATGGCATCGAATACGGCCTTATGCAGGCCTATGCCGAGGGGTTCGACATATTGAAGGGCAAATCCTCGGAAAAACTTGTCGAGGAGGAGCGGTTCGACATCAACCTGCCCGACGTGGCCGAAGTCTGGCGGCGGGGCAGCGTGATTTCGTCATGGCTGCTCGACCTGACGGCAATCGGATTGGCGAAGGATCACGACCTCGAACAATTCACCGGCAAGGTGGCTGATTCGGGCGAGGGCCAGTGGACAATCGACGCGGCGATGGAGGAGGCGGTGCCGGTCTATGTCCTGTCGGCGGCATTGTTCGCGCGCTACCGCAGCCGGGTCGATACGACGTTCGGGGACAAATTGCTGTCGGCGATGCGGTTTGGGTTTGGTGGCCATGTCGAGATGCCCCAGTGAGTGACGGGCTGGTGAGCGAGTCTTTGGCAGGGGACAGCGACTCCCCTCCGGCACCGGCGGCAACACTGGTCATTTTTGGGGCGATGGGTGATCTGACGCGGCGTTTGTTGGTGCCGTCGATCCTGAACCTCGCGCGGGATGGTCTGATCGGCAATGATCTCAATATCATAGGCGTCAGTCATCATGACGGCAGCGATGAGTCATTACGTGACACTCTGGACGAATTCATCACCAAAAGTGCGGACACATCGGGTGCCGACGATCCGGCGTGGCAGGCGCTTCGTCAGCGGATCAGCTATCACCGTGGTGATTTTACAGCGAACGCAACGTTCGAGACGCTGGCGGCAGAGATTACAGGGAATGTGGCTTTTTACCTTGCGACCGCCCCGAACTTTTTCGGTCCGATCGTCGATCAGCTTGCGGACGCCGGGGCGCTTGACGAGAAGGACGGCTTTCGGCGCGTGCTGATCGAGAAGCCGTTCGGCCATGATCTGGCGTCCGCGCGCGATCTGAACCGCCAGATACTGGCGCGTGTGCCGGAGAGCCAGATTTACCGGATCGACCATTTCCTTGGTAAGGAAACCGTCCAGAACATCATGGTAGCGCGCTTTGCTAATAGTCTGTGGGAAGCGGTGTGGAACAGCCGCTACATCGACCATATCCAGATCACGGCGGCGGAAACCGTGGCGGTGGGTACGCGCGGGAAGTTTTACGACGCGACCGGTGCGTTGCGTGACATGGTGCCTAATCATCTGTTCCAATTGCTCGCGATGATCGGGATGGAGCCGCCGAATTCCTTCGATGCCGAAGCGATCCGGAATGAAAAGGCCAAGCTGCTCGCCGCGGTGCGTGGTCCGTGCGAAAAGACAGCTTTCGTGGACGCGGTGCGCGGGCGGTATGTTGCCGGACGGGCTGGCGACAAGGACGTGGTCGATTATCTCGCCGAAGCCGATGTTGCACCCGACAGCCGAACCGAAACTTATGTTGCGGTCAAGGTCGAGGTCGAGACATGGCGGTGGGCCGGTGTGCCATTCTACCTACGGACGGGAAAGGCGCTGACCGCGCGCGATACGGAGATCGTCGTCCAGTTCAAACCGGTGCCGTTCGCGCAGTTCCGGGGGACGGGTGTCGATCAGCTTCCGCCGAACTCGTTCGTTATTCAGGTGCAGCCGAATGAGGGGATCAGCGTGAATTTCCTTGCCAAAAAGCCGGGGCCTGCGGTCAACACAGCCGAGGTAAGCATGGATTTCTGCTATGCCGATCACTTCACTCTGGGCCAGCGAACCGGGTATGAAACCTTGCTTTACGACGCGCTGACCGGCGACCAGACATTGTTCCAGCGGGCGGATATGATCGAATCCGGGTGGGCGGCAATGCAGCCTGTGCTGGATGCGTGGGACAGCGGCGGAACCCCCGAAGACTATGCGGCAGGGAGCGCGGGACCGGCGGGTGCCGATGAACTGCTCGCCCGCGACGGTCGCCATTGGCACAAACTCGGATGAGTGCCGAGACACGGATTGCGCTGCTCATTTCGGATGTCGACGGGACATTGGTGCGGTCGGACAAGACGCTTGCCGACGCCACCGTTGCAGCCGTTCACCGGTTGAAGGACGCGGGCCTGCCGATGAGCCTGATCAGCGCGCGCCCTCCTTCGGGGATGATCTGGATTGCCGAAAAGCTCGATCTCGACGGGCCGTTCGGGGCGTTCAACGGTGGCGTCCTGTTCAGGCGCGACGGGACGGTGATCGAGCGGCATTGTCTCGATGCTGAACTGGCGAAGGCAGTGGTCGCGCTGATCGTCCAGGCGGGCATCACCTGCTGGGTATTTGCCGACGACCAGTGGCTGTCGAACAATGCCGACGATCCGCATAACCAGCGCGAGGTCGAGTCCGCGAACGTGCAGCCGGTCATTACCGATGATTTCGGCGACAAATTGACGAGGGCCGACAAGATCGTCGGGGTGAGCGACGACCATGAGTTGCTGGTGAAGCTCGAAGCAAGTGCTGTGGCCATTGCAGGCGGAAACGCGACGATCGCGCGGTCGCAGCCCTATTATCTCGATATTACGGCGCTGGTCGCGAACAAGGGTGACGGGATCGCGTTTCTGGCCAAATCGTTCGGCGTGTCGCTCGGTGATGTGGCGGTCATCGGCGACCAGACCAACGACCTGCCGATGTTCGCGCGGGCGGGACTGTCCATCGCGATGGGGCAGGCGTCGGACGCGGTAAAGACCAAGGCGATGCTCGCGACGGACAGCAACGACGATGACGGTGTTGCGAAGGCAATCGACAGGGAAATACTGCCGCGCGTTGCCGATCGAAGCTGATGGCCGATCGCGACCGGGAAAAGAGAGCCGCTGCGCAGGCCGCCGTTGCCGAGATCGAACAGGGCATGGTCGTCGGGTTGGGGACGGGTAGCACGGTCGCCTTCGCCATCGAGGCATTGGCCGTGCGGTGCAGGGCTGGCCTGAACGTCCGGGCAGTCGCGACGTCGCTGCGGACCGAGGCCATTGCGCGTCGTTCGGGGATCGAGGTTCTGGACTTTTCGATGCTCGCGGCGGTCGATCTTTGCATTGATGGGGTGGACGAGATCGACCCCGCGTTCAGGGCGATCAAGGGGGCAGGCGGCGCGATGGTGCGTGAGAAGATCGTCGCGCAGGCCGCCGCCCGGATGATTGCCATTGCCGACAGCAGCAAGGCGGTGGACCGGTTGGGCGCGGCGTTGCTTCCGGCCGAGGTTTTGCCGTTTGCGATGGGTTTCGTTGGCTCGCGGATCGAGACTTTGGGCGGGCAGCCGATGTTGCGGCGCGCAGTTGCTGGTATCGCTCTCACCGATCAAGGCAATCAGATTCTTGACTGCACCTTTGGCTTTATCGACACGCCCGAGATGCTCGCGAGCAGCCTGTCGCAAATCCCCGGCGTCATCGGGCATGGGCTGTTCATCGACGAGATCGACGCCGTCTATATCGGACGCGGCGGTGACGTGGAAAAACGGACGAGGGACATCCGATGACCAGACCGATCAAGATTGCCCCGTCGGTCCTCGCCGCCGATTTCACCCGCCTCGGCGATGAGGTGCGGGCGATCGACGGGGCAGGGGCCGACTGGATTCATATCGACATCATGGACGGGCGGTTCGTGCCCGACATTTCCTTCGGCCCGGCCATCGTCAAGGCGATCCGGCAATGTACGCAAAAGCCGCTGAACGTGCATATGATGGTGGTCGAGCCGGAGCGCAGCCTCGAACGCTATGTGCAGGCGGGTGCGGACCATGTTCTCGTCCAGGCCGAGCCGGGTTCGACCGTCCACCTGCACCGCGTCCTCAGTCAGATCCGGTCGCTGGGTGCGCGACCCGGCGTCGTCA
>JAQGKX010000106.1 GCA_028289885.1 Sphingomonadales bacterium
ATGGCGATGTACGGCATGATCTCACCGATCGGCCATTCGCGCGCGCTCAGTTTTTCGCGGGCTTCGGCGGGGCTTGCCGACCCACGGATGATCTTGACGACCTCATCGAGGTTGCTGACCGCGACAACGAGGCCGAGCAAGATGTGCGCACGGTCGCGGGCCTTGGCCAGCTCGAATTTCGACCGCCGCGTAATCACTTCCTCGCGGAACTTCACAAACGCTTCGATCATGTCGCGCAGCGTCAGCGTTTCCGGACGACCGCCACGGATGGCGAGCATGTTGGCCGGGAAGCTCGATTGCGCGGGCGTGTGACGCCACAACTGGTTGAGCACGACGTCGGGGGTCGCGTCACGCTTCAGGTCGATGACGATACGGACGCCTTCGCGGTTCGATTCGTCGCGGATATCGCTGACGCCCTCAATACGCTTGTCCTTGGCGGCTTCTGCGATTTTCTCGACAAGGCCGTTCTTGCCGGTCTGGAACGGAACTTCGGTCAGGACGATCGAGCGACGGTCGCCGCGACCTTCCTCGACGACATGGCGCGAGCGCATGATGATCGAGCCGCGACCCGTAGCATAAGCCGAACGCGCGCCGTGGGTGCCGAGAATCAGGCCGCCCGTCGGGAAATCGGGCGCGGGCACGATGTCGTACAGCTCCTCGATCGTGATCGCGCCGTTTTCCATATAGGCGAGACAGGCGTTGATGACTTCGCCGAGGTTATGCGGCGGAATGTTGGTCGCCATACCGACGGCGATGCCGCCCGCGCCATTGACCAGAAGGTTGGGATAGCGGGCAGGCAAAACCTGCGGCTCGCGCTCCGACCCATCGTAGTTGGGCGTGAAGTCGACGGTTTCCTTGTCGATGTCGTCGAGCAGACCGACACCCGCGACCTTCGCCAGCCGTGCCTCGGTGTAACGCATGGCAGCCGGTGGATCGGGGTCCATCGACCCGAAGTTACCCTGACCGTCGATCAGCGGCAGGCGCATCGACCAGTCCTGCGTCATGCGGGCCAAAGCGTCGTAGATCGACTGATCGCCATGGGGGTGATATTTACCCATCGCGTCACCGACGATGCGGGCGCATTTGCGATAGGCTTTGTTGTGGACGAACCCGCTTTCGTAAGCGGACCACAGAATGCGGCGGTGAACGGGCTTCAGGCCATCACGGACATCAGGCAGTGCGCGCGCGACGATGACCGACATTGCATAGTCGAGGTAGCTCGACTTCATTTCATCGACGATGTTGATCGGCGTGATGTCGGAAGGGTCGGCGAGAATTAGCTCGTCGCTCATGTGGGGAACTGTCTTTCGTGTATGACGATACGGTGACAGCCACCCTAGCCGCTGGACGCGACAAATGCCACCCCGCGCTCAGGGGGGCACAGTTGAGCGCGGGACGGTTTCAGAAGGTTATTTGCAAGCCTTTTTCGAAGCGTTACCGGCGAGCGAGCAATTATAGGTGATCGTCTTGCCCGTCGTGGTCTTTGTCGTGACCATGCGGCCTGCGGGCGTGGAGGCGACATGGCGCGGGGTTGCAATCATTGCGGTCTTCGCGGCAGGTTTGGCAGCAGTCACCGGTTTCGCTGCGGTGGCGTGCGTCGGTTTTGTCGGCTTGGCTGCAGCTGCAGATGCCATTGAATTTCCCGGAACGGCCAGGGCAGGGCCTGACACGAGGATCATGGCAGCCAGAGCAGGGGTGAAGCGTAGAAACGACATCGTAATTCTCCCAAAAACGCGAACGACGCAGTTTCGACCGCTCGCAATCAATAGCATGCGCCAACGCGAATGGAGCGTGCCTTGCCGGTCCATGACATTCGCGTCACAAATCAACGGCCCGACCGCAACCCTATGGTTCAAAGGGCGTTCATCGGTCGAGACTAGGTTCGTCGGGATCGATGTGGTTGCCATATGCTTGTGCGGCCATGACGTGGAGGCTAGTCACGCAAATCAAAGGCGGCGGTCCGTGACAGCCCCTTCAAGAATTTTGTCAGGAGAATATAATGAAGCTGGTATCGACATTCGCGCTGGGTTTGGCACTGACGATGGGAAGCGCTGGATTTAGCGCAGCCGTTGCCAAGGAAAAGCCTGCAGCGGCTCCATCGCTACAATTGAGCAAGGAGTTCCGCGCGGCGGCCGGCCCTGTTCAGGAAGCAATCAAGGCGAACAACCTGCCTGACGCGCTTAGCAAGATGCCTGCAGCAGATGCTGCCGCCAAGTCGCCCGATGAGTTGTTCCTTGCAGCGCAGTTTCGATATCAAATCGCAACGACGCAAAAGGATGCGGCCGCGCAGGCCAAGGCGATCGACGCCATGGTCTCAAGCGGGGGCGCACCTGCATCGCTCGCGCCGCAGCTCAACCTGGCGGCGGGCAATTCGGCATACCAGGCGGGTAATTATCCACGTGCCGTCCAGTTGCTCAACGAAGCGCAGCGCCTCGGCAACAAGACGCCGGACGTCTATTTGTTGCTGGCCGAAGCAAATTTCAAAATGAACCAGATTCCTGCAGGGCTCGGCTTCGTCCAGCAGGCGATCACGGCTCAGGAAGCAGCGGGGCAAAAGGCTCCCAGGGAATGGTACGCCCGCGCCGCTTCGGTTGCGTATAAGGCAAAGCTGACTGGCGAGACGTCGAAATGGACGCGTGCCCAGCTGAAAGCATATCCGAGCGCGGACAACTGGCGCAGCGCGCTGGTCATTTACCGCGACAGTGCGACGCGCGATTTCGGTACGAATCTCGATATTTTCCGCCTGATGCGCGCGACCAAGAGCCTTGCGGGAGAGCGCGACTATTATGAATATTCTGCGCTGGCGATGGACCATGGCCTTCCGGGCGAAGCCAAGTCGGTAGCCGATGAAGGTTTTGCAACGAGCGCCGTTCCTGCAGGGAGCAAGGCCGTCACCGAGATTCGTACGATGGCGGGCGGCAAGACCGCGGGTGATCGCGCGAGCCTTGCCGCTTCGGAACGAACCGCCGGTTCGGCCGCTACGGGCAAGGTCGCGCTCAGCACGGCCGATGCCTATCTGGGTTATGGCGACAACGACAAGGCCATCGCACTTTACAAGACTGCACTGACTAAGGGCGGCATCGACACGGATACGGCCAATACGCACCTCGGCGTCGCACTGTTCCGTGCCGGCCAGAAGGATGCGGCAAGGGCTGCGTTTACAGCCGTCAATGCCAACGGCACGCGCGGTGATATTGCGGCGTTCTGGTTGTTGTATCTCGATCAGCCCGCCGCGGCCTGAGCGCACGAGCCGACCGGTTAACGCCGGTTGGCTCGCCTTTGTCCCGCGTCAGGCTTCTGTGGGGACCGGTACGCCGGGCATATGCTTTGCCCGGCGGATGGTCAGCGAAGTCTTTACGCTCGCGACATTGGGCGCGGTGGTCAGCGATGACGTCAGGAAGTTCTGGAACTCCTGGAGATCGCGCGCCACGACCTTCAGAATAAAGTCGATTTCGCCATTGAGCATGTGGCATTCGCGCACCGCATCCAGCGCTTCGACATGGCGTTCAAAGGCTTGCAGATCGGCTTCGGCCTGGCTTTTCAGGCTCACCATTGCAAAGACCGTGATGGCATAGCCCAGCCGCGCGGGATCGAGTTCGGCGTGATACCCCTTGATCACCCCATCCTCCTCAAGGCTGCGAACGCGGCGCAGGCATGGCGGAGCGGTCAGGCCCACCCTCCCGGCAAGCTCGACATTGGTCATGCGACCTTCGTTCTGCAGTTCGGTCAGAATCTGAAGATCCACCGAATCATAGGGTCCAACAATCATCGACGCATCGTTTTTTGGTTCGTCATGGCACCGTTATAAGAAAATTGCGGCGCGGCACAATTGTGCCATAAAGCGACGTCCCATTTTGAATCCTTGGCCACCGATTAACCCTCTCCTAGGCCGCTCGAACGCCTCGCGCATTGCTCGGCGTTGTCAGACGACTGGGAGTTGCCATTTTCGTGCGATACGACGGGATGATCCGGACGATACTGGCGCTGACGACCAGCGACGCCGGGTCGCGGACCGCCGTCTGGCGTCAGTTGGTCGACATCGTTGCGCAGAGTGGCGGCGGCATGGACCCCGAACTGCGAGCGATAGCGCACGCACGTATTTCCGAACTGCGCAATTATGTTCCCGTCAATCAGCGGAGGCAGGCCGCGGCGAGCTTTGCGGATCGCATTGATCGTCCCGACGTGGTGGCCATTTTTGCGACCGACGAGGCGGCGGTGGCGGCACCTGTTGTTGCCCGCGCTGTCCTGTCAGACGACGAGTGGCTAGGGCTGCTCCACAGCTTCCCGCCAACGTCACGAGCGATCCTGCGCAACCGGCGGGACCTTGGCGCCGCGGTCGAACGCGCACTGGCAAGCTTTGGACCGTCCGATTTTGCGCTGCCGGATCGGTCTGTCACCACGAGCGAACCCGCCGCCGCCGCGCCCGACGCCAGTTCGCAAATCCGCAACCTTGTCGCGCGGATCGAGGCTTTCCGCAGTCTGGCGCCCGCCGAGTCTCCAGCGATCGATGGCCCCAACGCCCTTCCTGACGCCTTCGAATTCGAAACCGGGATAGAGGGCGAGATAGGCTATATTCAGGGTGTCGCCCGCGAAGCCCTGATCGGATTGTCTGTCGCCGAAATAGCACCTCCCCTTGAAGCCGGCGTCGATGGCCAGGCTGCGGGTGCATTTCGCCGCCGCGCGCCCTTCCGGGATGCGCGTCTGGAAGTGGCGGGCGATGGAGCTGCGGGCGGCCATTGGCTGATTTCGGCAATCCCGATCTTCAACCCTCGCACGGGGCGGTTCGTGGGCTATCATGGAAATGGCCGTCGCCCGCGACGCGACGAGCGTGCCGGTGGCGACCAGCGGTCACTGTCGGGTACCGCGCTGCCTGCGGACTCGCTCCGTCAACTGGTCCATGAACTGCGCACTCCGCTGAACGCGATCCAGGGTTTTGCCGAAATGATCGATCGCCAGATACTGGGTCCGGTCGCCATAACGTATCGAACACGTGCCAAATATATAGTCGATGAGTCACGTCGTCTGCTGGAAGTCGTCGATGATCTGGACACGGCCGCGCGCCTCGACAGCGACCGGTTCGAACACGACGATGGCATAAGTGATGCCAGCGCCGTCCTCGACCGTATCGTGCAGGAACAGGGCCACACCCTCGAAGCACGCGGGGTTGTGCTGAACGCAAACATCGAACGCGAGGCGATGGTCGGCGTTGGGGAACCCGTGCTCGACCGCATGGCGCGGCGATTGCTGGCATCGGTGCTGGGCTTGCTCGCAGAGGGCGACACGGCCTCGCTCAGCCTTATTGCCGGGGCAGGGGGCGTCACCCTTAGTATCTCACGCCCGCCCGTGCTGGCAGGTCGCGAGGAACAGGCGCTGCTCGATCCGGCCTATGGTCCGGAAGGCGAGTGGCCCGACGCGCCGATCCTCGGTCTTGGCTTTACCCTCCGCCTGATCGCGAACCTTGCGCGCGAAACGGGATCCAGGCTGACGCTCGGCGATGATGTTTTTCAACTGGTTCTGCCGCCCGCCAATGCGCTCAAGGAACAATCGGGCAATCAAGGCTGAGCAAGCGACTTGTCAGCAGGGGCTGGCGTCCGCTATCGCGCGCTTCCGGGACGCTGACCGGGCCTGTAGCTCAATGGTAGAGCCGGCCGCTCATAACGGCTTGGTTGGGGGTTCGAATCCCTCCGGGCCCACCAGCGAAATTTTAGCGGCTTGCGTTATGCTCCCATAACGCTAGTGGCTGCCTTCCGATGCAGATCGGGCCGGTGAAAATGTCGGGGAGTGGCGCAGGCTGGTAGCGCACCTGGTTTGGGACCAGGGGGTCGCAGGTTCGAATCCTGTCTCCCCGACCATTTTCACGAGTTTCGGAAAATCACGGCCTTTCGGGCTGCTCCGGTAGCAGCGACCGACGTGGGACCGAGCATTCGGTGCATGGCATTGCACCTCAAAAAATTATCAAACGTAGCCAGAGATCTCCGCAGGGCGCTCTGCCTCAATCGCTTTCGCATGCCGGCGCATTTCGGAAAACGCGTCGCGCAGGTGGCTCGCTTCCCGACCATATCATGCGGGCAATAAAAAAACGGGCGCTTCCCGCCTGGGAAACGCCCGTCTTTTTCGTTCGCGCGATCGCGGATGCGACCGGTGCGAACTCGATTACTTTGCGACGTTGTCCGAAGCATTGCTAACAGCGTTAGCAGCTTCAGCAACGTTACCGGCTGCAACAGCCGTATCGTTCGACGATGCAGCAACGTTCTCTGAAGCAGCGTTCAGGCTGTCAGCGGCGTTGTCGAGTGCAACAGCAGCATTGTCTGCAGCATTTGCAGAGTTGGCTGTGTCAGCAGGCTTGTTGCAGGCGGCCAGCGAAATCAGGCCGGCGGCAGCGAGAATAAAGCTAAGCTTCTTCATTCAGGTGCTCCAAAATGGATAGGAAACGGCCGGCCCGATTGCCGTCGCTG
>JAQGKX010000121.1 GCA_028289885.1 Sphingomonadales bacterium
ACACGTCGAACCACGCCGAAAAATCCATCGGTGCATCGACCGGCGGGATGCCGATATCACCAAGATAGCCGGTGCAATAGCGTGCCGGGATGTTCATGCAGCGGCACAGCGTTATCGCGAGATGGGCGAAGTCGCGGCACACGCCCAGGCCTTCCTGATGCGCATCCCATGCCGTTTTCGTCGGTCGCGCGTGATGATATCCGAACTCGATATGATCGTGCGTGAAATCGACGATCGCCTGAACGCGTTCCCAGCCGGGCGGGACATGGCCGAACAGCGACCACGCCGTATTGATGAGCCGGTCGGTTTCGCAATAGCGGCTGCCGAGAAGGAAGATCAGTATGTCGTCGGGCAAATCCTCGATCGGATGCTGGATCGCGTCCGGGGACTGCCGATCGGGCAGGCCACTGTCCTCGATCGTGAAGTCGCAGCGAAGCGTCAGCCCACCTTCGGGCACGGTGACGCGGGTACACACGTTTCCGAACGCGTCGAGATAATCATAGACCGGCACGTCGGGCGAGGCGAAGATCCGGTGCGGCGTCGCCAGATCCTTGTTTCGCGATGGATGGATACTGAGCATCGCCATCATCGGAGTGGGCATCGGCGTTTCGAACCGGATGTCGTAACCTGCGCGGATCAGCATGTGTCTGCCTTTCGAGGCTGAGGAGCGGGAATAGCTTGGGTGTCGTTGCGATTGCCGGACATCAGGCCATCGACCGAGACATCGACCTGGACCGTCATGTCGAGGAAACTGCCGGGGAAGCCCGCCCATGTTCCCGAAATCGGGACCGCCTGATATATGTCGCGCGCAATCGCCACGCGGATCAGGCCGCGATTGCCGACGATGCCGTTGGTCGGGTCGAACTCCACCCAGCCCGAGCCGGGGAGGTAGACGCGCACCCATGCATGGGTGTTGCCGCCGCCCGTCCGGCGCTCGCGCGATGACGGATTATAGACATATCCCGAGATGAACCGTGCCGCAAAGCCAAGCGCGCGAACGGCCTCGATCATGAAAATGGCATAGTCGCGGCACGTGCCCTGACGGCGGTCGAGCGTCTCGATGGGCGTCTGCGTCCCCTTTTCGGGGCGCGGCACATAGGTGAAGTCGCGGCGGATGGCGGCGGTCATGTCGGCCAGCATCGTCAGCGTATCGGTGGTGCCCGAACGATTGACGAAGCGTTGCGCCCAGGTGTCGATCTGGCGGAGCGGGTCGAGATGCTGGCGCTCGATCGACCGCAGCAGGTCGGGCATATCCTCCGACGAATAGGTGAACGGATAGAGCCGCGCATAATCCTCGATATCGAAATGCTGGACTTCGGCGGGGCGATGGTCGAGCCGCAACCGGCTGTCGATAACGAGTTCCCTTGCTCGCCTGTCGAACCGGGCGATGGCGACCGAATTGCCGAAAACATCCTGAAACCATCGAATATCGCGTGGCTCGGGATCGATTTTCAGCGTCGCGTCTATCAAATGCTGGTCGTAACTCTCACGCGGACGCACCATTATACGATGTTCGCCGAACGATACCGGCTGGCGGTACGAATAGGTCGTGACGTGTGAGAGGTTCAGGAATGGCATCGAATACCCCGGATTTCGAAGTCGGAGAGTCTCCCCGACCGCTGCTGACGGTCGATGATCCACCACCATTTGACCTGATCAACCCCGGGGGCGCGTCATCGTTCCTGCTCGTCTGCGATCACGCGGGGAACAGGGTGCCGCAAAGGCTGGGCACGCTGGGACTGGATGATGCCGCATTGCGCAAGCATATCGCCTGGGACTTGGGGGCTTCGGAACTTTCGGTCTTGCTGAGCGATGCCCTTGATGCGCCGCTGATCAGGCAGACCTATTCGCGGCTGGTCGTCGATTGCAACCGTGGTCCGGATGCTCCCGACGCCATTGCTGAGGTTAGCGACGGCATTGTCGTTCCCGGCAATCGGGACCTGTCGGCGGCGGATCGCGCGGCGCGGTTTGCTGAAATCCACGAGCCTTACCAATCCGCCATCGCCTCCGCGATATCTGCGAACACGACGATCGTGGCGATCCACAGCTTCACGCCCGAAATGAACGGCGTCGCGCGGCCTTGGGAGGTTGGAATTCTCCACCATCGCGGTCGGACCGACTTTGCCTTGGCAGTCCTGCAGGAATTGACCGATTGCGTCGAAGGACCGGTTGGCGACAACGAACCCTATGCCATGGACAAGATCGACTACACGGTTCCCCGCCACGCCTATTCTGCAAACTTGCCATACGTGGAGATTGAGGTGCGGCAGGATGTGCTATCGACGCCTGAGGGACGTTCGAGGATCTCGGCGTTGCTGGCAACCGTTCTGCAGAAATGCAGACCATGATTGCACCTCCGTGGCTTGCGCTCATTGATGTTCGCTCTCAACAAGGTGCGAAATTGCAGGAGAGCGAATCATGCGCGCAGTAAATCATTTCATCGGCGGCGGCGCTGGCCCGGACGCGACACGCTTCGGTGACATCTACAATCCGAACACCGGCCAGATTCAGGCTCGCGTTGGATTGGGCGACGCCGCAGCACTCGACCTCGCAGTTGCCGCCGCTCAAAAGGCGCAGCCGGGCTGGGCAACGACCAACCCACAGCGCCGCGCCCGCGTGATGTTCGAATTCAAGCGGCTGATCGAAGCCAATATGGACGAACTCGCCAACATGCTGTCGTCAGAGCATGGCAAGGTGGTCGCCGATTCAAAGGGCGACATCCAGCGCGGTCTGGAAGTCATCGAATTCTGCTGCGGCATCCCGCACGTCCTGAAGGGCGAATATTCGGGTGGCGCTGGCCCCGGCATCGACGTTTATTCGTTCCGCCAGCCCATCGGCATCGGCGCCGGCATCACGCCGTTCAACTTCCCCGCGATGATCCCGCTGTGGATGTGCGGCAC